>QJWJ01000351.1 GCA_003235365.1 Deltaproteobacteria bacterium
GCCGCCGACGAGAGCTTCCGCGTGCGCCGCGAGCAATTCCAGGCCGGCGCCGCGGTCAGCCGCGACGTGATCGACGCCGAGGCCGAGCAGCGCCGTGCCCGCCTGCAGCTGGTGGACGCGGCCATCGACGCGCGCATCGCCCGGGCCCGCCTGGACCGGGCGGTGGAGCGCTGACGGCCGGCCGCGAAGGCGCGTGATGCCAGCTTGACACCGATCGCGGTGGCGCCTACAAAACCGGGCCCACAATCGGGGATCGTCTAATGGTAGGACTCCAGATTCTGGTTCTGGCTATCAAGGTTCGAATCCTTGTCCCCGAACAGACGTTCTCCGAGCGCAGCTGACGGCCCCATCGTCTAGCGGTTAGGACATCGGCCTCTCACGCCGGTAACACGGGTTCGAGTCCCGTTGGGGTCACCAGAACGACAGAAGGAACGAAAGCCCGGCGGCGCCGGGCTTTCGTCGTTTTGTCCCGGCGTCGCGGGTGAAGACGGGTGGTGACGAGAGTCCGCACCGCCTCCGAACCCTCCACCGGCCGCACCTGGTGCCGAGCCGGGTCGTTCGCGGTGGGACAGGGGTTTGGTCCCGGACGGTTGCGACGCTCGAAGCGTTTGCGCTAGCCTGCCCAGCGATGACTGCGGCGCTCATGGCCGGCCTGTACAACACGTTCGACGGTCTGCGCAGCGCCCCCAGCGTCGCAGCAGCACTGCCCGACTGGATCTTCGCGCCCTGGCGTTTTGCAGGGCAGGTGCTGTTCGAGAACTGGGAAGGCAACGTCTTTCAGCGCTCCACGTGGGAAGAGCTGATGTACGGCATCTGGATCGGCATCGCGCTGACGGCAGCCGCCGTGCTGGTGTTCGACTTCATCGCGCGTCGCGCCGGCTATCCCGCGTCGCGCCGGGTCGTGGCCTGGACCGCCGGCACGTTCACCGTGATGGGGTTCCTCGCGTACTTCAGCTTCTTCAACCCCACGGTCCGCTACGTCGACTACTACCACCGCCACGAGTTCTTTCATTACTACTTGGGGTCGAAATACTCCGAAGAGCTCGGCTACTCACGCCTGTACGAATGCACCGCGGTGGCCGAAGTGGAACTCGGCTTCGGATCGCGACTGCGCAAGCAAGAGATCCGTGATCTCGGCGCCGAGAACCTGATCAAGCCCGCGACGGACACGTACGTGTTCGACGCGCCCGAGCGCTGCACCTCGCACTTCTCGACCGAGCGCTGGGACGCGTTCAAGGCCGACGTCAAATGGCTCGAGTCCAAGTCCCGGGGTACGTACTGGGAGAACATGAAGAAAGACCACGGCTACAACCCGCCGCCGGTCTGGACGATGACGGGCAAGCTGTTCAGCTCCATCGGCCCTGCGAACGACACGACGTTCAAACTGCTGTCGTCGATCGACGTGCTGCTTCACGCCGCGACGTTGTTGATGCTGCGCTGGGCGTTCGGCTGGCGTGTGGCTGCCGTGGCCGCGGTATTTTGGGGGTGCAATGCCGCCGGCAACTTCTATTGGACGGGCGGAGCGTTCCTGCGCCAAGACTGGGTATTTCTGTTCATCGGGTCGATGTGTCTGGCCAAGCGCAAGCACTTCGCACTGAGCGGCGCTGCGTTCATCTGGTCCGGCTTGCTGCGCGTGTTCCCACTCGCCGCCGGCTTCGGCTGGGCGGCAATGATTGCGCTGCACTGGCTGCGACATCGCACCATCCATCCCGATCACAAGCGCTTCGTGGCGGGCTGCGCCGTCTGCGCCGCGGTGCTCGTACCGGCCAGCATGGTCGTGGCCGGCCCCGACAGCTACAAGGCATTCGCTTCGCACATCGCCCTGCACAACAAGACGCCGCTGACCAATCACATGGGCATGCAGGTGTTGTTCGAGCACAGCTGGGAAGGGCGCATGCGCTTCGCCAAGGACGACAGCCACGACGACCCCTTCGAAGGCTGGAAGAAGGGCCGCCTCGAGCGCATGCAAGCATGGCGCCCGGTTTCCGTCGCGATCTGGCTCGGCCTCGCCCTGTGGACGGTCTGGGTGCTGTCGAAGTGCCGCCATTTCTGGGTGGCGTTGCCGATGAGTTTGCCGCTGGTCGGCTCGCTGACGAACATCACTTGCTACTACTTCGTGATGTTCGTGGCCTTCGCGTCGCTGATCCGGCTGCGTCCGAGTCTCGGTCCCGCCATGCTGGTGGCAGCAGCGGGAAGCCAGATCATGTTCGCCCACAGCGTGTACATCGACGACCGCTTCACGGCGATCAGCTACATCTTCTTCGTGATGTCGCTCCTACCGCTCATCGCGTTCACACGCCCACCGACGCGCAAACGCATCGCCGACCTGCTGGCGTCACTCAGAGGCCCCACGCCGAAGCCCCCGGTCGAGGCCGAACTCGAAGAAGCCACGACATCCTGAGCGCTCGCCAGCGCGGGCCTCGGCTCGCGCGAGGGAAGGGCTCGAAGAAAACGTCGTCGCAGACAGGGGCGCTCAGAGGTGGCTCTTGACCTCTTCCAACGCCTTGGCGAGCCCGTGCTGGAACGGCTTGAACACCACGTCGAGGTGTTCCCAATCCGTGCGAATGGCACCCACGGTGATCAACGGTGTGACCAGCGACAGGATGCGTTCGACCTTTTCGTTGCCGAGCGCTGGATGCTTCATCAGATCCACGACGATGCGGTCGCCGTCAGCCTCGACGATGAACGGCGGTCGCTTGGGCATGTATGCCACGAGGTTGCCGGGCTTGCTCAGATCGAGCGCACCAGACTTGAGCAGGGTGGCGACCGGAGAGTCCGATTCGGACAACAGCTTCAAGGCGACGTCCGCCAAACGGGTTTCGATGCGCAGCTCGTTCGAGTTGATGCGCACCTCGTCGATGTACAAGATGAACGAAGCCCGGACGACCGTGCCCATCAGATCGACGGTTGCCCCGACGCGAACTCCGGGCGGCACCGCTTCGATTTGCACGTCTTTGGGTGCCTTGCGGCCGCCCGCGCGAGCGGCAACCCAGCGCAGCGCATCCAGCGGCAAGCCCACACGTAGCAAGAACGCATTCTTGACGAAGCGCACGAGCTCCTCGGGGTGGTTCATGAGGTACTCCCGAACGGAGTCGAACACTTCCTGTTTGTCGAGCATCACCGGCAGTATCGTCGAAACGCAATCGGACTCAAAGCCCCGTGATGCCTTACGGTCGCAGGCCGCTGTGTGTATTTACGCCCAGCGGCCCACCGGCGCGCCGCTGGCGCTGCGAGCGCGGACGCCCCACCGCGCGGGGTCGTTTCGCGGAACGGTGAAGTTGCAGGGCGCTCCATTTGGCAGGGCGCTCCATTTGGCAGGGCGCTCCAATGAAGTCAGAGTGATCTCGGCACGCGGACGAGACCTGGGAAAAAAAGCCTGCATCAAGCCATCAAAAGATGCTAGGGGGGACGGCTGCGGCAATTTCGCCCCCTTTGCCCCGGGTCCTCCCTCGAGCACCAGTGACTGACCCCCCCACGGAGCACTTGCCCGCCGATGCGGACAAAGAACTGAAGACGGTCGTCGCCGAGGAGACGCGCTGTTTGCAGCGCATCGTCAGCCACCTCGAGGCCAAGAAGGAGCGCCCCGAGCGCAAGAAGATCGACTACGACACCCAGCTGCTCGCCCTGCGGGACGAGATCGCCGCAGCGCGTATGGAGGATGTACCGCCGCTGCTCGAACAGATGGAGCGGCTGCAAGGCATCGCGGCGCGCCAGCGCGAACTGACCGAGGGCTACGTCGACCCGAACTCACCCTACTTCGGCCGCATGGTCTTGCGGGAGAACGACCGCACTCGAGAGGTGTTGATCGGCCGATCGACGTACCTCGATTCCGGCGCGGGGGTGCGCATCGTCGATTGGCGCGACGCGCCAGTGAGCCGGCTCTACTACCGCTACGCCCAGGGCGACGAGTACGAAGAGGTGTTCGGCGACCGTGAAGTCGAGGGCGAAGTGGTCGTGCGTCGCAGCGTGACGATCGTGGATGCGCGGCTGCGTCGCATCGTCACCCCCGACGGCACGTTTCTCAAACCGGGCAACGGCGACTGGAAGCGCGGCGGCAGCAGCGTGAAGCTCCAGGGCGGGCAGGGCACGGCCGCCCGCGCCGAGCAACAGCGCGCGCCGGGGCGCTTGGGCATCGGTGAAGACGAAGCGGATCTGACCGAGGACAAACACCTCAAAGAGATCACCGCACTGATCGATCCACGCCAATTCGAGCTGATCACCCGCCCCGACTCGGGCCTGGTGGTGATCCAGGGCGGCGCCGGCAGCGGCAAGACGACCATCGGGCTGCACCGCTTGGCGTATCTGGCTTATCAAGATCCGCGGCGCTTCCGCGCGGACCGCATGCTGGTCGTCGTGTTCAACGACGGTCTGGCGCGCTACATCTCGCAGGTGCTGCCAGCGTTGGACGTGCACGGCGTGGCGGTGCGCACCTACGAGTCGTGGGCGGCCAAGTTGCGGCAGCAACTGATGCCCGAATTCCCACAGCGCTACTCGGACGAAACGCCACCCGTCGTCACGCGGTTCAAGAAGCACCCGATGATGCGCGCCCTGGTCGACCGCTACGTCGATGACGCCAGCGCCGACGCCGAACAGGCCATAGCGGCCGCAGCGGGTTCACATGCCGAACTCGAAGAGGCCGCCCTGGGCGCCTGGCGTGCCACCCGGGGCAAGCCGTTGGCACACCGCGCCCACGGTTTTCGCCGTTGGGCAGAGCGCAACGGTGATCGATTGTCGACCTCCGAACAACACGCGATGGCGCGCGTGGTCGACCGCATCTTGAACAGGTCGGCGGATCTGGTCACCGCGTGGGTCGACATCTTGACCGAGCGCGGGCGCATCGAGGCGGTGCTCGCCGAACGACAGTCACGGACGCCCGCCTCGGCCGCAGATCAGCCCCTCGGGGAGCGCGAACTGTCGCGTGCGCTCGAGTGGTGTCGTTTGCGCTGTACGGCCGTGCTCGGGGAGCTCGATACCAACGAAGAGGAACGAGACGCCAAAGCCAGCGCGTCGACCGACGACGACGACTACCAGGCGATCGACGGCCGTTCACTCGAGGAGCTCGCAACCCTCGACGTCGAGGACGACACGCTGCTACTGCTGCTGTGGCTGAACCTGCGTGGCCCCATCCAGCGCGCCGGCACCAAGGAGCCCTTGGTCTACGAGCACGTGCTGGTCGACGAAGCTCAAGACTTGAGCCCGGTCGAGTTGTCGGTGATCTTGCATTGTGTCAGTCGCGCCCAGAGCATCACCCTCGCTGGGGACGTCGCTCAGCGCCTCCACATGGACAACGGCTTTTCCGGCTGGGACGCGGCCCTGGGCGAACTGGGCTTTTCGCATGTCGCGATCGAGCCGCTGCAGGTCAGCTATCGCTCCACGGCACAGATCATCGACTTTGCCCGCGACGTGCTCGGTCACCTGGCGCCCGCCGAAACTCCCACGGCCACCCGCGCGGGCGCGCCCGTGGAGCTATTTCGCTTCGCCGACAGCGGTGAGGCCGTGGGCTTCTTGGCCGAAGCGCTCAAAGACTTGATGGACGCCGAACCGCGCGCCTCGGTGGCCGTCATCGCGCGGCACCCCGAGCAAGCCGACGTCTTCCACCAAGGCCTGCACCGCGCCGAAACGCCGCGGCTACGCCGCATCGCCCAGCAAGACTTCCCGTTCAAACCGGGCATCGACGTCACCGACGTGCGTCAGGTCAAAGGCCTCGAGTTCGACTACGTGGTGCTCATCGACGTCACCGACTCGACCTACCCGGAAGAGGACGAGGTACGGCACCTGTTGCACATCGCGGCGACCCGAGCCGCCCACCAGCTGTGGATCGTCGCCAGCGGCAAGCCCAGCCTGCTGTTGCCCGACGAGCTGCGAGACCGCAGCTACTGAACACGCTTGCTGCGCAAGCTTTCCCGAGCACACCAACCGAGAGCGGGCCAGAGCGATGAAACGCCCCAGTCGACCGAGTTCGAATTCGTGGGGGGGGTTACGTCCCTGGCCGTCATCAGTCGCCGCATCACACAGCGCGGGTGCAGTTCAACCCCTTGGGCGGCAGCTCCCCGGCGCTGGGTCGCTGGCGCCGCGCGTCCACGCGCTTGCGACGGTCCTGTGCGCGAGCGCTTTGGGCATCAACGCGCTGGGCTGCGCCGTGAGCCCGCAATCCGCCCAACACCCGAGCAGTGAACACGACCCCGACATCGTCGCGCACAGTGCGACGCCGTTCGTCGCCCGCGTCTCGGGCCGCGACCTGTCCGAAGCCGAAACGCGCCAGCTGTTGCTCAGTCGACGTGTGGTGTGCGTGGGGGAGACGCACACGGATCCGGGCCACCACTGGGTGCAGTGGCAAGTGATCGAAACCGTCGGCAAACGGGCACAGGCCGCGGGTGAACGATTCGCCGTCGGCTTCGAGATGTTCGACCGCACGCAACAAAGCTCTCTCGACGCCAAGCGCGCCGGCAAGCTCGACGATTCGGCTTTCGTCGCCGAGTCGGGCTACGCCGAGCGCTGGGGCTTCGACTACGACTTGTACCGCCCGCTGCTCGACGCTGCGACAGCCCGCGGCGCAGCGCTGCTGGGGCTCAACGCGCCCAAGGACTGGACACGTCGAGTCGCGCGCCAAGGCCTGTCGGGGATCTCCGAGCAACTGCGCAGTCAACTGCCCGAGCTGGAGCTCGACGTCCCCGAGCACCGCGCGTTCTTCACGGCGGCGATGCAGCACCATCCAGGACACGCGTCGAGCGAGCCGAAACACGACGCAGCGACAACCGCAAAGCACCGCGAATCCGCTGCCGGAGCGACGAACCCGTCCGATGCCACGCCGAAAGCTTCGCACGCACCAGGTGAGGGTGAGACTGCCGAGGCGCACGTGAATCCCGCTCCCCCGGACCCGACGACCGAGCAAGACACAGCCACACCGCCCGAAGCCCCGTCGAGCGACGCTCAGCCCGCTCATCCAGCGCACGCACACGGCCACCCCAGCCACCAGAGCCATCAGAGCCAGGGAGCGGCGAGTCCCGATAACGACCCGCTGGCGGCGATGTACGCCGCTCAGGTCGTCTGGGACGAAACGATGGCCGAAAGCGCCGCCGAGTGGTTCGCCGCCGCGCCTCAGACTTCGCGACTAGTGATCATCGCCGGCATGGGCCACTGCCACCGAAGCGCGGTGCCGCGACGCTTCGAGCGCCGAACGGACAACGACGTACTGAGCGTCCGCGCAATCCGCCGCGCCGAACTGAGCGAACCCCAATTACCCCACAACGACCAGTTTGACGCGCTGCTCGTGATGGGTGACTGAGACGCGAGGCCGCGACGCGGGTGACCCGTGCCCCCATTGGGACCTCGCCACTGCCCCAACTGGATGTCCGTTGAGCACGCTCACCGCAGGGGAAGATATACACGTGTGAGCTGCTCGTGCTCTGCCACCTCGGGCATCCGGCGAACGTACTCGAAGAAGCAGGGGAAATCGCGCAGCTCTTCGCCGCTGTCCGGAAGCCAGTCCTCGTACATCGGCAGCAGGGTTTCGTTGATGCGATCGGTGGAGCCGTTGTGCTGTGCAACGGCGCAACGCCCACCTGGAATCGTCTTGGAGACGACGCCGTGCGGGTTGTCAGGTACCGGAGCGCTGACCGTGCCACAGATGTCGAAACGCCAGTCCGCTTCGAGCGTTTGCTCCGGATCGGTGTAGGGAATGCCAAACGTTTGGCTCGTCTCGAGAGGCGACAGGCCGCTGCTCTTGCGCCAAGCCACGAACTTCCCGACGCTCTGGATCAGTAGCCGGGGCGCTCCGCGATGTTCGAGCACCGCGACTGGAGTTTCTGGGAAGTGAATGACATCGATCTTCATGTGGATTGCTCCCGAGGTGACAAATGGGGTGGACGTTGGATGTGGGCGTGATCCCCGCGCGGACAGCTCCGACCAGTCTGGTGACGCACGAAAGTCGGAGGGGTTCTGCCCATACGCACTTTTGAAGGTTCTGCAGAACGCTTCAGGACTGCTGAACCCGGCTTCGAGCGCGACATCGATGATCCGAAACCTCGGACTGAAGGCGAGTCGAAACGCCGCACGCTTCAGCCGCAGAATGCGGATCATCCGGGCCACGGTAACACCGGTATAGGCCCGGAACTGGCGTTGAAAATGGTACTTGGACGAGCGAGCCACCTTCGCCAGCTGCTCCACAGATAGTTCCTCTTGCAGGTGACGTTCGATGTAGTCGATGACGCGGTTCA
>QJWJ01000212.1 GCA_003235365.1 Deltaproteobacteria bacterium
CCGATCACGCGGTCCATTCGGTACTTGCCGGCGATCAGCTCCCCGGGAGCGAAAGGTACCGTCACGTCTTCGACCATCGACGGCCTTATAGCACGTCAGTCGCCTAACGCCGTACACTCACTCAGCCAGCTCGACCGAGCATCGCCGTGACGTACAGTTCGAGGTCGAGCGGTTTTTGCGTCGTTGCACGGCGAACGACGTGTCGCAGCGGCGTGATGATGCGCCCCGTCGGCAGTTCGAGACTGAAACCGAGCTGACTCTGCGGGTCTAGAGGATCGGCCCAGACCGCACCACTGTGAGCGCGAATGATTTCTCCCACGTAGGAGCCCGCGAGCAGGGCGAGACGCTGCAACCACGGTTCCTTGCCCGTCCAACTGCGTCCCGAGCCCGCCAGAGTTCTGAGCAGTTGCTCCAGCGCGTCGAGACTTTCGACCGTGCCGTCGAGGGGCGACTGGTGCAGGAGCTCGCACGCCACGGCCCACGGTGACGTCTGAACGGCGCGAGCCAAGGCGGGCAGGTGTTCGGCGGTGACGTCCCCCTGCCAGAGCGTCAGCGGCCGCGCTTTGACGTCGGAGCACGTCTGCCAGGCCAACGTCCCCGGGCGAGCCAGACCGGTCGCGATCTCGGCAAATAGCGACTTGCTCCCCCCCGAGGTCAGCCACACGCGTACGCTCACGAACGGATGCCACACGTGGGAGCCCGCGCGAACGTTTGCTGCGCGCGATGACGTCGTGGTGCCGGACCACTCACCGCGATGGGCCAGCCTGAGCGTTTCGCCGACGTACGCTCCTAGGAGAAGCACCAGCGCCGGCGGTGGATCGTCGAACGGCTGCATGCGGCACAGGGTTGCCATGGCCGCTTCGAGTCGTGCCAAGCTGTGCAGCGACAGATCGAACGGCAGGAACAGATGGGTGATCCACGACCGGTTGAGCAGTTCGGCCGCGCTGTGCGCCAGCGTCTGGAACTCGGACAGGGGATCGGTATGGTGCAGGTGGCTCAGCTGTTGGCGAGCACTTTGGGACAAGTAGTCGAGGGCGGGATGATGTTCACCCGAAACCAGCTCCTGTTCGACCTCCGACCAAATCAGATGGGCTTCCGATTCGGGGGGTAACGGTCGCATCGACGGCGGGGCCATGCTCCCACTCGGCGGCCGTTGACTGAGGCGTGTGGAACTCCAGCGATCGCTCGATGGGACGGACGACGAGCGCGGTGGGTCGGAGGAATCGGCCATCGAGGTTCGGTCGACGTCCGGATCGGAGCGCAACGCTGGCGGTGGTACCGATGGGGCCGGCGGTGGGACGGACGCCCGGATCGCCGAAGGCAGCTCGCCCCGCTCCGATGGAAGCGGCGGTGGCGACGAGCGGCTCAACGTCGGTGCGCTGGCCCGATCGAACTGCGGTACCGGAGCCGGCTTGAGCTGCCCTGCGGGGTGACTGACGGCGTAGACACCCGCGTGCAACCGATCTGGCGGCAGCGAGCGATACTGCACGGGCGCGGGTGTCGAGATCCGTCGCGTGTCCACTACGATCCGAACCGGTTCGGCTTTCGGCGGCGCGGACGGGGGGGCACTGGGCCGAACCGGTCGCACCGACGCGGTGGCCGCGACCGGACTCGGTCGCTCGGAGGGTGGCGCGAGGTTGGCCGGGGCCGGTTCGGAGTTGCGGTGGGCGAAGACGTCGAAGGGGTAGCCCGCGCTGCCCGGTTGGGTCGCTTCTTCGTCTCGGCCCGCATCCGCGTTGTGCAACAAGCTTCGCGCCTCGGGAAAGTCCGGGCACTGACGCAGCAGCTCACTGAGTCGTTGCGCCACGCTTTTGGGATCGAGTCGCTGCCGCAGGAACAACAACCGTGTTGCCAGATACGAGGTGGCCAGCGTGTTGGCGTGCGACGCATCCACTTGCGACAGCAGCGATTGCGCGCGCTCCAGATCGCCCGACGTCATGCACTCGTCGATGGCGCGCAGACCGGCGGAATCGAGTGGATTGATGGCAGCCAACTCGATGGAGAGTCTGACTCGATTGTCGAGCAAACTCCACGCCCACGGCCCGGTTGGTCAGTGAGAACCGTCGGCGTCGCAGTGGACCTTCAAGCGCAGATGTAGGTCCGCTGCGTCCACAGCAGTGAGATGTGTGCCCGCCTTGTTCGGCGCGGACAACTGCAGCCCATGGTCGGCCAGGGGAAGTCGCGACGCCCGCGGCGTGCGTAGGTCGAACGCGACACCTTTCGAGTCGTCGTCACGGGCACGTCGACGTCGGTGGGCATCGAGCAGCACTTCCGAACGGTGCGAGTTGAGGACGAGCGTTGCTGCGATGCCTTCTCGCTGGCCGGGGATGCGTCGCGTACTCCAGTCGAGTTTCATCACTCGATTGTCGTCGCCCGTCGATGCCAACCACACTTCCAGCGGGTTCGTCCGCTCCGAGCCCTCCCGCAGACCGCCGAGGTCGACTTCCACGTGCCCACCCGATGGCGACGACGCGCCGGCGGGAAGCGCCAGCCAGCCGGTTGCCGCCCCATCCAGCTCACCGCGCCAAACCCCCGACGAGCGCAGCGTCAAATGCGCCTCGCTCGTCGCATCCAAGTGGCAGTGAGCGGCTTCGTGCAGCGGCGCGTCGCTCGCCAGCCGTGGCGGGGGGAACTCCTCCAACAGGTCCGATGGCGCTTGCTGACAGGCGACCGCGCTGGCCAGCAACGCCGCAGTGACGCCAAATTGCCTCATCACGCCCATGAGATACCGGGTTGGCACTTCGGAACCAGTTTTCGACAGCGAGCCGGCCGCCCGCTATCGCCACTCGTTTCGGGCTCGCCGCGCCCGTCGCGGTGGATATAGTCCGCCCGTGCCGTACTCAGCCGAGTTCAAGTGTTTTGCTGGATGCGACGGGTCGTGGCCCGTCACCCACCCGATCTATCGCTGCCCGACGTGCGGGGGCCTGATGATGGTCGACCACGACGTCGAAGCGCTCCGCGACCGCAGCGGAGCGGCATGGATCAAGCTGTTCGACGAGCGCTACGGGGGCACGGCATGGCCCTACGGCTCCGGGGTTTGGGGCAAGCGCGAGTGGGTCATGCCGCAGATCCCCGACGAACACATCGTCTCGATGGGTGAGGGACAGAGCAACCTGTTTTGGGCCGAACGCTTCGGTCGCCAGTTGGGATTGCCCGATCTTTGGGTCAAACTGTGCGGGAACAGCCACACCGGGTCTTTCAAAGACCTCGGAATGACGGTTTTGGTGAGCGTGGTGCGTCACGCCGTTGCCAACGGCTTGAAAGTCAAGGCCGTGGCGTGCGCTTCGACCGGCGATACGAGCGCTTCGCTCGCCGCCTACGGGGCGGCCGCCGGCTTGCCTGTGGTGGTGCTGCTCCCGCGGGGCAAGATCTCCACCGGTCAGTTGCTGCAACCCATCGCGCACGGCTCGCTCGTGTTGGGGCTCGACACCGATTTCGATGGTTGCATGGCGATCATCCAACGTCTGGCCGAAGAGGGCTTGGTCTATCTCGCCAACTCGATGAACCCGCTGCGCCTCGAAGGCCAGAAGACGGTCGGCATCGAAATCGTGCAACAGTTCGACTGGCAGGTGCCCGATTGGGTGATCATTCCGGGCGGCAATCTGGGCAACGCCTCGGCGCTGTATTGCGGCTTCAGGATGATGGCCGACTTGGGCGTCATCGATCGCATGCCGCGCCTGGTGGTGGCTCAGGCACACGCGGCCAATCCTCTGTATCGAGCGTGGTCGGCGGGCAAGACGTCGGTCGAGCCCGTCAAGGCGCAACCCACCCAGGCCAGCGCGATTCAGATCGGTAACCCGGTGAGCGCCCCTCGTGCCGTCAAGGCACTGCAAGAAATGAACGGCATCGTCGAAGAGGCGACCGAGCAAGAGCTGGCGGACGTCGCGGCGGAAGCCGACGCGACGGGGATGTACACTTGTCCGCACACCGCGGTTGCGCTCGCTGCGATGAAGAAGTTGCTGGCGCGCGGCGTCATCGACGGCAGTGAACGGGTCGTGTGTGTCTCGACAGCTCATGGCCTCAAGTTCACCGAGTTCAAGGCCGCCTACCATGAAGGGCGCCTGCCGGGTGTCGTCAGTCACAACGCCAACCCACCGATGAACTTGCCGGCGGACTACGGTCAGGTGGTCGACGCGATTCGCAACCACTTCCCCGACTGAGCGCGCCGGCGGCATGCGCCGCTGACCTTGGGACGTCGCACTCCTGCGATCGATGCGCGGCCGCCGAGGTGCGCCGCGTGATGGCGCCGACTGCGTCTGGCCAGTTTCTGCGAGACGTCCGTCGACCGAGGCCGGTTCAGCCGTAACGGCCTTCGATGTAGTCCGCCGTCTTCGAGTCCTTGGGCGTGACGAACAGCTCGTCCGTCGGGCCGTGCTCGATCACCTCACCCATCAGCATGAACACGCACTCTTCGCTGGCGCGGCGTGCTTGGGCCATGTTGTGGGTGACGATGACGATCGTGTATTCGCCGCGCAGCTCCCAAATGAGCTCTTCGACGGCGGTCGTCGCCGCGGGATCGAGTGCCGAGCAGGGCTCGTCCATCAGTAACAGCCGAGGTTTGACTGGGAGCAGCCGTGCGATGCACAGCTTCTGCTGCGCTTCGAGTGACAGTCCACCCGCCGGCGCGCCGAGGCGGTCCTTCACGTCGTCCCAGAGTAGCACTTTGCGCAGCGACTGCTCGACGATTTCGTCGAGCTTGGCCTTGTCGCCCCTCGCGCCGTCAGGTTCGTGCAACCGGTACCCGAACAGGACGTTGTCACGAATGGACAAGGGCAGGGGGTTGGGGCGTTGGAACACCATGCCAATCTGCTTGCGAACCTGCACGACCTCGTTTTGCGGTGCAAAGATGTCCTGCCCGAAGATGCGGATCTTGCCCTCGACGCGAACGTAAGACAGGCGCTCGATGATGCGATTGCAACTGCGCAGTAGCGTGGACTTGCCGCAACCAGAGGGTCCGATCAGCGACGTGATGATGCCCCGCTTGACGTCGAGGTTGATGTTCTTCAACGCCTGAAAGGTGCCGTACCAGAGGTCGAGGTCCTCCACTCGCAAGGCCGTGTCGTCGTCGTCGGCCTGGCGAGTGGTGCCTTTGGACGCGGTGTCGGTCTGCATCAGCTCAGCCAAAGCGGCCTCCCAGGTAGTCGCGAGTGCGTTCGTCTTTGACGTTGCCTTCGAACATCGCCTCGGTTTCGCCGACCTCGACGCAATCTCCCATCAGAAAGAATGCCGTTCGGTCAGCGAGACGTCGCGCTTGTTGCACCAGGTTGGTGACCAGCACGATCGTCATCTCCTTGCGCAGCTCTTGCAGGACGTCTTCGATGCGCATCGTGGTGACCGGGTCGACCGCAATCGAGAACTCGTCGAGCAGTAGCAGCTTGGGCGATTGCGACAACGCACGAGCGATCGTCAAGCGTTGCTGTTGGCCGCCGGAAAGCAGGCTGCCGAGCGCGTTCAGGCGGTCCTTCACCTCGTCCCAGAGCGCGGCTCGCCGCAGCGAACGTTCCACGATTTCGTCGAGCTTCTGCTTGTCGCGGACCCCGGCCAAGCGGGGCGCCAGCGCGACGTTCTCGTAGACGGTCAAGGGCAAGCCCACGGGCAGCGGAAACACGACTCCGATGCGCCGGCGCAACGCGAAGAGGTTACGCCAGTCACGGACGTTCTTGCCTCCGATGCACACGTCACCCTCGAAGCGCATGCCCGTCGTGAATTCGTCCATGCGGTTGAGTACGCGCAGGAAGGACGTTTTGCCGCTGTTGGCGGGCCCGATGATTCCGAAGATCTCGCGTTCGTAGATCTCGAGATTCACCCCCGACAGGACGGTCTTCGAGTCGTAGCTCACCGACAAGTGCCGGATCGATACCTCCGTTCGGCGCTCGTCGGTCTCGGTGAGCTGGGTGGCTTCGACGCTTGCGGTCACCACTTCTTCTTTCCCCGCAAGTACATGCGGAAGCCGATCGAGGCGGCGTTCATCATCAGCACCATGGCGATGAGCACGAGCGCGACGCCAAACGGCAGGGATTCGGGCACGTTCGGAACCTGCGTGGCGACGACGAACAAATGCAGCGACATGGCCATCGTCTGGTCGTAGACACTTTCGGGGAGGAAAGGCAGGAAGAACGCGGCGCCGGTGAACATGATGGGCGCAGTCTCTCCGGTCGTTCGCGAGACCTCGAGGATGACGCCAGTCAGGATGCCGCTGATCGAATTGGGCAAGACGACTCGCCGGATGGTTTGCCAACGCGTGGCGCCCATGTTCCAGCACGCCTCACGAAACGCCTTGGGGACGGCCTGGAGCGACTCGCGCGTGGAGACGATCACCACTGGCAGCGTCATCACCGCGAGCGTCAAACTGGCGGCCAGGATGCTCGTCCCGAATCCGAAGAACAGCACGAACGCGCCGACGCCGAACAGCGCGTGAACGATCGATGGAACGCCGGCAAGGTTGATGATTGCCAGATTGATCAGCCGGGTCAGCCAGTTGTCGGGGGCGTACTCACTGAGGTAGACCGCAGCCGCGACGCCGATCGGCACCGACGCCGCCAAGGCGACTGCCACGAGCCAAACCGTCCCGATGAGCGCCGGAAAGATGCCGCCTTCGGTCATGCCGTTGGTCGGGTCCTCGGTGAGGAACTCCCACGACAGCGCCGGGGCGCCGTCGTACAGCAACACGCCCAAGATCATCGCGACGGGCAGGATGAGCAGCAGGGTCATGCCCAGCAGGCCGTAACGGACCAGGGTTTGATTGCGCTGATTGTTGAGATTGAGCTCGGTGGCCTCGAACATGATCAGACTCGCTTCTTTCGCACCAGGATGTCGGCGCCGAGGTTGATCGCGAAGGTGACGAGGAACAGGAAGATGCCCAGTGCGAACAGCGCCTGGTAGTGCTCTTCGCCCATCGCCGTTTCGCCGAGTTCGGCTGCGATCGTCGCAGTGAGCGCCCGGACCGAGTCGAACACGCTCGTCGGCAAGTTGATGGCATGACCGCTGGCCATCAACACCGCCATCGTTTCTCCGAATCCGCGTCCGACTCCGAGCAGCACGGCCGCGACCAAGCCGTTGCGAGCGGCGGGTAGCACGACGCGAAAGGTCGTCTGCAGCCGGGTTGCTCCCAAAGCCTCGCCCGCTTCTCGAAAGGAGTCGGGGACGGCTTTGAGAGCGTCCTCGGCCAAGGTGGTCATGATCGGTGCGGCCATCAGGCCCAAGATCAGCCCGGAGTTGAGCACGCACAAACCGATCGGCACGTTGAACACGTCGATGATCAGTGGGTTGAGCAGTGTCAGACCGATGAAACCCCACACGACCGACGGGATCGCGGCCAGCAGCTCGACCAGCACCTTCAGCACCTCGCGCACTCGGCCTTGGGCAAACTCCGCGATGTAGATGGCTGCGCCGAGCGAGAACGGCACGGCAATCAGCATCGCCAACCCCGTCACGCTCGCCGTTCCCACGATCAACGCCAGCGATCCGTACGTCGCGCGGGACGACGTTGGCCGCCACGCCGTCGAGCCAAAGAACTCACCGGCGTCGAAGCGTGTCGTGAAGAAGCCGAAACCTTCTCGCCCGATGAACACGAAGATGCCGACGATGAATAGGATTGCCGAAATGCCTCCGACGAAGACCAACACCGCCATGGCCTTGTCGACGTACCAAGCGGTGTCGCGACGATCGATGAGGTTTTGGGCGTCGGTGACCGTATCGGGCGCGTCGGCAGTTGCGCCCTCGGGGTTAGTTGTCGACATGGTCTTGCGGGCAGGCCAATGGGCGTCCATGGTCGGAGGGCTTTCGGGGCGTGATCACCGTCCACGATACGCGACGGTCCAAGGGGGAGATCACGGGGCGTCTTCGCCTCGCATGAGGATCATCAGCGTCTGGATTTCGTGGGACAGCTGTTGCCCGACTTCACGCAGCTGAGCTGCGGATGCGTCCTGGATGCTCCAGTCGAGCACTGCCGTGGAATAGGGGGCGCTGCGCAGCCGTTCGGACGCCGTTGGCGTCAGAGTGACGATGACGTCGTAGGCTGCCAACTCCGCTTTTCCGGACGGCAGCTCGAAGCAACGAGTATGCACCAGCTCCAAGCCGACCTCTTCGGCCAGTTGCCGCAGCTGGCTCGTCGGTTCCCTGGGCTGCGAAATGCTGGCGCACGAGTACTGCCCGCTCTCGGGGAACGCCTTCGATGCCAGCGCGGCAGCCAGCGGTGCCAACGTGGTGCCGTCGTCGTCGACGAACAAGACTTCGTAGCGTTTGGGCGGTTTCACTTCGCCGGTGAGTTCGAACAGCGTCTCTTCCGAGATGTTCTTCGCCTGGTCGCTCACACGCTCGAGTCGGTGAAAGACGGCCAAGAGTGCGAAGGCGTCACGGAGCGGTAACCCAGCGCCTTCCTGCATCAGGTCGTTGTAGACCTCGGTGTACTGTCGTTCTGCCGACTTGGCGCGGGGGCGTGTCTTGCGGGCCAAATCAGCGTCCTTCTCGGAGAACGCGACCAAGGCCTCGCGAAGGACCGCGCACGCTTGCTCCGAGAAAGCCCGCAGGTCGCGCGAGATCCCGTCGGGCAAGTCCTGGCTGAGCTGAACGGCCTCTCGGGCGATGGTCACCGCATAGTCGCCAATTCGCTCGAGCGCGACGTTCATCTGTAGCACGGATGAAACGAACCTCAGATGCCCGGCCGAGGGCAGATGGCGTGCCACGAACGCGTGGCACGCCTTGTTGATCGCGCGGATCTCCCGGTTGATGGGTAGGTCACCGAGCACGATGGCATACGACCCTCGACGGTCTCGACTCAGCAGCGAGTTGACCGCGGATTCGACAGCGGCCTCGACGCGATTTCCCACCTCGACGACGCGCCGCCGAATCTCCGCCTTGTCGACGGCCAACCTTTGCTCGTATCCACTCATGCGCACGGCTCCATGGGGCGGAGTCTATTCAAATCTCGCCGACCGGCGCGACTGCTATCGATCACCCGCACTCGACTTTTCGGAAGGGCGCGTATCCCTTCTTGAAGATGATGCACTGACCCTTGTCGCTCTTGATCCAGTCCATGTAGCTCTTGACATTCCCGGTGGGCTCTCCGTTCGTGTACATGAACAGGGGCCGGGCGATCGGGTAGCTCTTGTCGATGGCGGTCGCCACGCTCGGAGCGACGCATTTTCCGGGTTCGCTGCAGACCGTGGGCATCGACACGTCGGGCGTGGCGTAGGCCAGACCGCTGTAGCCGATCGCGCACGGAGTCTTCGTGACGAGGTCCACGACGTCCTTGGAACCGTGCATGTCGCGCGAGCCCAGCTTGTACTCACCGTCCTTCAGCACGGCTTCCTTGAAGTAGGCGAACGTGCCGGAGTTGTTCTGGCGGCTGACGCGGATGATCTCGTCGCTGTCACAACCCGGGACCTTCACACCCAGCTGGCTCCACTTGTCGACCTTGCCACCCTCGCCGTAGACGTCAGCGAGCTGCTGCAGGGTGATCTCTTTGATTGGGTTGTCCTTGTGGAGGAAGATCGCCAGCGCGTCGAAGCCGACGGTGTGCTCGACGGGGTGAATGCCCTTCGATTCGGCGAGCTTGATCTCCTTCTCCTTCATCGCGCGGCTCGCATTGGCGATGTCGACCGTGCCGTTGATCATCGCAGAAATGCCGGTGCCGCTGCCGCCGCCGGTGACGGCGATGGCGGTGTTGGCGTCTACGGACTTGTACTCCTCCGCCCACGCCTGAGCCACGTTCACCAACGTATCCGAGCCTTTGTTCTGCAGAACCTTGCGCTCGGCCTTGTCACCGGGCTTGGCGACGGCTGCGGGAGTATCCTTGCCTTGGCCTTCGGGTGCGCCTTCGCCAGCCTTCTGGGAGGTGTTCTTCGAGCAGCCGAAAGCAGTCAGCGCGGCCAAAGCTGCAATCCCAGTCATCAATTTCGTTGCGTTCATGATCAGTACCTCGTCATTGCGTGCGCGTCGTTGCGCGTCGCGAACTGTGTGTCGATGGGCACCTTCGCCAGGGCATGGTGGCGGTCGGCAAGTATTCGCGGGTGTTTCGTGGCCCGCAACCTACCGGGACTGTGTGACAGCTCGGAAACAGATCCGTGACAAGGCTGTGGGGTACGCGCGGCCGATGCGCTATGCTGATTGCTAGCTCATGCCACAGAAAAAGCAAAAAGAGAACAGGCCACTGGTGTTAAGCCGGCACGGTCGATTCGCGTTTCAGACCGGGATGGTCACCGCCACGCTGCTCAACCGCGGGTTGGGCATGGACGAGGCGGTGGCGATTGCGCGCGAGGTCAGAGACAGCTTGATGGGCGAGAGTGAGATCACGACACAGCAGCTGCGTGCGAAGGTCCAACAGTGCATCGTGAATCGACTCGGAGCCGAGTTCGCCGCGCTGCTCCCGAGCCAGTCCGTTCACGACGCGGACGGCATACCGATGGTGCACACCACCCACGGCGTGTTCCCCTTTTCCAAGGGCGTCATCCTCCGCCACCTGGATACGTCAGGCCTCGAGCTGGAAGACGCGATGGCACTCGTCGCTGAGTTGGAGCGGCGCATTCGGGCCGAAAACAAGGCGACCTCCTTGTCCGAAGCTCAACTCCACGCGCAGGTCGAACGCGTCTTGCGTGAAAGGCACGGCGATGGCTATCAGCGTCGCTACAAGTTGACTCACTGGATCCGTGAATCGGCGACCTCCGTGATCATCTTGATCGGTGGTGCCACCGGTACTGGCAAGTCGACGCTCGCAATGGAGCTGGCGTATCGTTTGGGGGTGGATTGGGTTACCAGTACGGACATGATCCGCGAAACCATGCGCGCCGTTGTTTCGCCTGCGCTGTTGCCTGGCCTGCACGACCATTCGTTTCGGGGCATGTTGGTGGGCGGACAGGTCCTGAGCAATCCGCGCGAGCGCGTCTTGGCCGGGTTTCGGCAACAAGCAGCACAGGTGGCCGTCGGTATCAAGGCGGTGATCGAACGAGCCATTCGCGAGCGCCAGCACATCATCATCGAGGGCACGCATTTGACCCCGCCGTTTGCGCAGTACTTGCCGGTGGAGGTGCCCGCCCACTCGGCGGGCTTCATCCTCGCCGTTCCCGGTGAAGAAGAGCACCGTGCACGGTTTCCCGAACGTTCGAAGACCCAGCCCGAGCGCCTCGCCTCCACCTACCTGGATGCGTTTCAATCGGTGCGCTGGATCCATGGTGACCTGTTGAGAATGGCGGAGGATGCGGAGACCGTCGTATTGCCCAACATCGATCGGGCGCGGACTCAATCCATGGCGGTGGACATTCTCAGTCGCGGTTTGCCCGTCGAGGCCGAAAACCGGTCGTCGTTGGCGCCGCGTATCGATTCCAAGCCGTCTGCTCCGCCCACGTTGATGATCATCGTCGACGGCATGGGTGATGTTCCGAACCCAGCACTGGGCGGCAAGACCCCACTGGAGGCAGCTCGGACACCGACGCTGCGGCGCTTGGCGTCTGCGGGAGGGCTCGGTCAGATCTCCACTGGCAGTCGCGGAGGACACGCGCCGAACACCGACGAAGGCATCATGGCGTTGCTCGGCGCCGAAGATCAGCAGGGTGGGCTGGCGCGCGGATTGTTCGAAGCGCTGGGGCAGGGCATCCCCCTGCCGCCGGGGGCGGTGCTGTTTCGCGGCAATCTGGCGACGGTGGAACCCGACGGCAGGATCGTGGACAGACGTGCGGGACGGATCCGCGACGGCGTTGCCGATCTCCTCGCAGGGCTGCGTCGCGTTCAGTTGTCAGGTGGGATCTCGGCGGGCATTTTTGCCGGTCACGAGCACCGAGTTCTGGTGATGCTGATGGGCGCTGGCCTGTCGGCTGCGGTTTCTGACACGGACCCCGGGAGCGAAGCCGCGGTGCAGCGCGTCTTGCCGGTGCGGCCCCGCGACGATACGCCCGAGGCGGCACGCACGGCCGAAGCGCTGTCGGAGCTGCTCAAGGTCTGTTCCGAGCACTTGCGGCAGCACCCGTTCAACGAAGATCGCGTCAACCGGGGATTGCTTCCAGCTACCGGTATCATCACGCGCGGCGCCGCGGAGACCCCTCAGCGGCGGCCCCGGCGCGGTTGGGCTGGTGCCATGGTCGCTCGCTGCAACACGGCGCTCGGCGTAGCGCGCTACCTCGGGATGAAGACAGCGACCTCACAGCGCATGACGGGCAGTCTAGACACCGACATGGATGCGAAGTTCGAGGCGGCCTCACGCTTGATAGACGAAGTCGACTGTGTCGTCGTTCATTTCAAAGGCGCCGACATTGCGGCGCACGACCGCCGGCCGATGGAAAAGCGCGACTTCATTTCGTCGATCGACGCGGCGTTGGCGCGCTTTCTACAGTCGCGGCCAGATCTGAGCGGGAAGTTGAGAGTCGTCTTGTCTGCCGACCACGGGACATCGTCGGTTTCGGGAGATCACATCCCGGACCCAGTACCGCTACTGCTGGCGACGTGGAACAAGGATGGTTCCAACGAGTCGGAGTTCTCCGAGAACAGCGCCGCGGGTGGTGCACTTGGACTAGTAGCTCCAGGTGAACTGGTTGAACTACTCGGTCTGCAACGCGCTCAAGGGTTCGCTTGACAGGCCAACGGCGGTGCGGCCTGAGTTTCCGAGTGGCCTCGGGTGGTGCTGTTGCGATGTCACGGCTGTCAACGCTTTGCTTCGACGTGCCGGGCCGTCTCGCTGACCTCGCGCTCGGGAGCCGCAGACGTCGATTCTCGACGTGTGGTCGGCTCACCACTGGCGGGCAACTGGAGATCGGCAGCTCGGCATGGCGCCGAGCCGCTCGTCAGCGTCGCTTGCTGCGTCGCCTGGGGCGTGGTTTGACCAACCCCAGCTCAGTCTTGATCTTGTGAAGCGTCGGGTATGAGATGCCAAACTCGCGCGCGACCGCTGCGCCCTTCTGACCGGCGCTGAGAGCAGCCTGAATCTGCTTCTTCATATCGGCACTCAAGCGCGCGTGCTTCGAGGCGCGGGGCCCCGCGGTGCGAGTGGGAGAGGATGTCGAGGATCGGCGAGAAGCAGCCCCACCGGAAGCGGAGCGCAGGGCGCCGATCAACTCTTCGGTGTTGCGAAAGCCGAGTTCCCTGTAGAGGGACGCCAGGCGCTTGCGCTGTTCAGCTTCGACGCGCCGACGCAAGGTCTCGACCTCGGCCTGCTTCCGCTCCAATTGTTTCAGTAGATCATTTGCCATAGTGATTATTAGTAGCTCAAGTCGGCTGGGGTCGACAACCACCAGGGAGCGCCAGCCGAACTTTTCGATGGTTTCAGACTACGGGTGGGGTGGATTGCCGACCTCGGGGGGACCCGCGTCCTCAGACCGTTCCCGCCGAGCCCAACTTTTCCCGAAAGTTCGCGCGAATCTTCGGGTCAGCGACGCAACACCCCGAGTACCTCGGGACACGACGACACATGTCAACTGACTGAACT
The DNA here is from genome assembly GCA_003235365.1 of Deltaproteobacteria bacterium. Classification (GTDB taxonomy): domain Bacteria; phylum Myxococcota_A; class Polyangia; order Polyangiales; family Polyangiaceae; genus SZUA-265. The sequence continues at coordinate 13,412 of QJWJ01000212.1, forward strand.
GAGTCAGCTGTCCCGCCACCCTGACGCGGGTTAGTGTCAGGCAACGGCCGCATCGCTCCCCTTCATAAGCGCCAAGATGGAAAAATGGCGCGCGGCCGCCACGGCGCGCGGCGACTCTTTGCTTTACGAAGCCGCATGACCACTGTCGCGACCGTTTCTAGAAGTGATTCTAGGATTCGGTTCTAAGCGCGTGTTCTCAAGTTGAGGCTAGGTGCATGTGGCCCCTCCCCGTTGCGCCGGCGTTATCACCGACGAAAGGGGGGCGCCAACCCCTGGCGGCTTCATCCGCGGTGTTCCGACCGTCGACTTCGCGCGAGGCCGCGCGGAGATGAATGGGTTGGTTCAGGTGCCGTCGAGTCGCTGCAATTCGATGGTCGCGTTGGGGTCGTGGGCAATCTCTTTTTCGATTTTGAATTCGTTCTCGGTGTCCACGACGCTCACGCTGCCGAAATGACTGAGGGGCGCTCCCAGTCGTTCTGCGTCGCCAGCGACGACGACCAGTACGCCAGCTCCGCCGAAGTAACGCTTGGAGATCTTCTCCACCATTGGTTGCGTGGCTGAGGAGACCGCTTGTCGATAGCGGTCGTAGTAGTCGTTGGGCAGCCCGAAGACGACCAGATTGGAGACCATGCTCCCGAGGGCCGACACCGATTCCATCTGGAGCAGGAACAGGTCCGACAAGTAGCGTGACGCGATGGCCACTTCTGCGTCGGTGGGCGGAGCCTGGTCCATCAACTTCGCGTGTTCGAGCAGCCCGGATAGAGTCAACCCTGCCTTTGCCGTCTGGGTTCCGGCGGAAAGAATGATCGGTTCGGGTCCTTGGGACATGCGCTCCACTCCGGAACGAGTCGAGTAGGCCAGTGAGCGCTTCTCACGGACGTCGAGGAAGAGCCGCCCGGCGACGCCTCCTCCGAGCACTTGGTTGGCCACTTTCAGCGTCGGGTAGTCGTCGCTCGACTGGGGCGGGCCCCACAACGCGACCAGCAGCTCGGCTTGTGGGCTCTTCGGGCGATCGACCAGGAAGATACGAACCCCCTCGATGGCCGGAGGGGCCGGGTATTCGGCACTCGGCGGCTCGCTTCCCTTCCAGGTCCCGAACGCTTTGCCGGCGGCGCTGGCGACGCGCTCGGCCGGAACGTCCCCGGAGATCACGAGCGTGCTGTTCTTCGGGGTGAAGTGGCTCTGGTGCCAACGTTTGACCTCCCACAAGCCCAACCGTTCCACTTGCTTTTCCGTCGCGTCGTAGGCCGCGTAGGGGTGTTCACCCGAGGGCAGTCTGAACAACTCCCGATACAGCACCATGTTGGCAGCCCAGCTGGCGCTCGTTCTCGCCGCGCTGCTCACTCGATCCATTTCACGTCGCTTGAGCTTGCGGAACTCAGTGTCGGAAAAGCGCGGTTTCTGGGCGACGAGAGCGAGCAAGTCGAGCGCTTCCTCGAAGCGATCACTCGTTACAGCCATGGACAGCGACGTCGCGTCGCGGCTGGTCAGCACGTGCAGGCTCGAGCCGAGGGACTCGACCTTGTCCAGTAACTGCTGACTCGTCCATTGAGCCGTGCCGCCGACTTTCAGCATCTCGCCCGCCAATACGGCCAACCCCGGCTTGCCCCCATCGGTGGCTTGTCCGGAGCGCACGATCAGTTTGAGCTCCACCAACGGTAGGGTCGAACGCTGCAGCGCCTTGATCCCCATGCCGTTGTCCAGCGTCGTGTCGGCGATGGCCGGGAACTTCCAAGCGGGCGATGCAGACGCGGGCGGAGGCGCCTCGCGCTGCTCCGGGGGCAGGGTGACGTACTGCGCATCGGAGCTGGTTCCTTGCGCTGCCGCTGCTGGCGCAGCGGAGCCTGCGGGCGGTGTTTCGTCGGGTGATGCGGCCGGACTCTGCGGACCGCAACCGAACATCAGCCCGAGCGATACGGCCGAGATTCTTGCTAGCGGCCGCAACGAGCGGGTGAACAGCAGGCGGAAGTCGAGGGCGCTCATCGTGCTTTCTCCGATTTGGGCTGGGTCGAGGATGCTGCGGCAGCGGGGGCGGCGGGGACCGACTCGGGCAACACGACGACCGTGCTGCGCCGAGCGGGCGTCAAGAACTTGGAGACGGCTTGCTGCACCTGCTGCGCGGTGACGTCCAGGTAGCGTGCCAGCTCGGTGTTGAGCAAGGCTGCGTCGCCCCAAAACAGTTCGAACTCTGCCAGTTTCGTCGCTCGATCGAGATTGCCTTCCAGTCCGAACAGCCAGAACGATTGCAGCCGTTGTTTGGCCTTGTCTAGTTGAGCTCGAGTGGGGCCCTTGGTCGCGAGCAGTTGCAGCTCTTCGTCGAGGCGCTTCTGTACCGCCTGCAGATCGGCGCGCTCGGTCAGCAACGCCTGGAGCACGAGCAGATCGGGTCCGCGGTGGTCGTAGGTGTACGTCGCGATGTCGCGCAAGACGGCCTCGTCGCGCACCAGCTTTTCGTGCAGCACCGAGCTATCCCCGAAACTCAGGATGACCGTGGCCAGCTCGAGCGCGTAGTGCTCGGCTGTTCGGCTCGGGGGGATGACCCAGCCTTGATACACCCCGGGGGTCTTGGCGTTCGGATCGCGGACTTCGGCTGAGCGCGGTTGCGTCTGGTCCGGCAGCTGGGGCGGCGAGTAGGCGGGGACGTCCGTCGGCTTGGCGTCACCGAAGTACTCGTTCACCAGCTCCAGTGTCGCCTTGGGATCGAAGTCGCCGGTGATCGTCAGCACGGCGTTGTTCGGCGCGTAGTAGCTCTGGTGAAAGGCCCGTAGCCATTCCAGCTGGGCGTCGTCGAGGTCTTGCATCGAGCCGATCGTGTCGTGCTCGTGCGGCCAATAGCCTTGGAACGCCAGCTCGCGCAGCTTGATACGACCCATCGCATAGGCCGCGTTCGACACGCGCATCCGGTACTCTTCTTGGACCACCGCGCGCTGGTTCTCGAAGTTCTCGCGGTTTACGGCCAACGACTTCATTCGATCGGCTTCGAGCCACAGCACGGTTGCCAGGCCGCTCGAGGGGACGAGCTCGTAGTAGTTGGTCCGATCGACCGACGTCGTACCGTTGAGAGTGCCGCCTCGATCGGTGATCAGCATGAAGTGCTGCCCCTTTTCGACGTTGCGGCTGCCTTGGAACATCATGTGTTCGAACAGGTGCGCAAACCCGCTGCGCTTCGGTTGCTCGTTGCGAGACCCGACGTCGTAGGTGACACATACCGCCGCCGTGGGGGCGCCGTGATCCACGCTCAACACCACCTTCAACCCGTTGGCGAGGGTCACGCGTTCGACTGGGAGCTTGAGCGGTTCGAGTTGCTTCTTCGCTGTCGGCGCGGGGGGCGTGGCCGAGTTCGGGGCAGGGGTGGGGGCCGGGGGTGCGGCCTTGGTCACCAGTGGGGCCAACGCAATCACTGCTACGGCGAGCGACGACCCGACGGATCTGAGCGGCGAGTGAAACATGGCGGGGACATAACACATTCGCCGACAAACCCCAGCGCGTCGGCGCGACTTTGGTCGGCGACCGCGTGTGGCATCTCGATGTCGTCGGGCCGAACCGTGATGCCTCCGTCGATCGTGGGACTGCCGTTCGTACGGCTGCTCGGCGGTGTGCCTCGCGCTACAATGGCGTGATGACGCAGACGACACCTCGGGGAAGGGTCTTGTGGCAGCCGACGCAACGAGTCATCGACGACTCTCGGCTCACCGACTTTGCGCGGCACCTGGCGGCTTCGGGAGGCCCGAGTTTCACGGATTACGGCAGCATGCACGCCTGGTCCGTGAGCGAACCGGGCGCTTTTTGGAAGGCGCTGTGGGACTACTTCGACGTGCACTCTCCGGATCGACCCACGAGCGTCGTGGAACCGTCGACGCTACCCGGCGCAAAATGGTTTCCAGGAGTACGAGTCAACTACGTCGATCAGGTTTGGCGAGCCGACCCCGCCTCTGCGGCGGTCGTGGCTTGTGATGAAACGGGTACGGTGGACCGGCTCGACTACGCGGAGTTGAGGCGTCGGGTGATGGCGTGTCGTGCGGGGTTGCAGCGCTTGGGCGTGACCTGTGGCGATCGTGTTGTGGCCTATTTGCCGAATCGGATCGAAGCGGTGATTGCGTTCCTCGCCGTCGCCAGCCTCGGTGCCATCTGGTCGAGTTGCCCTCCGGAGTTCGGCGTGCAAAGCGTGCTCGACCGCTTCACCCAGATTGAACCGAAGGTTCTGATCGCCGTTGATGGTTACCGCTATGGCGGGCGCTGGTTCGACCGTCGTGCCGAGGTGTCGGAGCTGAAGGCCGGGTTGCCGACGTTGACCGCGTTCGTCAGGGTCGAGCCGAGCGTTGCACCGAGTGCACCTGTTGCGGCAATGGCCGACGGCACGTTGAGCGAATCGAGCTTTGCGGAGCTGTGCGACACTGCGGGGGGATCCGGCTCGGATGATGGAATCGAGTGGGTCGGGTTCGAACACCCGCTTTGGATCCTTTATTCCTCTGGGACGACCGGGAAGCCCAAAGCCATCGTTCACGGCCACGGGGGCATCTTGCTCGAACACCTCAAGGTCCTCGCGTTGCACAGCGATTTGGGCCCGCGTGACCGCTTCTTTTGGTATTCGACGACCGGCTGGATGATGTGGAATTTCCTGCTCGGTGGGTTGCTCGTCGGGGCTTGCATCGTGTTGTACGACGGCAGTCCGGCGCATCCAGACCTCGGCGCGCTGTGGCGGCTGGTCGAACGGGAGCGGATCACCTACTTCGGCGTCAGCGCGCCGTACTTGATGTCTTGTCGAGACCGCGGACTGGTACCCAAGGAGTTGGCAGATCTGTCGACGTTGCGCGCGCTGGGGTCGACTGGTGCACCGCTGCCCCCCGAAGGGTTCGAATGGGTGTACGAGGCGGTTTCGGCCGATCAGGCCCTGGCGTCGGTTTCGGGAGGAACCGACGTGTGCACCGGGTTCGTGACCAGTTGCCCTTGGCTCCCCGTTCGCTCCGGTGAATTGCAGTGCCCCGCGTTGGCCGCGGACGTCTGCGCTTTCGATGAGACTGGCGCCCGAGTGGTCGGCGCAGTCGGGGAGTTGGTGATCCGTAAACCCATGCCGAGCATGCCCGTGGGATTCTGGGCCGACCCCGATGGTCAGCGATACCACGACGCTTACTTCGCCCATTACCCGGGCGTGTGGCGGCACGGCGATTGGATCCAGTTCTTCCAGGACGGCGGGGCGATCATCACTGGGCGGTCGGACGCGACCCTCAACCGCGGCGGCGTGCGAATGGGCACGGCGGAGTTCTATCGTGTGGTGGAAACCCTGCCCGAGGTCAGCGACAGCCTCGTGGTGGAGGTGGACCAACCGAGCCAGCCCAGCTCGCTCGTGCTGTTCGTCGTGTTGCGGGCCGAGGCCGTGCTCGACCAGGCGTTGGTGCAGCGCATTCGAGCTGCGATTCGCGAGCGGTTGTCGCCGCGACACGTGCCCAACGCGGTGATCCAGATCGACGCCGTGCCGTATACCCTGTCCGGCAAGAAGCTCGAGTTGCCCGTCAAACGCCTGCTCGGTGGAGCGCCGCTGAGCAAGGTTGCCAACCCGGGGACGATGCGCAATCCAGATGCCTTGACGGCTCTGCTGGACCGCTTCGCAGCCCACCGCGCCGGATGAGCCGAACGGCGAGACGACCACGAGAGGGCGACTCGTTCACCGAGCGGATCCGACTGGGTCAGGTGTGCCGCGGGATACCTTTTGTGCCGGGTTCGGCGTATGGTCGGCATCGATGCAGGTTCCTGGTTTCTCCCCGCAAGTCGAAGGTCCCACTGCCCAGGCTGCAGAGACGTTGACTGGGCCGCTGCGGGAACAGTTCTCCGATCCCGCCCGCTACGTCCACGCGCTGATCGTGCTTTCGGTCGCCGTGGTTTTGGGGGCGGTGCTCGCCTATCACCCATCGCTGCGACGCAAGATTGCCTCGCGCGCCGAGCTCGAGCAGCCCAAGACCATGGTCATGTATGCACTGGTCGGAGCGCTGGTCGGGCACATCGTCTCGGTCAACCAGACCATGGCGCTCGTGATTTTCGGGATCGGTGGTTTGCTGCGTTTTCGCACCATCGTCGGCGAGGCGAAGGACACTGGGCGTGTCATCTTGGCGGCGATCGTGGGGATCTGCGCCGGGCTGCAGAGTTATCTCATCGCCGTGTTGGCCACCGGTTTCGCCTGGGTCATCATCTGGAACTTGGAACAGCAGGTGATCGGCAGCGTGCAGATCTTGGGCCTCGAGACGCGCCAGATGCAGGCTGCATCATCGGCCTACCGCGCGTTGCTGTCTGCCGCGGGCTGCCGCGTCGTCAGTGAACAGCGCAATCCGAAGAAGGGTCAGGTCGACCTCGTATTCCGCGGGCCGGCTCGGCTGGATCACGAGGGGTTGAAGTCACAGGCTGAAGCCCTCGACGACGGTTGCAAAGGTGTGGCTGCCTGGGAGTTCAGCTGACCCGGCAACGCTCCTTCTCCCTCTCCGGTGACGATTGGAGTCGAGAACGTCAGTCGTCGTCGTCTTCGCCGAGCAAGGCGTCAGCCGCGCGGAACAACTGATTTCCGACTTCTTCGTAAGCGGCGCAGACCGCCGACCAATGCTGCACGTAGCGCAGTCTCAGGTCTTTGCGCGCCTTCTCGAGGGCAGCGCGGGCCTTGTTGTCTTCGGCGTTCGTCCAGATTTCTCGCTCTCGGGCCCGATTGACGTCGCCAATGGACGGATCTTGGACGGCGGAGATCAGCGATTCGAGACCCTCGACGACCAGCGCGTGGAGCGCATCGAGTGAACTGCTCTCGGCCTGCTGGGGGGTGACTCCCCATTCGACGCCGCGCTCGACCAAGCGCTGCAGCGTCAGCAAATTGTCTTGCGCCTTGAGTAGCGCGAGCGTGCATGAAAAGCGGTTGTTGCCCTGTTCGGTCGATTCGGCTCGAGCCGCCGTCAACGCGTCGAGAAACTGCGCGCGCGCGAGATCCAAAGCGTGTTCGCAGTCGGCCGCCTTGGCTCGGTCACCACTCATCCACATCTGACGCACCGACCCGATGGCGTCGCGACAATTGCTCAGCCCTGAGACCAGCTTCTCGGCGCTGTGTGAGCTGCTCGTGCGCATGCCCTCGCTGCGCTGTTTGTGACGGGAACCCTCGAGCCATTGGCCGAGACGCGGCAGCAGCAGGACGATCGCGCACACCAAGCACAGCTGCGAGAGCAAAAAGCCCACCACCAAATGCACGGCCAAACCTGGCAGCAGCACCGTGTGAGCGTCGCCGAGTGCCGACGGGTCACCGGGCACGATCTTGTCGGCAACCGCGACCCAGAAGCTCACGCTCGCGACCAGCAAGATCGTCGACAAGCCGCCCACCAGCAGGTGCCCCTTGGCCAAGCGCCGCACGGCACCACCGAACGGCCACGCGACCACGCTGGTGGCGATCGCCACGCCCAGCGGGACCCCGGCCAAAATGGTGAGGCTCTGGTGAAGGCCGATGGTGTCGGTCGATTCGGTCAGGCCGAGCACGAGCACGAACGCCGGCCCGGGGCCTTGGAGCAGCGCGGTCATCAAAGCGCCGGCGGCAGACGATACCAGCGCGTGAGCGATGCCATCGCTGGCGGAACCCGAAAACAACTCGACGAGCTCAGGCGCCGAGACCAGGGGTTGAAAGCCAGAGCGCAGCGTCTCGAAGCCCAGAAACAGCATGCCCAGCCCCAACAACACTTTGGCCAATGCGCGCGAGCGACGGCTGTCGGCGAGCGATACCCAGATCACGCCGAGGGTTACCAGGGGCACGGACAATTTCGTGCCCAGAGGTAGCGCCAACGCCATCGCTGCCGAACCGAGCTGGGCTCCCAACACGATGGCCAGCGCGGTGGTGATGGTCAACAGATTCGAACTGAGCAGCCCGGCGAGGACACCAGCGCTGGTGACCGACGATTGCGTCGCCGCGCCGGCGAAAGCGCCGACCGCGACGCTGCGCCACACGCCGCGCGTCACTCGCTGCAGCGCACCGCGCATGCGATTGCCGGCGTACGTCCGGATGCCTTTGGCCAGCGTGCGCAGACCGAGCACGAACAATGCGATGCCACCGAGCCCCAACAAGATGACGCTCGACGGATCGAGCGGTCTGAGCCACACGTCTCGCTTCTTGCTGCGTTCGTCCCCTTGGTGAATGCGCACCTTCGCGCGGCCTTCGGCACCGTCCGCAGGCACACGAACGACGACCGTCGACGAGCCTTGCTTGATCGTTTCGACCGGTTGTTTGTCGATCGAGGCCGTGACTGGCGCGCCGTCGGGGTCGTCGCCGGAAAAGCGGATTGCGAGCGTGCCGCCGGGAGATACCTCGAGCGGCTGCATGCCCTCGATCGTCAGTTTCTGGCTGTCCTCGACGCCGTCGCTTTCGGTGTCTCTGCCTTCGCTGAGCCACGCGAAACCAACGGCGAAACAGGTGAGCAGCGTCAACGCCCAGCGCGCGTGAACGGGCCAGCGGCTCACCTTGGCGGATGGCGGGGGCGCCTGTTTCGACATCGAGTTGTTGGTTTCCTCAAGCCCCATTGGCGCGTGATGTTACCGGAAGATCTCGGCAGGTGTTTGCAAACCCGCACCGGTCCGAACGCAGCTCGTGCCGTCGTCCCGGGAGGGAACTCAACGATGCACCGAATCGGACCCCGCTACGAACTTGCTGAAGTCGAGCCGTTCGCCGTCGGCGGCATCGATGGCCGCTGCGAGCCAATCGGGCAGGGACCCGCGGCTCTTCACCTCGAGAATCGATCGATCCAGCGTGCCTTTGGGATGTCCCAAGGTCTCACGTATCAGCGCGAAGTCCCGCGTCCAGATGTCGGTTGGGGGCGCGTAGAACGAGACTTGTCGGTCGAGAGTGAGCCGAAGCGTGCCTTGTTCGTTCTGCCAGGCGAGCCGCCGGTAGTTGATGACGCAATCGACGTCGAACGGTTCTCCGTACAGCTGGCAGAGCCGGGCCAGTTCAGCCAGCGCTTCACTCGCCTTTTCTCCGAAGCGATCCGACTGCAGATCGACCATCTCCTGCGTAATGCTTCCGTTGCTCAGAAACCCGGGAACGTCGTGCTTGGGTACGCCGAAGCGCTGCTTGCGCACCTGCGAACCTCGCTTGTGCTTGAGCTCGAACCACAACACTGGGTCGAAGCGCACGAGCTGCTGTGGGCTTCGCGCGATCTCGACCATCGATGGATCGACCGTGTAGTACTCTCGCGCCCGCATCTTGACACTCGCGTCGGCAACCGACGCTTGGTTGAACAAGTGACGCGACGCTGTATCGAAGTAGATGGTCGTGGCGAACTGCTGAGCGCCCGGCAGCCTCAGCGCGCCCGGTGGAAAGTGGCGAGAGAGGTGGCTACCGATCGTGCGCGCGAGCTCCGCGCTGTGTGAGTGCGGCAGCAGGTACTTCTGCTCGCGCCGGTCCGCCGTCATCAGGGCGTCGGACGTCGGAGACTGCTGACCCTCGGTTTCGGGGACGATCGGGGGGAGGGACAGGGGGGAGTACATCGGGGGGCGGAACGCTCAGCCTTGCTGGGTGCGATTTACCAGGTTCTCGGTTTTTGAGCTGAGTCGGAGTAACTAGGAAAACGTCACACAGATGGAGCGGGAAACCAACTTGGGCGGGCGGTCGGTGCGGTCCACCCGGCGACAATTCGCGGTTGGTTACAACTCTCCAGAGAACATGACGTAATAGGATTCCTTCTCTGTCCACACAGTGTCGTCACCTGGCGTAAGCGGGCGCACGATCTCCACTTGCGGCATGATTCGAAAAGTTTGCTCACGCCACAACAGGTTCAGCCCGGCGACGATGCGCGTCACCTCCGATTCGCTGAACTCCAGGTTGCTGTCGGTCCACTCCCCAAATACTACGGGTTGGAGCGCAAAACCCTTACCGAGTGATACGTCGTACGAAGCAAAAGCCGCCACCGAGCCCGCATTGGGGCGGTTGTTGAAACGGGCGTCCTGCGCGAACATCCCATCGACGAGCACGTAGAGCTCGCCGAGCTGGAAGCGCGCATCGACGCCTAGAGCGTTGGAGGCTCGATTGGGGTCGGCTTCGCCCAAGCGGAACACCTTGTGCGCCGCGCCGAGGCCAATCTCCAAAGCGTCGGTCGCATCCCACTCGAGCCGCCCGTGCAAGTCCACACCGCGGTTGGCCGCAGGCGGATCGCTGGCCGACAAGTACCAGTCAAGATCGAGGCCCTTGAGCCGTCCCCACAGCTCGAGCCCCTGGCTTCGGTCGCCAAACCCCATCGCCTCGACGATCAAACCGTTGCCCTCGCCGCGACCGCGCATGGGCAGTTTGCCCGAGCCGCGCAACTCGAGTCGGCTGAAGGGGCGCTTGAAACGCCCGACCTTCACTTGAAAGGCGCGGTCGACGCGGTAGTTGAGCCAGGCATCGCGGATCCCCGCGGGCGGATCGTCGACACGCTCGAATTCGACGTCCAGCTGCAGCCGCAGGCGCTTCTTCCATTTGGCGTCCAGGCCCACGCGGGCTTGTTGAACGAAAAAGCCGTAGTCGTCGATGGTTTCGCCGGCGCGGGGTTGATTGCCCGAGGGGTGCTCCACCTCGTACTTGAAGCCGGTCATCAGGCGCGCACCGAACATCAGCCGCGCTTGCCCGATCGCCAGCCCTTCGGGCTGATCGTCCTCGACGGCAGTGCTTTCGTCGGCTTGATCGGGCAGGGCGGAGTTCTGCTCGGGTTCCGCAGGCGGTTGCGGGGGTGGGGCGGTCTGCGGAGGCTCGGGGGCGGGGGGCGTCGCGTCCGCTGACGCGGGGTCTGCCGAGTCGGAGACAGCGGGATCGCTCGGTTCGGCGGACTCGCTCGCCGGTTCCGCGCTCGCTTCACCAGGTGCGTCTTGGGCAAGAGCGAGGCGAGGCAGCATCATGGCTGCCATGCAACAGGACACCCGCGCGATCCGCCGAACTGTAGGGGCTGGGTTGGTCGGACGCCAGTTGGTGAACCAGAGGCGAAGTAGGCAACCTGACGTGTGGTGGGTCATGGAAGTGAGGAAAGTAACCTGTGGCAAGGGAAACGTGCGGGCGATCAGTCGTCACCGTCGAGAGCGGCGCGCGCCTTGGTCCAGTCGGGAAGGTCGGCGTACTCGTCGAGCTGCTGGGCCCGTCGCGCTGTGTGGAGGTCACCGGCGCCGATCGATTCGCAGCGAGCGCGCAACGCGTCGCCGCGCGGTGAGTCGGGCAGGCCGAGCAGGCTGTGAATCACCGTCGAGGGATAGCGCTCCGCGTACTCCTGTCGCAACTGCCACGACTGCTCGTCGTTCAGTCCGCGCACGCTGTCGACGACTTCGCGTCCCACGTGGGCGACCTCCCGGCGCAGTTGGTGGGACAACTCGTCGCTGCGACCCGTCAATGCGGACAGTACTTGCTTGGGCGTGCGCGAAGCGTAGTACTGCAGCAATTCGTTGGCGCGTGGCGTGTTCACGCCGCGCAAGGTGGCCAGCGCCAGGTGTGGCACCTTCTCGAACAGCTTTTCTCGACGCTTCCAGGCGTCGGGCCCCGTGCAGAAACCCAGCGTCGAGACGCGCGGGCCGATCTCCGCGTCTTTCCAACACCGCTGGCGGAGCCGCGTCGCGAACTCGTCTTCCCTGCCGGTCAGGCTGGACAGCACGGCGCTGGGCTGACTGTCGGCGTAGCGTTCACGAATGGCGTCCGCCTCCTCGCAGTGGACGTGTTTGAGGGCGGAGATGGCCGCGTCGGGGGCCCTCTCCAACAGCCGTAAGCGCAGGTCGTCTTTGCCGCTCAGGGGGCGCTTGGACCAGGAGCGCAGGGCGTAGTCGGGCTGGGACTCGGCGAGGCGATCACGCAGCGGGTCTTCGACGTCCATGCTCCAGGCGACGAGTTCCGGTTCCCGTTCCACGAGACGACTGCGCAGGGCACGAGCGGCGACCAAGCCGTTCGAAAGGAACAGCGCGACTTCTGGCGGCAGTAGGTCGAGTGCCTGCTCGAACGACGTGGCCGGATCGACCATCCAAACGGGAGTCGAGTCGTCGGGCGACTCGGACTGCTCGGGGCGAGTGCCGTGTTCGAGAAACGCCAAGACACGCGCTGCGACGTCGGTCGGCCGAACGCGCTCGGCGTGGAAAACCGGGAGGTTCTGCTCCTTGCCGATCTGCAGGTAGCCGTCGCGGATCCGCTCCTTGAAGCCACTGCCGGCCTGGCCCTTGCGTCCACTTTCCGTTTGGGGACGCGTGCGAACCTTTTCGATGCGCTTGCGCAGCCGGCTGGTGCGCGGATGCACGTCGAACAGCAGGGTGATGTCGGGCCAGCTGCCTTGGCAGGCGTTGTTCGCGGTGCTTTCCGCCAACTTCCGATCGACGCCGCGGCCAAAAGCGGCCAGAACGATGGGCGTGAGGAACGACCGGTCGACGAGTACCGTCTCACCTCGCGCCAACGCCGGGCGAACCAACTCGTCGAGGATCTGCGCTTCGCGCGCACAATACAGGAGCAATTCGGACACGCCTGTCAGGTCGAAGTTGCGCGCGTCGCGGGTCAGACGCCGGATCATCTTGGTCGGCTGCGAATCGTGCTCCTTGCCGGACCTGGGTAGGAACACCTTCTCACCGCGCTGACGTAATGCGTCGGCGACCAATGAAAGTACCGTGGTCTTACCGGCGCCGTCGACGCCCTCGAATGCAATGAGGCGGGGTTTTGCCATGACCCTGATGCCTAGCAAGTTTCCTTGCCTCTCGAAATCCCCGAGTGCAGCGGTGTCACCGGGTAGTGGTCCGGCTGGCACCGGATGACCGGGGCGAAGTTTTCCTCCGTGAATCGATCACTTGGCGGCCTGCGTGTCACTGGTGACCGCCCGGTGCAACGATCGCATTCATTTCGCGTCAGATTGGTCCCCCAAGGTGCATATCCGCGTTTATTGCGTGACTGGTTGAAGGGGCCAGAGGTTACCAACCAGGGTTGCCGTGATATGAGGTGGCTCGCAGGCCCTTGCGAGCCAGCCCCAGTAATGGAATCAAGTATGAGCATGAACAGTTTCGGTTTTCATTTCCCCCGGTCTTTGTTTTGGGTCGGGGTCACTGCGATGGTGATGGCGGGGTGTTCCCAGAAGTCGCCGTCCGATGACGACGGTCCTGCCGCCGAGCCCACCGTCCCCGTCACGACCGGGCCGATGTCGACGGACGTCGTCCCGTCATCCACGGTCGACGGCCCCAGTCAGACCAAGGTGTGGGAGTGTCAGCTACCCAGCGGAGACGTACCGAACTTCCTTCCTCAGATCGGCTGCGAGACGGACTTCCAGGCGCTCGCGTCGATTCCGACGGATGCCAGCATTTCAGGCGCGCGCGCCGTCAAAACCGTCGTCGACCGCGACTTCGAGAACAACCTCTACTTCCAGAACAGCCAGCGCTATCAGATCCACTGGGAGTTCGCGAGCGACAACCTGTCCGTGGCCAACGGCTTCTCGCTGGTGCAGAGCTTGGGCGTCTTCAATCAAGAAGAGTACTACTCGCCCAACCGTCGCTTCGTGCTCGGTTCGCTCACCCACTACGAGGGGCCCGACGCTTGGGTCTACGAGATTTCCCCGTACGACACGGCCAGCGCGGAGATGATCCAGACGGCCTACGAGTTGATTTCGCAGAACGCGTTCATCGGCGATCAGCTTCGCTTCCACCTCAACTCCGAAGCGGTCAAGGTCGTGGCGCAGGGGCTGCCCGAGACCGTCAAGACGATCACCACCGAGGAGCTGTTCGAGGGCGTCACCTATCAGCCGCTGAACATCGCCGAAAGCTACGGGCAACTGCGCTTCGTGACCGCGGCGAATCTCGAGAACGAGTACGTCACCTTCCGTGACATCGTCGTTCTCGACCGCGTGCCGAACGACATCTCGGTCACCTTGGGCATCATCACGGAGCAGTTCCAGACGCCGCTCGCGCACATCAACGTGCTGGCTCAAAACCGCGGCATCCCCAACATGGGTTTGAAGGGGGCGTTTTCGGACGAACAGTTGCGCAGCCTCGAAGGCAAGTGGGTCCGCTTGTCGGTCGGGCCGAGCGCCTACGAGATCGAAGAGGTCAGCCAAGAGGTCGCCGACGCTTGGTGGGCAGAGAACAGCCCGTCCGAGGTTCAGGTTCCCGGCATGGACCTGGAGAAGCAGGAGCTGGCGGACATTCAGGGCATCGTCCAGTTCGCAAACAGCGAGGAGATGCTCGCCGCCATCAAGGAAGCGACCCGCGCCTATGGCGGCAAAGCGGCCAACTACAGCGTCGTGACACAGATTGAAGGCGTACCGACGCTCAAAGCGTTCGCAGTTCCCGTCTATTACTACATGCAGTTCATGCAGGAGAACGGCTTCGATCTGATGATCGAGGAGATGCTCGAGGACCCCGAGTTCCAAAACGATCCGGCAGTGCGTGATACCAAACTGGAGGAGCTGCGCGACGCGATGAAGTTGGCGCCGCTCAATGCCGACTTCGAGGCGATGCTGATGGACAAGCTCGCGACCGAGTACGCGGGCATTCGCATGCGTTTCCGTTCGAGCACCAACGCCGAGGACCTCGACGGATTCACGGGTGCAGGCCTGTATACCTCCAAGAGTGGCGATCCGAACGACCCGAACTCCCCGGTAGCGGACGCGATTCGGAAGGTCTGGGCCAGCGTGTGGTTCTTCCGCGCCTTCGAAGAGCGCAGCTATCGCAGGATCGACCATCGCCAAGTCGGCATGGCACTACTGGTTCACCGTTCGTTCCCCGAGGAAGAGGCCAATGGCGTCGCCCTGACGAACAACCCCCTGGACAAGTCCAACAACGAGCCGGCGTTCTACATCAACGTCCAGGTCGGCGATGATTCGGTGGTGCTCCCGCCGGCCGGTGTCACGACCGACCAGATCTTGCTGTACTACGACAACCCCAACAAAACGATTTCGTACTTGAGCTACTCGAACCAAACGACCGACGGCAACTCCGTGTTGACCAACGCGCAGGTGTACGAGTTGGGCGAAGCGTTGGCGAAGATCCGAGAGTTCTTTGCTCCCGCTTACGCTCCGGCGTCGGGCGGCTGGTGGGCGATGGACACCGAGTTCAAGTTCGATGGAGAACCCGGCGAGGAACCCTTGTTGTACATGAAGCAGGCACGCCCGTTCGGTAACCGCTGAAGGCCTCCCGAGAGGGGCACTCGTCGACCCGGCGCCCCGTGGGCGCTGGGTCGATTGCATTTGGCGCGTCGGAAGCGGCGCGCGCTTCGTCGAGGGGTCGTTCCGCGGGGTCAGCCGCAGCTCTGATCTTGACGGCAGGTCTGGCCGTCGGGGCATTCACTGTCGTCGCCGCAGGACACCAGACCCTCGACCTCGACGTCGAGCACCACCGGGGATTGCACGTAGAAGTTGATGCAACCGACGTCGGTGGTCGTCGAATCGGCAGTTTGGCGACGCATCTCGATCGTGGGCCAACCAGAGAAACCACGAGCGACGAGTTGGTCGATCAAGGTGGCCGAAATCTCGAGATGGCCGGTGTCCGCCGTCTCGCAGGTGATCCACTCGGACGTGCTGCCGTGGTGATTGATGTTGAGCGTGAGGTAGATCTTCGCAGGGCCGTCCGTAGCCGGCGGCGTCCAATCGATGACCGCGGCCTTGCCCGCGCTGACCATCACCGGCGTTTGCGCGGTTTCGAGTTTCGGGACGCCCCAGCCGCGCAGGGAAAACGCGGCGAGCGCATCACTGCCGCTCGTACTCAGGGTTATCTCGGCGCCGGTATCGAAGCCTGGGTGAGGGAACCCGGTCGGGTTGGAGTAGCTCTTGCTGCCCCCAGACGGCGTCATCATCAACTCCGCCAGCAAGCCGTCGACGGTGACCGTGCCAGCGTCGATGCTTTGCGGGTAGGGGATGCAGCCGGTGGGCGAACAGGTTTCACTGACGACGTTGCAACCGTCGCAGGTCAGGTTTGGCGTCGTCAGCAGCCTGCAATCGCCGTCCGTGGCGATCAATTCGGGGACGGCCGCGGGTACCACACCGTCGGCGATGCGACCCGTGAACGCCGTGTATTCTGCCGCGAGCACCAGCGCCAAGTCTCCGACCGAGACGTCGGCGGCGCAGCGGTTGTACTCGAGCGGGGTGGACGGCCCGACGGCAGGCTCGGTCGACGACGGCGCGACGCCCGGGCCGTTGGACGCGTCGGGGCTCGGCGCGGTGGGCTCGGGGACCACCGGTTCGGTGCCGCTGGGGTCGGGCGCCGGCACTGGGGAGGACGCGGTCGGTGTGGGGCTCGGAGTTTCTTTGGTTGCGTCACCGTCGGTGTCCGAGCTGCACCCCGCAATGCTCGCACTCGCGCCGAGCAGCATGGCGACGAGGCTCGTCGTCACCTCTCGCCGGCGCCATCGAGCGGTGTTCTGACCACGACTGGGTTGGTGGTGCGCGGAGTTGCGAGGCTGCTCCGAGGAGCGACTGGCGGGCGAGTGCATGATCCGTCCAAGTTACTCTGCGAGCTGGGGGACGCCAATCGCGGAGTGCGCAGTCGGTGGCTGCGTGGCGACGCTGGCGCTCTTTTCCGCGGCTGCGGCACGCCGTCGGCGTAGTGGGTTGCGAGGGACCGGCGATGATCGCTCGCGGCCTGCTCCCGTGGCGATTGGGTACGCTCAGAGGCGCCGCGCCATCAGGCCTGCGCCGCGCCCGATTGCGTTCCTACACGGCGGAGCACGTCGTGCTGCTCGCCGTTCACTGACGCAGCAGCGAACGCGCGATGACGACCCGTTGGATCTGGCTCGTGCCTTCGTAAATCTGCAGGAGCTTCGCGTCGCGCATCAGCTTCTCGACGGGGTAGTCTCGGACGTAGCCGTTGCCGCCGAAGATCTGCACGGCGTCGGTGGCCGCCTTCATCGCAGCATCGGCGCCGTAGGCTTTGGCGTAGGCGCTGGCGATCGGATCGCGCACGCCGTGATCGAGATTCCACGCCGCCTTGCGGTACAGCCAGCGCGTTGCTTCCGTACCGATCGCCATTTCGGCGATCATGGCTTGGATCATCTGGTGTTCGCCGATGGGGACGCCGAAGGTCTTGCGCTCTTTGGCGTACTTGACTGACTCCTCGAGGCAGCGCTGCATCAAGCCCGTGGCCATCGCGGCGATGTCGGGGCGCGTTTCGTTGAAGGTTTCCATCGCGAGCTTGAAGCCGTGCCCCTCAGCGGCGAGCAGGTTTGCCGCAGGTACCGTGACGTTTTCGAAGTGAACCGCGGCCGTGTCGCTGGCGCGTTGTCCGAGTTTGTCTTCGTGCTTGCCGATGCTCAGACCCGCGCTTTCTCTGTCTACGATGAAAGCGGCGATGCCCTTGTGTCGCTTCTCGGTGTCGCTGGTGGCGAACACCACGTAGAACGACGCCAGACTGGCGTTGGTAATCCAGCACTTCTCGCCGTTGAGGACGTAGTCGTCGCCGACCTTCTCGAAGCGGGTCTTTAGCGCGGCGACGTCACTGCCGGCGCTCGGCTCCGTGGTGCAGTAGCTCGCGAACACGGGCTCGGACGTGAGCTTGCCGAGGTACCTGCGCTTCTGGTCGTCATTGCCGGCGAGCTTGATCGGCGTCAGTGCCAGCGTGTTGGCGAGCATGCTGGTGTGGATGCCGGTGCAGCCGAAGGACAGTGCTTCGGACAGCAGCGCGTTGTCCAACTGTCCGAGGCCCGCCCCGCCGTGCTCTTCGGGGACGGTGACGTTCACGAAGCCCAGCTCCCAGGCCTCCTTGAAGACCTCGATGGGGAACTGCGCGTCGCGGTCCGCCTGGGCGGCGACCGGGATGATGCGTTGCTCCGCGAATCTACGAGCTTCGTTCATCAGCGCTTGCTGTTCATCACTCAGAGCGAAATTGAGCATGGCGTCCTCGCTTGGGTCAGCGGACGACTCGCCGGCGGGCGGCGGGCCTCACGTGCGGATCACCATTGAGGCATAGCACGGCAGTTGCCCGTCGCAGCGGCAGTCGTTGACGTCCGAGCACCAAGCGTCGATGTAGGACGCAGTGCGAGCCGGGAGCGGCCTTGCGGTGGCGAGCTCTCGGATGCTACGCCCAGGCGCGTGCAACTACAGGGCGCGGGTCAGTGGCGCCTGGGTTTCACTCAGCACACCAGCCAGACGCTCGCGCGTGATGCGGCACGCCAACTCGCTGCGGTCACAGCCCGCAAAACCACGTCCGAGCCGAGCTGCGACGGCGAGCGTCGTTCCCGAGCCGCACATCGGATCGAGCACGTTGCTGCCGTCGGTGCTGGCGGCGCGCACGATACGCTCGAGCAAGCTCTCTGGCTTCTGAGTGGGGTAGCCCGTGGTCTCACTGTTGAGCGGCGTGTTCGCCTTCATCGCGGGGCAGTCGAGCCACACGCTGCCGATGCGCCGGCCCTCGTCGGCGTAGTAGCGGTAGCTCTTGCCGTTGATCACGCGTTCGCGGTATCGCCGACCGCTGTCGTCGGTGCGCTGAAAATGCATCTGCAGGCTGGTCTGACTGAACGGTTCGCGCAGCGCCGGATCGTCGCCGTTCCAGATCATGTGCGACCCGCGTCGATAGATCAGAATCGTCTGATGGGTCACGCTCGGTCCGCTGCGGCGTTTGCCTCCATTGCCCGGAACCCAGACCACTTCGCCTGCGAACGCGTTGCGGCCGAATACGTCGTCGAGTGCCAGTTTGGTTTCGTGCACGGCGCGGTAGTCGAGGTGCAGCCACAAGCTACCCACGTCACTCAACGCGTCGCGAAGGACATCCAAGCGCGGGCGTAGCATCTCGAGGAAGGCATCGAGACCACCCCAGAAATCGACGTACGCCTGCTGGCCGTTGCTGCGTTGGCCCCCCGTCGTGCGCGCTTTGCGCGTGCCACCGGCGTTGAACGGCGGGTCGACGTAGATCAGATCGAATGGGCCCCAGGCCCGTTTCAGCCCGGGCACCTGTTCGAGACAGTCACCGTTGGCAATGCGCTGCTTCAGTTCATTCACGCGCCACGACCTCGTCGTTCGCTTCTACGACGAGGGGGTCGTGTTGCCCAATTTCCTGCAAATCGGCCCGAGTCAGCTCCAGGGTGGGCAATGGCGGTAGCCACTCCCAGTACGGGCCGCCGCCTTCGCAGCCGGTCAGGCTGGTCTTCGGGGTGCAGCTGATGCGCAGGTGGATGTGGTCGTCGTGCGGCAGGCTGTCGGCGGGCTGCAACATGACGGTTTCGGCGCGCCAGACGAGTTCGTCGGGTTCGCCGCGTGCTCGGGCGTAGTCGATCAACAAGGCCTCGACCCACTGGCTGCAGAACATCCACTGCACTTGTACGTCGTCGGAGAGGAGGAACGCTTTGACCGTTTCCCACTGGCGTTCGACGTGCAGACGGTAGAGGCGTCCCGTGGCCGGATCAGTCGCGAGGCCATCGGGGCCGACCCGCACGAAGCCGACGGCTGTGTGCGGCGTTCCATCGACGCTCAACAGGTGCCACAGCAGATCCACGTCCCGGCCACTGCGGTGCGAGTTGTGCCGGGGGATCTTGCCACCCCAGCGCGCCGACAGATCGCCCAGGACCAGCGCAGGGCCGCCGAAGCTCTGCTCCGTTCGTTCGGCGACTTCTCGAATTGCCGTGACGAGTTCGGGCTGGCCCCAGTACGCCGTTCCAAACGGTCGAAAACGGGCAAACCCCTTACCGCTCCGCGGCAGTTCGACGGCGCCAGTCTGAACGCCATTGTGCGGCATGCCCACCGATCCCTGCAGTTGTGGCGCGAGCGCTGACGGCGTGCCGAAGCAACCGCCGCACGCGCCTGCGGCGAACACCGCTCCCAACGCCGAGCGACGATTCGGTCCGGGCGGGCGACGTGGATGGGGCGGGGTGGGGCTCTTCGAATCGCAGCTCGAACTCACAACGCGCCCTCGCGTTCCAGATACGCGGCGAGGTTCAGTTCGATTCGATGCAGCGCTTCCTCGGATGCGGCGTCTGGACCCAACACCACCAGACCTCGGTTGGGTCGAAGCACGTTCTGCTCCATGTAGCTACTCAACGCGTTCTGTAGGATGGGCTTGCACACGGCTTCGCGGCGCTCGATCTCGCCAGCGAGGTACATCTTGCCACCGGTCTCGAGGGCTTTCTTGATCAGATCCTTCTCCGAGCATGGCGCATCGAGCAGCGCGGTCAAGGCGCGCACGAAAATCCGATAGCCCTCGAGGAAGTTGCGGATCATCGACGCATACGACAGCAACCACTTGTGACCACTCCAACCGTCGTGGCCTTGGCCAGGCACGAGCCCGCCGTCGGTCAGCTCCAGCTCGCGATCGTCGAGCATGGCCTGGATTGTCGCTTCTACGCTGTCCTCGAAGGCGCCGTTGGATGCGAAGCGGAACTCGAACTTGAGTAGCTTGGCCAGTTCGCGCATGCGGGTGCGCAGGTGCTCCGGCGCGCACGCCTGCTCCGCCGACGGCAGCATCGCCGTGGCGAGCAGCGCGCGTTCGGCAAAGAAGTGAATGATGATGTTCTTCGACGTGTCGAGCTCGACGCGCTTGTTTTCGACCAGCGTGTAGATCGCCCCGGCGCCGACTTGCGGCTTGCCGGCGCGATCGCGGCGCGGTGAAAGCTCGGTCGGGGAATGCACTTCAATCATCCCGGCGTCGGCGAACATTTGCGCGGCTTCGCGAATGGCGTCGCGGCGCAAGACGCCGACGGCGCTGCACAGTGCGGGCGCGATGCGCGCGCCGCGTTTGCCCAGTGCCGTCAGTAGGCGTTCACAATGACGGACCAATTTGTCGTGAGGTAACCCGCGCCGGTGGTGATTGAGCAATGCCAACGCCGTGAGCGCTCCGGGGGTGACCGCGGTGACCCGGTTGATCTCGTCCATCACGCGGTTGCCCAAGGCCACGACCACGGTGCGCGTCTGCTTGGGCGTCAGCTCGCTGACGGAGTCGAAGCCCAAGTCACTCGCGACTTGGCCGAGTGTACTCGAACGTCCGAACTGCACGTTGATTCTGCCGTAGCGGTGACGCAACACGGTGGTTGCGCTGAGCAGCCCCGCGGCGTCTTCCATCACCTTGTCGCCGCCGCTGTTCTCGAGCCGATACGATTCGGTCTCGACGATGCGCTCGTAGCCGATCGAAATCGGGACGAAGAACACCGGGCGCGAATCCTGCCCACGCACGGCGGAGACGATCATGTTGAGCAGCCCGAACTTCGGGTTGAGCAGTTTGCCTGTGCGGCTGCGCATGCCCTCGAGGAACAGTTCGATCGCGAAGCCGTCCTTGATTTGACGCCGCACGTAGGCGTCGACCACAGCCGCGTACAGGCGATCTCCTTTGAACGAGCGTCGAATGAAGAACGCGCCGCTACGCCGGAAGATCCCGCCCATGGGGAAAAACGACAGGTTGTCGCCCGCGACGATCAGCGGCAGCGGCAAGTTGGCTTTGAAGAAAACGTAGGAGACGACCAGGTAGTCGATGTGGCTCTTGTGGCTGGGTAGCAGAACGAACGTTCCTTCTTTGGCCAGCTCCTTGAGCTCTTCGATGCCCGCCGGGTCGACGTCGAGTCCGTGGTAGATGCGTTCGAAGACCTTGCTCAGCACGACGTCGAGCGCCTTGTGCGTGCGTCCGTCCGGCGTTGCCTGCATCGTGCGCAGCATCTCGTCGGCCTGTTCCAGGGCCTTGGCCTGTTCTTCAGGCGAGCCGGCCAACTTGGCCAGTGCGGTCTGGAAGCGCCGGCTGCGCAGGATCTCTTGGCGAACGCGGTCCGGCGCCTTGTCGATGGGACCGGTGATGGCGCGCCGCTCGCGCTCGAGGCGTCGCAGCATGGTGTACGCCAGCTTGTTGTGCAGCGCCGTTCTCGACGTCTGGCCATTACCCCACTCGCTCAGGAACTCCTTGAGGTTGACGGGTTGGCCAGCTCGGAGCTGAGCGTTTTGATAGTTCAGCAGGAACTGCCCGATGACGCGCGGTGAGCTCGGCCACTCACGTGGACCGAGCAGCACGTCGAGCGCTCGGGTGCCACGGGTGTCGGGGCGGCGCGTCCACACGAACACGACGGGCACCAGCAATATCGGTCGATCGTCGCGCCGTTGGATCTCGATCAACGCGTCGATCAGTTCATCTCCCTCACGCGGTCCGCGGCTGGCGCGACCGGCAGCGACGTCGAGCACGCTGGGCGGCCGTCGCAAGAACAGCGCTGCGGCGCTGCCGGGCGTCGCCAGCGCGTCGCCGAGTTGATCCGTCGCGGCGGTTTTCGGTTTGGTGAGCAACCCGCTCAGCCAGTTGCTGCGCAGCGGGTTGAAGTCCAAGCCGAGGTTGGCGAACTGGATGCGTGGAAGTCCATAGCGCTGAGTGACGTGGTCCAGGGCCAGGAAATCGACGACGTTCAAATTGCGCAACACGTAGACGACGGTGCCGTCGGAGGCTCGCTCGCGCACGCTCGACACCCAACGTTCTTCGACCGAAATGCGATCGAAGAAACGCGCGTAAAGCGCCTTGAAAGCGCGATTGGGCTCATGAGGCCGAGTGAGTCGGGTCTGGGACATGCGGCTTCGGGCCAGCCCCTCCTAGCATAGTTCGCCCGAAATCAGCACCCGCGGGGGCTGGGCCGATGGGCAGTCGTGCGGCCGGCGGTCGGTGTTGCGCCGCGCTCGTCGAAACGGACCACGTGCTGGGGCTCATCGCCCTGTGAACGGCTGGATTGCATCGTTGCTCCGTATGTTCGGCCCACCGCCTTTCGGCCGCCGGTTTCGCAGCGTGCTCCACCCGTGGATGCGTTGCGCGTCACGCGGCATCGCGATGCGCGCCTGTTCGGTGTTCATCACCCCGACGTCGTGTCGGCGTCGCTTGCCCGCCATTCGTGACACGGGAGCTCTGCTCGTCGAGTGTCTGTTGCGTTTCTCGTGCGGAGCGTCCGTGCGGTGGCATCACGATTCGCCCCAACTGCGCCGAATTGTGTGATTAGACTCGCGCGATGATGCATCGCGCGTCGCTGGTGATCTTGCTGCTGCTCGCCACCCAAGGCTGTCGTTGCAGCGAGGAACCGGCGCCCGCCGATCAATCCCCGACGGTCCCATCCAGCGCCGCACCGGACGATCGCTGCGCGCTGGTCGCCGGCAATCGCTTCTCGTTGCAAGGCCAGTCGGGGCAAGTGGAGCCAGAAGAGGCGGAGCTGCCCTTTGGCGTCGAGGTCGGTCGCGTTGCGTTCGCTCAGCAGCAACACTGGGTGCCGTTCATTCGCGGGGGGCGATCCGGGGCGAGCGCGGGATTGTTGGTACTCGGCGAGGCGATGGACGCCCGGATCATCGAGCTAGGGCCGCTGCACGGCGACGTTCCGCCGCCGAAGGTCGTCACCCGTGATTCGCGCGTCGTCGTGGTCCTGGCGGAAACCGATGCGAGCGGTGGGGCGTATCGGCTGGGCTCAGTCGCGGGTGGCGTCGGCGGCGATGTCGACTGGTTTGCCGAGGCCGACCAACACGGCGACGACTCGCCGGCGTTCGACGCGCTGCTGCTGCCCGCTGGGGGCATGCTCGTCTGGGACGATTGGAACGAAGAAGCGGGGCACAGCGAGATCCGCCTGAGCCGTTTCGATGAACGACAGGCGACGCGACAGCTCGGGTTTCGGCGAGTGAGCCCCGAGGCAACGGATGCCGAGTCGCCGCGCTTGCTCACCCGAGGCAGCGGAGCGTGGCTGGTGTGGATTGCGCTCGGCAAGCCGGACGAGCTGACCAATCCGGCGATGCGAGCATCGACGGACGAGCCGAGCGCCGATGATGACGCGCTTCTGGTGAATCGGAGCTGGCTCGAGGTGGTGCGCCTCGACGAAGCGGGGCAACCCGAGGGTGAGCCGCTGCGAGTGACGCCCACCCGGGGCAGCGTCGTGGCCTACGACGCCATCGCCGCACACGGTGACCACCTCTTGCTGGCGGCGCGCGAGGACGCGAGCATCGCCGAGCTCGACGAAGGAACGATCCGGGTGTTGCGGTTATCCGGCGACGGCAGCGTTCAAGAGGAAGCGGTCCAAGCGCCGAATCTGGGTGCGAGTGCGCCCAGTTTGATCTTCGACTCGAAGCCGGGTGGAGGCGCGCCCCACGGCTGGATGGTGTTGGCGTCGCGCAGCGGTCAGACGATGATTGGGGGCCTCACTCCCTTTGGGTCGCCGCTGGAGATCGTTCAGCCGGATCCCGGTCTCGGTCGCGTCGGAGTGTTGGCGGCGCGGGGTGGTCAGCTGCTCGTCACCAAGCCCTCCGGGCAAGGCGCGGTATTCGAGACGATGCATTGTGACGTCGCGGAGATGCCTCCCGCCGACGCGGGCGTCCTTCCGAGCCCCACTGGGCAATGAGGGGGCGCAAGGCGAGAAGGAGCTCGCCGCGTCAAGCAAGCGTGTGAATCGCCGCGAAATCGTTGCAAAAGGAATCGACAAAAGAAAACGACGCAAACCTGGGGAGGTTTGCGTCGCGAAAAAAGCACAGGGGCCTGGGGAGGGGAGGGGAACGGCCCCTGTGACGAAAGCTGCGACGTTCTCGTGACGTCTGCCCTACATATAGCACTAAGTATGCCAGTGTCGTTTTGGTGAAATTCGAATAGTTACGGACAATTGGTCATTGATCACATTTCACACATGAAACCACATGCTTCGGATTTGAACTCGGCATCGGTAGTTAGCCATGTGTTGGCGTGTTGGCGCGTCGAACCCCATTTGATTTCGCTCCGCACTTCGGGCACCGTCGGTTCATGAGCCGGAAGCCCACGCCGTTGACCGACGAACTCAGGCACTACTTGCTTCGGGTCGGGACCCGCGAGGACGCCGTGCTGCAGGAACTGCGAGAACGCACTGCGTTGCTGCCCGGGCGCGACATGCAGATTTCGGCTGAACAGGGGCAGTTGTTGCGCTTTCTCATCGAAACGCTGGGGGCCCGCTCGTGTTTGGAGGTTGGGGTGTTTACCGGCTACAGCGCGCTGTGCACGGCGTTGGCGATGCCCGACGACGGCAAGCTGGTCGCGCTCGACGTCGATGCCGAAACCACCGCCGTCGCCCGCGAGTTCTTCGAGCGGGCGGGCGTGGGGCACAAGCTCGATCTGCGCATCGGACCGGCGTCGCAATCGCTGGCGGAGCTGCTCGAAGCAAAGGCTGAGTTCGACTTCGCTTTCATCGACGCGGACAAGGAGAGCCTCGAAGTCTATTACCGCGACTGCCTGGCGCTGCTGCGCCCCGGTGGCGTGATGGCGATCGACAACGTGCTGTGGAACGGGTCGGTGATCGAGGCTGACAACCGTCGTCCCGCGACGATCGCGGTTCGGCAGCTGAACGAGCGTGTTCACGCCGACGAACGGGTGGCCCTGACCATGGTCCCGATCGGTGATGGGCTGACGCTGCTCCGCAAGCGTTGACGACGGCCGTTCCGTATGGGTGGGCCCGAGGGCCGGAAGGCGGTTCGAGGTGTAAGCCGAGACGGGGGCCCCCGCGTTGGGTCCGGGTGATTGCGACGACTGCAGAGTTTCCGTCGGGCCCGGCATTCGAGGCGCCTGCACTGGCCAGTGGGCTAGGTGCCGTTGCCGTTCTCTTGCACCGCCGGGCCCTCGCGCCCTTACAACGGCAGCCGGTGGACGTCGATCTGAACGAGCCTCAGCGGTTGGCGTGGGAGCGCCAGATCCTCGCTCGTGCAGCGACCGGCGAGCGCGCTGCCTGGTCGGCGCTGTACGACCAGTTTGCCAATCTGTTGTTCAGTCGAGTGCTGATGCCCAAGTTGGGCAATCGCGCGGCGGCGGAGGATGCACTGTCCGAGACGTTTCGAACGGCCATCGAGCGCATCGAGCAATTCGAGCCGCGCGGCGCGAGCGTCTATTTTTGGTTGGCACGGATCGCCGCCAACAAGGCGACCGACATGTTTCGCGCGCGCGGTGTGAGCAGCCGGGCCGTGGTGAACATGGAGGCGCAGTTGTTGCCCTTGCTCGACTCGCCGATCACCCCCGAACACGCCCTGGACTGCAAAAAGCAATACACCGCTGTCGGTGAACGACTCGGCAGCTGTCTGCAGCGGATCAATCCGCGCTACCGGCGCGCCATCGAGCTGCGTTTCTTCGAGGAACTGTCGCGTGAGCAGTGCGCGGTCGAGCTCGACGTCAAGCTCGGCACGTTCGACGTACTGTTGCTCCGCGCGCTCAAGGCCCTACGCAAACAGTGGGACGAGCAAACAGCCGCCGCAGGGCAGTCTCTGCAAACGACCGAATTCGGAGCCCAATGAGTTTCGTCAACCCCATCCAGCCACTGCTAAATGAGAGTTCGCGACCCGCGCACTGTCATTCGATGCAACACAGCATGGAGTCGAGAAACCGACTGCAACGAGGGCGATCTTTCGGACCCTCACCCAACGGGGGTTCGAAAAACCGCCCGACGATCGGGCTCGCCCATTTGGCGTCGAGCACCTTCAAGGAGATCCACCGTGCCCACCTCGAATGATCCGCCGCCCTGGGACGAAATCGACGACGCCGAACCGTCGCAAGAGGAACTGGCCGAAGCGGCCCAGCTGGCGCGCGCTCTCGACCGAGGAACGGCGTCGGCGCCGTTGCCCGAAGACGCGTTGGAGGCCGCTGCGCTGCTGAGCGTCGTCCACGAGCCGACGTTGGGCGACGAGCGTGCCGGCGCGATCTTCGAAGGCTTGCAGCCTGCGCTGGACAAGCGCCGTGAACGCAGCACGGCACAGCGCCGCGGTCTGTGGTTGTGGTGGCTCGGAACGGCGTTGGGAGCCGCCGCGCTGCTGTTGTACGTGCAGGTGAACGACCCGTCGTCTCCCGAGCCGGTCGGGCCGGGGCCCGTGTCGGCCGTGCTGCCTGCGCCGAGCGTGCGCCTGCTCGAGGCTCAGGCTGCGCTGCTCGCTGAGGGCACTGAAGAACACGCTGAGGCTTTCGAGCGCGAGATGAGCCTGTACCGGGTGCGGGTTCTGGCCGCACTGGAGGAGCGCTGAGCTCATGACGTCGCGCGACGTCCGCTCTGCTGCGTTTGCCCGACGCTCGTCGTCGGGCCGCGCGCGCGCGCGCGGGCGAGTCGTCGCGGTGTGCCTGGCGGTGTGGGCCGTGGGCTGTCATCGAGCCGAGCCGAGCTCGGAGTCGGGTTCGGAGGACTCGGCCGTGTCGGTACCGGTAACGGCCGGCACCGCCGGGTGGCTCGGGCCGGTGCGCGCGGCCCACCAACTCGCGGACGCCGCGGATTCGCCAGCTGCTCGCCAGCTTGCTATCGAGGCCATCGACGCCGCGCTTGCAGGCATCGATGTCGGCGCGGGCCCCGCGGTTCGATGGGTCGAGCAGGACCTGCTCGCGCGTTCGGCGCAGCTGTGGCTCGATTCCGAGCAGCCGAGTCGTGCCTTGGCGGCCTGTGCCTCCGGTCTCGAACTGTCCGAGGAAGTCAGCGTGCCCGCCGCCACGCTTTGGATGGTGCAGGGCAAGGCGCACGAGCAGCTGGGTGACAAAGCCCGCGCGGTGGAAAGTTACCACCGTGCACTGGTGATGAACCAAGAGCTGATGAATCGAAGTCTGGGAGAAGAATGATGACGATGCGCGCGTGGATATGGGTGTCGTTTCTTGGAGTGTGTGCGTGTGGTACACAGGTGGCGCCCGCTGAAAGTCCGGAGCCCGAGCAAGAGTCGGTGGAGGAGGCGCCACCGCCGGCCCAGGCCGGGTCGCAGTGGGCCGACGAGCCCGAAGGTGCCGGCGCGCAGCCTGCCCCCGAGGCGCCCCCGAGGCGCCACACGAGGATCTCCGAGGATTCGACGACGAACGTGGACATCGACGACGAGTCGTTCGATGAAGCGCCGGCGCAGCGTCCGGCGCCGCAGCCCGCGTCGCCACCGCGCCGCGCGAAGAAGGCCGAAAGGCCACAACAGGCACGGCTCGAGCCGTCCCCGGAGCGCCTCGCGGAATGGCTGGTTGCCAGCCAGCGCGAACTCGACCAAGTGTTGGCCTTGGCCGAGCCGGATTGCGAGGCAGCACGCCAGTTTCGACAAATGGTCTGCAAACTGGCCGACCGCATCTGTGACATCTCCGATTCGGTCGATTCCGCGCAGGTTTCCCGCTGTCGAGATGGCAGGCAGCGCTGCGCCCAGTCGCGGACCGCCTACGCCAAGCGTTGCGAGTGAAGCTTGCGCGCCCGCGGGGCGTGCGGCTGGGCACTGACGCGGGTGTCGACGTTCGGTCGATGACGTCTCGAGAGCGGGACACACGTCGTGAGTTTCCGTTCGAGCTTGCCTATAACTGCGCCATGCGCAGCCGCTGGTACCACATCCCGTCATTTCACGGTCCACACCTCGGCATCGAGAAGCGGGCGTCGTGGTTGGAGCTGTTCTACGACCTGATCTTCGTCGCCTCGTTCATCCAGCTGGGCAATGGGCTCAGCGGACACGTCTCGATTCACGGAGCGCTGGCTTTCGCGGGTGTGTTTCTGACGTTGTGGGTCGCCTGGACGGGCTACACGTTTTTTGCCAATCGCTACACCGTCGACGACTTCGTCCACCGGCTGATGGTCTTCGCCCAGATGTTCGCCGTCGGGGGCATGACACTCAACGCGTCGCGGGTGTTGGATCACGAGTTGTTCGGCTTTGCCATCTCGGCGGGTTTGGCGCAGTTGATTGTGGCCGCGTTGCATTACCGTGCTTGGAAACAGGTCCCGGAAACGCGACCCTACGCGGCGTACTGGGGCGGTGTGTTTGGCCTGTGCGGTGGGATTTGGGTCGTCAGTGCCTGGCTCGAGGTCAATCTGGCTCTGGGGTTGTGGGGCGTGGCGACACTGTTGTTGCTGCTGTCGCCGCTCAGTCGTCAGTCGCTGTCGCTCAGCGAACGCTTTCCGATCGATTTCGAACACCTCGGTGAGCGCTACGGTTTGCTGACGCTGATTGTGTTGGGTGAATCCTTCGTCAAGGTGTTGTCAGCGCTCACGGCTGACGACCATTCGCCGTATCTCGCGTCCGGCGTGCTTTTGGCCATGACTTGTGCGTTGTGGTGGGTCTATTTCGATGACGTCGCTGGCGCGCACGTTCGGGCCGGAAAGGCGCGTTGGGTAGTTTGGTTGTACGGTCACATCCCCGTGCAAATCGGCATCACGGGTGTCGGCGTCGCGCTGAAGAAGGCTCTGCAGTTCACCTGGGATGCGCCGGCTCCGGCGGGGTATCGCTGGCTCTTGGCGGGCTTCTTGGCCATGGCGTTGTTTGGTGTGGCGGCCATCGATTCGGCGACCGACCGTTCCAGCACCGAGGTGCGCAACAACGCGCGGGTCAACATGCGTTGGGCGTCCGCGATTGCCCTGCTCGTGCTGGCGCCGGCCGGAGCGAACATGAGCGGTCGCGCGTTTCTTGGCTTTCTGACGGCGTTGATGCTGGCGCAGGTCGTGTTCGACATGATGATGTCGCCGTTGGCGGAAAGTGCGCACACGGAGCACGGCAAGCGCAGTCTCGCCGACCTGGTCCGCACGGGGGAAGTCGGCGGATTGTCGATGCGTGATCCGTCCGAGGCGATCCGCAAGGGGACCCCGGCCGAACTGCGCAGCGACTTGTACTTCTACTTCATGTCGGGCGGCTGGGTTCGCGTGTTCGTGAGTCTGGGATTTCTGTTCGTGTTTGCGAACGTGTTCTTCGCGGCCTTGTACACCTTCGATCCCGACGCCATCGGCGGCGGGGTCGGCACGTTCGGCGACGCCTTCTTCTTCAGCGTTCAGACCATGTCGACCATCGGCTACGGTCACCTCTACCCGCTGAGCGAGTACGGCAGTTTCGTGGCCACCGTCGAAGCGGCTTTCACGATGATCGGCTTGGCGATCGTCGCTGGCTTCGTATTTGCCAAGGCCAGCCGCCCGCGCGCGAGCGTGCTGTTCAGCGAGCCGATGCTGATCACCAAGATCGACGGCCGCCCGGCGTTGGTGATCCGTTTGGGTAACGCGCGTGGCAACGATGTCGTGGACGCGTCGTTGGACTTGGTCGTGCTGCGTGACGAGGTCAGTGCCGAAGGTGTGCACATGCGGCGTTTGCGAGACTTGAAGCTGGAGCGTTCCCGCACGCCCATGTTCGTTCTGACGTGGACGATCATGCACGTCATCGACGAGTCCAGCCCCCTGTGGGGGGTCGACTGGAGCGCGCCGGAGAATCACGTGGTCAGCTTCGTAGCGACCATGGTCGGGCACGACGGCACGTATGGCCAGACGATCTACTCCCGAAGGGTGTACCCGGTGCGCGCGGTCCGCGTCGGCCACCGCTTCGTGGACGTCCTCGAACGTTTGGAGGATGGCCGGATGATGGTCGACTACGGTCGCTTTCACGACACGAGTGAGGAGCCGGAGGTGCGGCGGCAACTGCTCGAGTCCTCGGCGGCGGTCACGGCGCTCGAAGGGCGACCAACGTCGGGTGAGCCGGCGGCGAGTGGGCAGCCCCACGCGGAGCCGGGGTCGCAAGAGACGACCTGAGCGACGGAATGAAGCCGTCGCCCGACCTCGGGTCGCCCGCGCTCTGTGGAGGGAGGATTTTGCCGACTCTCCCGTTTCCCCCGATCGGCGCCTGCGCTATGGGAAGGCGTGGCCCTCGAAGAGCACGTCCAACAGTTCATCACGTTGCTGAGTGAGTCGAAAAGCTTGGAGGCGATGGAACGCTTCTACGCGGACGACGTGTGCGTGTTCGAAAACCGCGTGATGGCACGTGCGGGTAAACGCCGGTGTCTCGATCACGAACGCGAGCAGCTTCGCGGGCAGCCCGAGCCGCCTCGGATCAAGTTGACTCGCTACGCCCTCGAACCACTGGCGGCGGACCCCGACAGCGGGCACGCGTTTCTCGAATACATCATTCGCTTCTTTCACGCCGACGGACGTGCCATGCGGGTCGAGGAGGTAGCGGTCTCCGTGTGGGAACGTGGGCGAATCGTGCAAGAGCGGTTCTACTACGATGGCGTCGTCGACGAAGGCGACGCGACCTGAGCGATCAGGAGCCCCACTCTATTCGGCCGCGCTTCGCGACCCTTTCAACCGTTCGACCGCGGCCTTGCTGGCGGCGACGTAGCGCTCCGGATCTTCGACCGCGTACCACGTCCAGCCGTGGCGCCGGCAGAACCAGATGTGGCCCGCCAACCCAAGCCCTTGATGCAGCCACGCGATGAGAATGCTCCAGTGTCCGATCCAAACTGATAACGCTGCATAGGCGGCTGGGTGAACCAGGAGCTTGCCGTACAGCTTCCACTTCGGCCAAACGAGCCTCCACGTGACGCTTGCCAAAGCCAGCGACGGGACCGACGCCACTGCTACGTCGAAGAGCACTCCGCTCATGTGCGCTTTGTGCAACCACTGTCCCGTCTGTCAAGTGTTCGTCCGCGACGCACCGTGAAACCCCAATGGATCCGCCTGTGCAACGGCGCACCAGAAGCGTGGCACGTCGCGTCAGCGACGCCGTATCGAGTGGCCCGGTCGGGCGCCGCGACGTCAATGCGGACCCGCCGCCGCGGCAGTCGCTCAGCGGCTGCTTCGCGGCGCGGCGGTGACGGCTCTGGGGTAACTGCCCAGGACGCGGAGCGAACCACACGCGCCCGCCAGTGCGTCGAGTGCGCGGCGCACGTTGTCGGCGGACGCGTGCCCCTCCAAGTCGGCGTAGAAGTTGTAGTGCCACATCTCGCCGGGCATCGGGCGCGACTCGATGCGGGTCAGGTTGATGTCGTGGTCGTTGAAGATCCCGAGCACGCGATATAGCGCGCCGCGCTCGTGTGGCGTGTCGAACACGATGCTCGTCTTGTCGTCGCCGGTCGGCGCCGGCATCTCGTGACCCAAGACGACGAATCGCGTCGCGTTGTGGCGGCGGTCCTGAACGCCGCGTGCCAGTATCTGCAAGCCGGCGAGCTTTCCCGCCAGCTCGCTGGAGATCGCCGCCTGGTCCGGTCGTCCCTTGACTTGATGGGCCGCTGCGGCGGTGGACGGAGTCGTCACCAGCTCCGCCGTCGGTAAGTGCTCGCGCAGCCACAACTTGCATTGGGCCAAGCCGTGCGGGTGGGAGAGCACCGCTTTGATCTGCGACAGCTCGCCGTCGGAGACCAAGCACTGCTCGACCTCGACGACCAGCTCCCGCACAATCTGAACCGGGGCACTTTCGGCAAGGGTTTCCAGCGTCAGGCTGACGCTCCCTTCGATCGAGTTTTCGATCGGCACCACACCCCAGTCTTGGGGCGAAGCTGCCACGGTATCGAACACCGCCAGCACACTGCGTCCCGGCACCAGGTGTTCGCCATGGTCGAACGCCGCGAGCGTTGCCGCGTGAGCGAAAGTCCCTTCCGGACCCAAGAAGTGAACAGTACGCGCCATCTGGTGACGGTAGGCTGCTTGAATCAGCCCTGCAACAGCTCGGTGAGCTGTTTGAGTTTGAGCGCCAGCTGCATGTCACCCTCGATGCTCAGTTTGCCGGCGAAGAACAGCTGTTGGCCGTTGGCCTTGCCTTCGAACATCTCGACGAAGTCGCTCGCGGCCAGCCCGATGGTGCACTCGGCTGGTGCATCTGCCTCTGCCACTCCCAAGACGTCGGACTTGAGGCTCACCGTCCAGGTGCCACCCCCTTCGCCGCTGAGCACGAACTTGTAGACCGCGTCGATGGCGCGGGCAGCGTCGGCTCGGGTCGCCAGTTTGGCGTCGAGCAGGTTCATGAACTCGCGGGCGGTGGTCATGCGTGGCTGGCGGGTCCCATCTCAACTCTGTTGCTCGGCTCGCTACCCTCGACTTCGCTGGCTCAGCTCCGTGCATCGACATGCTGCTCGGGGCTGGTCAGGCCGCTGTTGTGGCGGCCTGACCTCTCGTCCGCTCTTCACGAACGGGCGCGTCACCACTGCGGCTCAGCGCTCGTCACGTGGTGGCACGTCTCGGGCCGATTGCCCAGTGTAAATCTGACGGGGGCGGGCGATCTTCTGGTCTTTGTCCAGCAGCATCTCTTCCCACTGTGCCAGCCAACCCGCGGTGCGGGGAATGGCAAATAGTACCGTAAACATGTCGACCGGGATGTCGAGCACCTCGTAGATCAGGCCGGAGTAGAAGTCGACGTTCGGGTACAGCTTGCGCTGCACGAAGTACTCGTCGTCCAGGGCGATCTTCTCGAGTTCGAGCGCGACCTTGAGCAGGGGGTTCTTGGTGCCGATGATGTCGAACACGCGATCGGCGAGCTTCTTGATGACCTTGGCGCGCGGATCGTAGTTCTTGTAGACGCGGTGGCCGAAGCCCATCAAGCGACCGCCCGTGCCTTCCTTGACGGACTTCATGAACGCGGGCACGTGATCGACGCTGCCGATCTGGCGCAGCATCTTGAGCACTGCGGAGTTGGCGCCACCGTGCAGCGGGCCGTAGAGCGCTGCGGTTGCTGCCGCGACGGCGGAGTAGGGGTCGGCGTGAGAGCTGCCCACGGCGCGCATGGTGTTGGTGGAGCAGTTCTGCTCGTGATCGGCGTGCAGGATGAACAGCACGTCGAGTGCGCGCACGATGTCCGGATCCGCGACGTATTTGTTGTCGCCGACGCGCTTCATCATCGCCAGGAAGTTCTCGGTGTAGCTCAAGTCGTTGTCGGGGTAGACGAACGGCTTGCCTTGCGAATGACGGAAACTCCAGGCCGCGATCGTGGGCATCTTCGCGAGCAAGCGAACCATCTGCAGCCGCCGGTTCTCCTTGTCGTGGATGTCCATCGCTTCGGGGTAGAACGTGCTCAGCGCGGCGACCGTCCCGACCAGCATGCCCATGGGGTGGGCGTCGTAGCGAAAGCCGTTGATGAACGTGCGGACGTTCTCGTGCACGAAGGTGTGCATCGTCACTTCCTGAGTGAAGTCCGCCAGCTGCGTTCGATTCGGCAGTTCACCGTTGAACAGCAAGTAGGCAACCTCCAGGAAGCTCGCCTTCTCCGCGAGCTGCTCGATCGGATAGCCGCGGTGGTGCAGGATACCCTTGTCGCCGTCGATGTACGTCACCGACGACCGGCACGATGCGGTGTTGGTGAACGCCGGATCGTACGTCATCAGCCCGAAGTCGGACTCGTCGACTTTGATTTGACGCAGGTCCATCGCACGGATGGTGCCATCCGTGACTTCGAGCTCGTACGTCTTTCCGGTGCGGTTGTCGGTGATGCTGAGGGTGTCTTGTGACATGGCTTTTTCGTTGGATCCCGGTGGTGGCTTGGAACTGATCTTCAATTCGCGGCAGCATCGTGTCGGCCCGGGTAGCGAGGCCGCCTCGCCGCTGCTTCATCTCGCGGCATTTGGGTGATCGGTGTCGTCCCTGTATCGTTTGGCTACCGATCGATTTCGTGATCGGGTGATGGCTGCGTGTCTTCTCTAGCTAGCGGGGCGCATGATGGTCGTTGGGGCAGGGCAATGGCAACCCATACCCGGCGCGTTTTTTCGAGTCTGACGTGGCCGACTGTAGCCCCAGTTTCGGCGCGGTTTCGATACAAACAGCACTCGAGTTCTGCCGCTGGGGGCCGGCCTGTGATTCGTCCTCGCCGCCTCCTCGAACGCCGAGTCAGCCGAATATTGGGCCGATCGCGAAGGGCTCTGGCATGGCCGTGCCATGGTTGGCCGAACACGCGTCTGGCTCGGAGTGTTTCTTGCGTTGAACGCCGGGTCCCTGGCTTGCTCCAACGTCGGGGAGCCGAATCAGCCGAAGGAAAATTCTGCACGGATGCTGCACGACGAGCTGCCGCTCGACGAGTTGCAAGCCGTCGTGATGCCCGACGCCGATGCCAAGCGGTTGATCCCGATCGCGATGGAGGTACCGGTGCGCGCTCGACCCGACATGGACTCGGAGAAGATCGGGTACTTGAGGGTGGGCGCCAGAGTTCCCCGCACGGAGGACCCAGTGTCGAAGGAAGGTTGCCCCAGCGGTTGGTACCGCCTCAGGCCCGTCGGGTACGTGTGCGCCGAGGACGACGCGACCATCGACCCCGAGCACCCGATCGCCCGCGCCATCGAGCGCGAGCCGGACCGCTCCAAGCCGATGCCGTATCCATACGGGTTCTTGCGCGCCGTCGCGCCCAACTATCTGCGCGTTCCGTCGAAGCAGACGCAGTTGAAGCGCGAAATGCGCCTCGAGCGGCACCTACGCAACTGGCGCCGGCTCGGAGACGAGTGGGACAAGCTCGAGGTCGGTGCCAACGACGTTCCTCTCAACGACTCCGGCTTGGCGACCGGGACAATTCCCGACCACGCCGAGCCGCTGGACATGAGTCAGCGCTACGGCGGCTCGGGTGAGGGGCAGGATGCAGTGCCGTGGTGGCTCGACGGCGACAAGCGGCTGATCCCGAATCTGTCCGGGTTCAAAGCGCCGAGCTACGCCGACATTGCCGGCCGATCGAAACGCCACGCGGGGCTGGCTCTGATCGGGAGCTTCGTCGCCGAGGACGGGAAGTTTTCGCGCCGCTTCGCGATCACTGCCGACGCCCGGTTGGTACCTGCCGACAAGATCAAGGCCGACTCGGGGTCTCCCTTCCATGGTCACCAGTTGAGCGATTTCGGACTGCCCGTCGCGTTCGCCCTCAAAGCGGGGGCCAGCTACTGGGTCCTGAACGACGGTAAGCTGCAACGCGGCGCTCGCCTGGATCTGCGTCAGTTCGTACCGCTCAGCGGTCGCGTGCAGACGATTGGCGGGGTGCGCATGGTCGAAGCCCGACAAGGGGGCTGGCTGCGCTCGGAGGACGTACGAACCGCAGCCAAACCCCGGGATCTACCCTGGTTTGCCAGCAAGAAGCGACGTTGGATCCAAGTTTCGTTGCTGAGCCAGACTCTGGTGCTCTGGGAGGGGGCGACTCCGGTTTACGCCACACTGGTCTCGACGGGGCGCGACGGCATCGGCGATCCGAAAAAGACCTTGAGTACCCCACAGGGCACGTTTCGCATCTATCAGAAGCACGTCACCACGACGATGGACTCCAACGTCGCCGACAGTGAATTCGAGCTGCGCGACGTCCCGTGGGTGCAGTACTTCAAGGGCGGCTACGCGCTGCACGCCGCCTATTGGCACGACGACTTCGGTCGGCCCCGCTCCCACGGCTGCATCAACATGGCGCCCATCGATGCGCGCTACGTGTTCAACTGGACGTCACCCGACGTGCCCGAGCACTGGCATGGCACCAACGCTGGCGAGACCTTCGACGACGGGACGATCGTTCACATCGTGCCGTAGTCCTGGCCACGGTCGTGAGTACTCGGGCAGGGTGTCATTCGGCGGCGGCGAGCGCCAGTGTTCGCTCGACGCGCACCGGCGGTCCCGAGAACGGCGCAACGCGCACCGACGAATAGGCTCGGCGCATGCAATCGGCTTCGGCGAGTTTGGTCATGGTGCCGTCGAGCCCCACTTCAGCGACGTCGCCGCTCGGAGTGAGTACGAGTTGGAGGGTGCCCTGGAGTTTGGGTGCCGTGTCGAAACACGCGATGGCCCGTCGCGTTGCCTGTTGCACGGCATCACGAGCCGCCGCTCGATTGAACGGTGCGGTGGATGATGAGCCAGCGCTGAACAGTCCGCCGCAGAGCAACCCGAACAGTGCGATGCCACCGAGCAGGGCCCAGCCGGGGCGAGTCACTGGAGGAACGGGGATTGAAACGGTGACGCGTTGAATGCTCGACCGCGACGGTCGGGTTGCGTCGAGGTCGAACTGGCTCGAGCGGGCTGCAACCGGGGGTGCGGGGACGACGGGTGCCGCGACCGGTGCGGGGGGAGGAGCCACAGGTGCGACTGGGGCAACGCGAGCTGCTGCGCCCACCCCGGGTGCCGGCACGTTCTCGGCGTCGAGGTCGGCGTCGGGGATGGAGCTCATCCGCGGCGGGGCCGATGGCTCGCGTTGGTCGGCGTTGGAAGACATACCGAACGGATTGAGCCCCAACTCGTCCAGTGATGGCAAGGGGATCGTCGCGTAGGCGTCGGACCCGGGCTCCGGTGGCGGTTTGGGCAGGCTTCGGGTTTGGTAGGCTTCCTGCAGCGCCGCCTCCGACTCGAACGCGCGCCCCCCGGTGTCGACGAACACCGTCGCTTCGCAGTTGACGCATTCGAGTTGCGCCGGGCCGTCCTCGAGTTGGTCCTCTTCGAGGGTCAGCGTTGCGGTGCATTGGTGACAGGTCACACGCATGGGCGATCTCCGACCCCGCGACCCTCGTGGTTGGCCTCGGGGACGGTATTGCTTACAACGGATTGGCGGTGGTCGTCATCCGTTTTGGCCCTCTGGGTTGTCCTGTGTCCCGCACGACGCTCTGAGAGCTTGGCGGGCGGTCGTGGGCATGCTTGTGTGGCGCCATGTTTTCACTGGGCGTGCTCGTTCGAGCGGCGATGGAGACCACCCGCATCAGTATGCCGACCATCGCCGACGCGTTGACGGGGCGGACGAACTACACCGTTTGCGATCGCCGGCTCGATTCCTGGTCTCGCAATCTGCTCCGGCAGGCGAAAATCAGCTTGCAGATCTCGGGACGCGAGCACATCGCCAAGGGGCGCAGCTTCGTCGTGATGAGCAATCACCAGAGCCACTACGACATCCCCGTGGTGTTTCAGTCGCTCGGAATCCGCGTGCGCATGATCGCCAAGACCGAGTTGTTCCGGATCCCAATCATGGGTCGCGCCATGCTCGATTCGGGATTCATCGAACTCGACAGGTCCAATCGCCGACGTGCGCTGGAAAGCATGAAGGTCGCCAAAGTGCGCCTGCTCGAGGACGGTTTGAGCATCTGGATCGCCCCGGAAGGGACACGCTCCAAAACCGGTGAGCTGGGAGAATTCAAGACCGGGGGCTTTTATCTCGCGCTCGATGCCGGTGCACCGATCCTGCCGGTGACCATCGACGGCACGATCGACGTGTTGTCACCCGGCGGAACCGTCGTTCACAAGGGGCGCACCGTGCGGGTGATCATTCACGAGCCCATCGACGTCACTCGATACACCCGAGCCACGCTGCGCGAGCTGATGGATCGCGTCCGCGAAGCCATCGAGTCGGACTTGTCGAGCGCGCGTTGACGTCGAGTTGCCGAGCACGGTCGCGATCTGCCGCGCCGCTGGGCGTGGGACGCGACGGGGCGCGGCGCACCCCGAATCGACTCCCATCCAGCCGGCACCGGCTGGCACCGGCGCGTTCAGCGGACGACGCCAGCGTCCCGTGAGGTTTCGAGCTCCGAGCTGCCCATCAGGTACTTGTCGATGCCCATGGCAGCCTTGCGCCCGTCGGTGATCGCCCACACGACGAGACTCTGACCGCGCTGCATGTCGCCGGCGGCGAACACGCCCGGTACGCTCGTCATGAACTGCGCATCGATGGCGACGTTACCACGCTCGGTGATGTTCACGCCCAGCTGCTCGAGCAGCCCTTCTTTCTTCGGGTGAACGAAACCCATGGCCAGCAGTACCAGATCGGCCTCGACGTAGAACTCGGAGTCGGGGACTTCGGCGATCTTTCCGTCGCGGATCTCGACCTTGCAGCACAACAGACGCTTGACCTTGCCGTCCTCGCCGATGGCTGATTTGGTCGAGACGGCAAACTCGCGGCGCCCACCTTCCTCGTGGGAACTCGACGAGCGAAGCATCAGCGGCCACAACGGCCACGGCGTGTGCGGGGCAGGGTCGTTCGGTGGGCGCGGCATGATCTCGAAGTTCGTCACGCTGGCAGCGCCCTGGCGATGCGACGTGCCGATGCAGTCGCTGCCCGTGTCGCCGCCGCCGATGACCACGACGTTCTTGCCGGTGGCCAAGATGGCGACGTCGTCGGGGACGGTGTCGCCCGCGACGCGGCGGTTTTGCTGCTCGAGGAACTCCATCGCGAAGTGGATGCCGTCCAGCCCGCGTCCGTCGACGGGTAAGTCGCGCGGGACGCGCGAACCGCCGCACAGACAGATTGCGTCGAACTGCTGCTTCAGTTCGTCGGCGGTGATGTCCACACCGACGTCGACGCTGGTTCGAAACTCGATGCCTTCTTCTTTCATCAACTCGACGCGTCGCTGCACGACGCTCTTCTCGAGTTTGAAGTCCGGAATGCCGTAAGTGAGCAAGCCGCCGATGCGGTCGTCGCGTTCGAGCACGACCACGCTGTGTCCGGCGCGGTTGAGCTGCTGGGCGGCCGCGAGACCCGCGGGCCCCGAGCCGATGACGGCCACCTTCTTGCCGGTACGTTCGGCGGGAGGCTCGGCCGTGACCAGACCTTCCTCGAAGGCGCGGTCGGCAATCGAACGCTCGATCAACTTGATGCTGACCGCGTCGCTGTTGATGTTCAGCACGCACGACGCTTCGCACGGTGCAGGGCACACGCGACCGGTGAACTCGGGGAAGTTGTTGGTCGAGTGCAGCGACTCGGACGCGGCACTCCAGTCGCCGTGGTAGACGTGATCGTTCCAGTCGGGGATGAGGTTACCCAGCGGGCAACCCGTGTTGCAGAACGGAATGCCGCAATCCATGCAGCGAGCGCCTTGAACCTTCAGTTCGTCCTGAAGGACCGGCAGCTCGAATTCCCGATAGTCTTTGACGCGGCTGTCTACCGGGCGTTTGCGTGCGTTCTGCCTAGGATAGTCGATGAATCCAGTGACTTTTCCCACGGTGCGAGTCTTCCTGAGAGTAGAGAGGGGTTGAAAGCTTGGGAGGGACTTCAGGTCACGGCCGAGGCGTGTTCACCCGAGGTGCTGGCGCGCATGGCGCGCTCCTGCAGCACGCGGCGGTACTCCTTCGGGAATACCTTGACGAAGCGCTCCTTGTTGTTGTCCCAGTCGGCGAGGATGGCGCTGGCTCGGGGGCTGCCCGTGCGCTGGACGTGCTCCTCGATCAGCTCTTTGACCAGAGCCAGGTCCGTCGGTTCGGGGGCGACCAGGTCGACCATGTCGGCGTTGCAGTTGCGGGAGAACGCCGAGTCCTCGTCGTAGACGAACGCCAAGCCGCCGCTCATGCCCGCGGCGAAGTTGCGCCCGGTCTTGCCGAGGATCACCGCGGTGCCGCCGGTCATGTATTCGCAGCCGTGGTCACCAACGCCTTCGACCACTGCCGTGGCGCCGCTGTTGCGGACACAGAAGCGTTCGCCCGCTACGCCGTTGAAGAAGGCACGGCCGCCGGTCGCTCCGTACAACACCACGTTGCCGATGATGATGTTCTCTTCGGGGGCGTAGGCGCTGCCCGGGCGAGGACGCACGCTGAGCACGCCGCCAGCCATGCCCTTGGCCACGTAGTCGTTCGCGTCACCGGCCAGATTGAACTCCATGCCGCCCATCATGAACGCGCCGAAGCTCTGACCCGCGGTACCCTGGAAGTTTACGGTAATCGTGCCGGGAGGAAGACCTTCGGGCCCGAATTGCCGCGCCACTTCGCCGGCCAATTGCGCGCCGACCGTGCGTTGCATGTTGGTCACCGGCTGATCGAATGCGACGGGGCTTTGATCGTCGAGGGCCGGGCGGCACTTGGCGATCAGTTCGACGTCCAAGGCGCGGTCCACGCCGTGGTCTTGTTCCCGCGATTTGATGATGCCCACGCCATCGGCGCGGTCGGCCTGCTTGAGGACATCGGCAAAGTCGAGCTTCGAGCACTTCCAGTGGTTCGACACGTCGCGCGTGCGCAGGCGATCGGTCTTGCCGACCATTTCGTCGAGCGAGCGGAAGCCGAGTTTGGCCATCAAGCGGCGGGCTTCTTCGGCGACGTAGAACATGAAGCGAATGACGTGCTCCGGCTTGCCCTGGAACTTCTTGCGCAGCTCCGGGTCCTGCGTCGCGATGCCGACCGGGCAAGTGTTGAGGTGGCATTTGCGCATCATGATGCAGCCCGAGGCGATCAGCGGCGCGGTGGCGAAGCCGAACTCCTCTGCGCCGAGCAAGGCGGCGATCACGACGTCGCGACCCGTGCGCATCTGTCCATCGGTCTGCAGAATCACGCGGCTGCGCAGGTCGTTCTTGACGAGCACCTGGTGCGCTTCGGCCAGGCCGAGTTCCCAAGGGACGCCCGCGTGTTTGATCGACGTCAAGGGCGAGGCCCCAGTGCCGCCGTCGAAGCCGGAGATCAGGATCACGTCCGCGTGGGCCTTCGAGACGCCCGCTGCGACCGTACCGACGCCTGCTTCGGCGACGAGCTTGACGCTGATGCGCGCTCGCGGGTTGGCCATCTTCAGGTCGAAGATCAACTGAGCCAGATCCTCGATCGAGTAGATGTCGTGGTGCGGCGGGGGGGAGATCAGCGAGACGCCGGGCGTCGAATTGCGGGTCTTGGCGATGATCTCGTCGACCTTGTGACCCGGCAGCTGACCACCTTCGCCGGGCTTGGCTCCCTGGGCGATCTTGATTTGCAGTTCGTCGGCATTGACCATGTAGTGGGTCGTGACGCCGAAGCGGCCGGAGGCGACCTGCTTGATCGACGAGCGCCGATTGTCGGAGAAGCGCTCGGGCTTCTCGCCGCCTTCGCCGGTGTTGCTGCGACCGCCGATCTCGTTCATCGCCATCGCGAGGTTCTCGTGGGCTTCGGCGCTGATCGAGCCGAAGCTCATCGCGCCGGTCGCGAAGCGCTTGACGATCTCCGAGGCGGGCTGAACCTCTTCGACCGGGATGCTCGGCTGCGAATAGTCGAAGTCCCACAGGCCGCGCAGGGTGATGAACCCCTGGGTCTGATCGTTGATCAGCTGCGCGTACTCGGTGTAGCTCTTGGCGTCCTCGAGGCGAACGGCGCGTTGCAACGCGCCCACCGCTCTCGGGGACCACAAGTGGCGTTCCCCTTGCGCGCGGTAGTGGTAGTTTCCGCCGAGCTCGAGCCGGGAGACGTGGCCCATGCGCGGGAAGGCCTTGTGGTGACGCATCCCGGTCTCTTGGGCAATGACGCCCAGATCGATGCCGGAAATGCGCGACGAGGTGCCCGTGAAGTAACGCTCGACCAGCGCCGGAGACAGGCCGATGCATTCGAAGATCTGCGCGCCGCGGTAACTTTGCAGCGTGCTGATCCCCATCTTGCTCATGACCTTCTTGATGCCCTTGTTGATCGACTTGATGTAGTGCGTCTGGGCGAGCTTGACGTCGACGATGCCGGGCAGGCCGCCTTCACGCACCATCTCGGCGATGGAGTCCAGGGCGAGGTAGGGGTTGATCGCGCCCGCGCCGTAGCCGGTGAGCAGGCAGAAATGGTGCACCTCGCGCGCTTCGCCGGTTTCGACGATGATTCCGAGCCTCATGCGGGTGCCGGCGCGCACTAGGTGGTGATGCACGGCTGCCGTTGCGAGCAGTGCGGGAACCGGGGCGTACTCTTCGTCGGCGCCACGATCACTGAGCACCACGAAGGCGTGCTCGTCCTCGATGGCCACGCTGGCGGCGCGGCACAGCTCGTCCAGCGCCTTCTTGAGGCCCGCTTCGCCGTCCGCGACGCGGTACAGCATGCGCAGGGAGGGCGGCTGGCGTTGGTGCATGATGCGTGCGGCGCGCAGCTTGGCCAGGTCCTCGTTGGTGAGGATCGGGTGTGGCAGTTCGAGCATCTGCGCCTGATCGGGCAGCTCGTCGAGCAAGTTGCCCTCGCGCCCGATGTACGTGCGCAGACTCATCACCAACTCCTCGCGGATCGGATCGATGGCGGGGTTGGTCACCTGGGCAAAGTGCTGTTTGAAGTAGTTGTACAGCAGCTGCGGTTGATCACTGAGCACGGCCAGAGGCGTATCGGTGCCCATCGACCCGAGCGCCTCGGCGCCCGTTGCCGCCATCGGCCCCAGCAGGATGCGCAGGTCTTCGAGCGTGTAGCCGAACATGCGCTGGCGGCGCAGTAGTGGCAGCGACTCTTCGGGAACCTCGCCCGCTGGCGGCAACTGCTTGAGCGAGATCTTGTTCTCTGCCAACCACTTGCCGTACGGTTTGCGCGCGGCGAGCTGGCTCTTGATCTCCTCGTCTTCGACGAGCTTGCCTTGCTGCAAGTCGACCAAGAACATGCGGCCCGGTTGCAGACGGCCGCGCCGGACGACCTGGTCGCCGGGGAATTCGAGTACACCGGTCTCGGAGCCCATCACGATCGTGCCGTCGTTAGTGATCACGTAGCGGGCCGGACGCAGGCCGTTGCGGTCGAGGATCGCGCCGATGCAGCGGCCGTCGGTGAACGCCAACGCCGCGGGGCCGTCCCAGGGCTCCATCAGGCACGAGTGGTACTCGTAGAAGTCCTTCTTGGCCTGCGGCATCTGTTCGTGGTTCTGCCAGGCCTCGGGCACCAGCATCATCATCACGTGGGGCAAGCTCCGGCCCGCGTGGAACAACACCTCGACGGCGTTGTCCAGAGACGCCGAATCGCTCGCATTGGGCGTGATCACCGGGCGGATGTGACGAATGTCGTCGTCGAAGGTGCCGCCCGCGAAGAGTTGCTCCCGCGCCTTCATCCACGCGACGTTGCCGCGCACGGTGTTGATTTCACCGTTGTGGCAGAGCATGTGGAACGGTTGTGCCAGCGGCCAGGTGGGGAAGGTGTTCGTGCTGAACCGCTGGTGCACCATCGCCAGCGCGCTGACCATGTCCTCGTCGGCGAAGTCGGGGTAGAACGACTCGAGCTGCTCGGCGAGCAGCAGACCCTTGTACACGATCGTGCGGCAGGAGATGCTCGCGATGTAAAAGCCGCAATTGGCAGGCAGCTTCTCTCGGACGCTGGATTCGGCCCACTTGCGAATCACGTACAGCTTGCGCTCGAAGGTGTCGGCATCCTCGCACGTGGAGCCGATGAACACTTGGCGCATCACCGGCATGGTCTGGCGGGCTAGCGGTCCGCAGTGAGCAGGGTCGATCGGCACGTCGCGCCAACCGAGCACTTTTTGTCCCGCCCCGAGCACCTTGTCTTCGACGATTTGCTGCGCCTGCTCCCGGGTCGCCGTGTCCGTTGGCAAGAAGACGAATGCCACGCCGTACTTGCCGGGCTCCGGCAAGGCAAAGCCGAGGCGCGCAGACTCGCGGCGGAAGAGCGGGTCGGGGATTTGCAGCAGCAGTCCAGCGCCATCTCCGGTCAGCGGGTCGGCACCCACCGCGCCACGGTGGATCAAGTTCACCAGGATCTGGATGCCCTGGCGAACGATCTGGTGGGAGGGGTTGCCGGCGATGTTGGCTACGAAACCGAATCCACACGCATCGTGTTCGAACTGGGGGTCGTAGAGGCCGGAGCGAGGGGGCAGTGTCATTGGGCGAGGCTTTCTTGTGAGAAACGTCCGCGGCTTGGGGCCGCCGTTGATACCCACAGGGGCCGGCCGGGTCGAGGGCAATCGATTGCCGCG
This sequence comes from Deltaproteobacteria bacterium, assembly GCA_003235365.1. Lineage (GTDB taxonomy): Bacteria > Myxococcota_A > Polyangia > Polyangiales > Polyangiaceae > SZUA-265. The sequence continues at coordinate 57,505 of QJWJ01000212.1, forward strand.
GCGAGATTTGCCTTCTCGCTACCGACCGCCGTCATTCGGGCGACCTAGGTTCGTCCGAAATCGGCTCTGCGTGGCGGGTATGCGCGGCGAAGAGCAGCGCGGCGACGGCCAGCAGTGCGATTGCGGAGGGGGAGCGATTGTGTACGTTCAGTAGTCGGTGTTCAAGTGAAACCACGTTATTCGGCATCGGGTTCGCCGTGTGTTTCTTTTTTGTTTCTCCAAGTGGCGCAGTGGTCACTTGGTGCGCTGGGCCCCCGAAATACCAACCGAATTTCAGCCATCAGTGAACCCGTCACCCACTTCACCGGTTCGACCCAGGTGGGCGGGGGTCGCTGCGTTGCGTCAATTCTCTTGGCGAGCGCAGAGGCGCCGGGGGCTCGTTTCGGAGCACCGCAACTCGCCATCCAGACCGGGCAGTGGGACCGCGCGCTGCGCTGCGAGCGAAACGACTCGCCGCGCTACTGGGCGCCGTCGCGCGCGGGTTCGGCGCCGTCGTCGGAGTGAACAGGCGCCATCGAGCAGCTGCCGGTGAACTGGACGCCTTTGTCGATGAACACTTCCGGAGCGCGGAGATTGCCGCTGACCTCGGCGGGGACGTGCAGTTCGATCAAGCGGGTGGCCCGCACGTTGGCTTTCACCTTGCCCCCGAGGATGATGACCGTGGCGGCGAGGATGTCCCCGTCGACGACCGCGCCTTCCCCGATGATCAGGGTGTCGTCACTGAGGATCTCTCCGCAGAACGAGCCCTCGATCCGCACGCGTCCCTCGAAGTGCAGCTTGCCGTCGAAACGCGTGCCGCGCCCCAACAGCGCGGTGATCTCATTTGCGGGAAGCGACAACGACATGAGGACTGCTCCCTTATCGGTTTTGATTGCCGAACGCAATTTGGAGTTTTTGCGCAGGGCGGGCCAGTGCCGTCGTTCCACGCGGCGCCCGAGGGGCTGCCACGATGGCCAGTGAGGGCGTGTGCGCTGAACACCTGCACCCCTTTTTGTGTTTCAAGTACTCGGCGCTCGACCCGAACCTGGGTATGATCCGCCCCATGAGTAGCGTGCGACCGCTTAGGGAGGAGAGCGATCGAGGCGAGTACGACCCAAGCCAAGGGGGCGCCACGGTCGAGACCGGGCCCATCCGGGTGCTAGTCGTCGACGACGAGCCCGCGCTCCGGCGCAGCGTGGTTCGGATGCTCATGGCCAAAGGCATGGAGGTGGTCACGGCCGAGGATGGCAGCCGAGCGTTAGCCTTGCTCGCGTCGGAGCCGTTCGACGTGGCCTTGATCGACCTGATCATGCCGAACATGGGCGGTCTGGAGCTGTTGCAGCGCATCCGCAAGAGCAACGCCGACATCGAGGTGGTGATGATGACCGCCTACGGCGACGTCGAGACGGCGGTCAAGGCCGTCCAGGCTGGCGCATACAACTTCCTCACCAAGCCGTTTCGCTCCAACGACGAGGTCAGTCACGTCATCCGGCAGGCGGCGGAGCGTCGCAGCCTCAAGGCGCATGCCCAGCGTCTCGAACGGCAGCTGACCGGCGGTGCCGAGGGCTTCGGCGCGTTGATTGGTGGCTCGCCGTCGATGAAAGACGTGTACCGGCGTGCGCAGGATGTCGCCGCGACGAAGGTGACCGTGCTGATCCTCGGTGAGAGCGGCACCGGCAAGGAGCTGACCGCTCGCGCCATCCACGAGCATTCGCCGCGCAAGAACCGCCCGTTCGTGGCGGTCAACTGCTCGGCGATCCCCGAAGGCGTGGTGGAGTCCGAGTTGTTCGGGCACATGAAGGGCGCCTTCACGAACGCCACGTCACCGCGCGCGGGCCTGTTCGAGGCGGCGAACCTCGGTACGATCTTTCTCGACGAAGTGGGGGATCTGCCGCCGCAAGCGCAGGTCAAGCTGTTGCGTGTGTTGCAGGAGGGCGAGGTCAAGCGCGTGGGGTCGAACGAGACTCGCGTCGTCGACGTGCGCGTGATCGCTGCAACGAACCTCGATCTACGGCGCAAGATCGAAGCGGGCACGTTTCGCGAGGACTTGTTCTACCGGCTGAACGTCGTGGCGATTCACTTGCCACCACTACGGGAGCGCAAGGACGACGTGCCGGCGCTGGCCTACCACTTCCTCAAGAAACATTCGGATCGGATCGGGCGACCCGTGCGTAAGATATCGCCTGAAGCCATGGCTCTGCTCGTCTCCGAATCGTGGCCCGGGAACGTCCGCGAACTCGAGAATGCGTTGGAACGCGCCGTCGTGTTCTGTCGGGACACCGTCGAGCCACGCCACTTGGGGCTCAGTCGAACCGCGCCGTCGTCGGAGATCGTGCGCGCGACCGATCCGGGATCCGATCCCGGGTTGCCGTCGGCCTTGGGCGACCTGCCGTACCGAGAGGCCAAGGCGCTGGCTGTGGCAGAGTTCGAACGCCGTTACTTCTCGGCATTGCGTGACCGGACACACGCCAACGTGTCGGAAGCGGCGCGACAAGCCGGCTTGGATCGCTCCAACTTCCGTCGTGCGATCAAGCGCGCCGGAGTGCGTTGGCATGACGACCCAGAGGCCGCGCCGCCGGGATCGCGGTTCTGACCGTGAACGAAGGCCGGTGAAGCAGCCCGTCGGTGCCCACGACCGGGTTGCTACCGCGCTCGACCCCAAGTAACAATCCCGCGCGGAATGTTTCGCGCATGGAACCGAGTCCGGGCCGAGTCGTGCCCCGCCTGATGCCGCGCCATTTCGACGGATCTGCCGTGACCAGCGATGCACGAATTGCAGCGCGCCTTCGGCGCCATCACCTCCTGGCCGTGGGGTTGTGCCTCGTGGGGGTCGAACTCGGTGCTGCGCCTGCCCTTGCCGACGATGGCGCGCCCCTGCCGCCGATGGCGCCACCCGAGTCTCTGTCGGACGTCCGTGCAAAGGCCGCGTCGACGCTCTCCCTCGATCAGTGTCTTCGGCTCGCCGAACGGCATTACTCGAGCGTCGCTGAAGCCGACGCCAGGACGCGGCAGGTGCGCGCCCAGCTCGACCAGGCTCGAACGGCGCCCTACAGCGACTTTTCGACGACGGCCGGCATAGCCCTGGCGCCGACCGTGCGCGGCACTCAGACGTTCAGCCGCGACACCGACGTATCATTGAGCGACAACATGGGGCTTGCCTGGCAGGTTCACGTTTCGGGCACCATTCCGGTCTGGACGTTCGGCAAGCTCGACAGCCTCGTCGAGGCGGCGTCGGCGAACGTGCAGGTCAAGGAACACGAAGCTCAAAAGGTACGCAACGAACTCAAACGCTCGGTCAAGCAAGCTTACTACGGCATTCTGTTTGCTCGCGACGTGATGAGTCTGCTCGATGAAGCGTTGGAGCGGCTCGACAAGCACACCGGCAGCCTCGAAAAGGCAGTCGACGAGGACGATGCCGACCCGGTCTCGCTGTACAAGATGAAGATGTACCGCGCCGAACTCGCGGCGCGACGCAGCGACGTGCTGCGCGAAGAGGCGGTAGCTCGGGCTGGATTGCACTTGCTCGTCGGCAAGGGGGGCAATTGGGACGTCGTCGACGAGCCGTTGCCCAAGCCGTCCCACGTCTTGGCACCGCTGAGTCGATATTTGAGCGCAGCGCGGGTCTATCGGCCCGAAGTGAACATGGCGCGGGCGGGCGTGCTGGCGCGCAAAGCGCAGCTCGAACTCGAGCGGTCGCGCTTCCTGCCCGACGTGGGGGTGACGGTGAATGCGGGGTGGTCGCAAGCACCAGAAGTGACGGACCAGCTCAACCCGTTCGTCAGCGATCCGGGCAACTACCTGCGCTACGGTTTGGCACTCGGCCTCAAATGGAAGCTCGATTTCCTGCCCCAATCCGCCCGGCACCGCGAAGCGGAAGCCAAGCTCGAGGAGATGCGCGCCACCGAGCAGTTTGCGCTCGGCGGGGTGGGGATGGAGGTCGAGAAGGCTTACCGTGAGGCCTCCGGCGCGGCGGAGCGCCTGCGCCTGTATGGCGAGGCCGCCGATTGGGCCAAGCGCTGGATGGTGACGGTTCAGCAGGGCATCGACATCGGCGCCTACGAAGACGAAGACATCATCGCGCCCGCCAAGGAATACGCCCTGAGACGTTTCAGCGAGATGAGCGCGACGTACGACTACCACATGGCGTTGGCCGGCCTGGCGCTGGCCACGGGCTGGGACGCCGTGGCCGCCCCCCGGTGAGGGGAGTCGGATCGGGGGCGTCGAAGCTGCGCCCCACCGGGTCAGATCGGACGATCGTTCTCAGATCAGACGATCGCCCGAGTGCGCGTGTCGCGTTCGTCCAGCTTCTTTTCGATGCTCAGCAGTGCGTTGTCGATGGACTCGGTGAGCATGTCGGTCAGCGTCTGCAGCGAACCTTTGAGCGCCTCGTAGTAACGCTGACGCTCAGTGAGGTGGATCAACGCCGGCGGCAGCTCGGAACGCAGCAGCAGCAGGTTCATGAACAGGCGCGTCGCCTTGCCGCTGTCCTTCTCGAACGGGAACACGCGCAGCAGGTCGAAGTGGACTTTGGCCGCGATCTTGATTGGGCTCTTGAGTTTCTTCGGCTCGGGGCCGTTGAGCCAATCGAAGATCGCCTTGACCTTCGGGGCGATCTTGTCCGGCGTGGCGTACTCGTGGAAGTACAGACGGTGCTGAGGCACTTCGCGCCGGTACTTGAGCGTCTTGATGTCGCCCTCTTCCGGATGCAACGTCAGGTAGATGCGCTTGAGCATGTCGATGGTCACGGGCTGGCGCTTTTTTTCGCCCAATTCTCGAACGAGATCGAGGGCTTGCTTGTGCCGGCGGATTGCCTCGCACACCGACTGCAGGCTCGAGTCGGGCACGACCGTCACTTCGGGATTGATGCCCGTGCGCAACTCTTCGTAGGTGTACACGACACCTTCGAGCGCGCTGTCGTGATAGATCCACGACATCACGTAGTTCTGTTCGTACTCGTCGCGGAACTCCTGATCCGCCTTCTTCAAGCGATCTTCGATCAGGTGGTAGCGTTCTTCGAACGTCTTCGGCTTGGGCTCCGGCGGCGGAGGAGGAATCGTCGGCGGTTGTTGGGCAGGTCGCGCCTCCGGCATGGGCGGCGGTGGCAGAGTGCGCAGGTTGGCAAACTTGTTGGAGCTCGACACCGAGCCGCCGACGCGCGTCCCGGACTGATCGGGGATCGACGTCGGGCTGTACACGCGTGCGGTCGTCGCCATACGTGAACCAGCCGCACGCATGCGCGACGTCTGGCGGGCCACGCGTCCTTCGCGCGCCTTCTTTGCGGCTTCGCGTTCGGCGCGAATGCGTTGCTGTTCGGCCTCTTTTGCCTTGCGATAGGCCTCTCGGGCTGCGTCGTGCTCCTGGCGCAGCCGCTCCCGTTCGGCTTCTCGCTCGGCGCGGATGCGCTCCCGCTCGGCTTCTCGCTCAGCGCGCAGTCGCTCTTTCTCGGCTTCTCGCTCGACCTTGAGGCGCTCCTTTTCCGCAATACGCTCGAGCCGTTGGCGCTCTTTCTCCGCCTCTTTTTCGGCCTTGAGGCGTTCCTTTTCCGCGACCTTCTCCAGCCGAATGCGCTCTTTCTCGGCGTCCTTCTCGGCCTTGAGGCGTTCTTTTTCCGCCTCTTTTGCTTGGCGCTCGGCGAGGGCCTCCTGCTCCTTCTTCAGCTTCTCTTGATGCTTGGCCAACGCCTTGCTGGCGGCTTCCTTCTCGCGCTCCAACTTGGCCTGGAGCCGCTCCTTCTCTTTGGCGGCGGCGGCCTTGTCGCGTTCGGCCTGGGCCTTGAGGCGCTCCTTCTCTTTGGCGGCCTGAGCCTTGAGGCGTTCTTTCTCTTTGGCGGCGGCGGCCTTGTCGCGTTCGGCCTGGGCTCTGACGCGGGCCTTTTCCTTCTCTTGTGCCGCCTTTTCCTTGGCGGCCTGGGCTTTGACGCGGGCCTTTTCCTTCTCTTGTGCCGCCTTTTCCTTGGCGGCCTGGGCCTTGAGGCGTTCCTTTTCCTTGGCGGCCGTTGCCTTCTCTTTCGTGCGGACATCACCGCCACGGCTGCTGGGCGCGCCCCGACTGGAGCTCGGCCCCGATTTCGGTGCGCTGGACTTGGGTCCGCCGGAGCGCGGCCCCGACTTGGGTCCACTCGACTTGGGTCCGCTCGACTTGGGTACGTTCGACCTGGCCCCGCTGGCTTTCGCGGCAGCCTTGGTCTTGCTCTTGCCCGCCTGGCCCGACTTGGCAGTCTTCGCCTTGGCAGCCTTTGCAGCAGTCTTCTTGGCTCCCGCTTTGGCCTTGGCAGCGCTCGACTGCAATCCAGCTTTCTTGGTCTTGCTGGCCGATGTGGCTGCCGCCGCTTTCTTCCCCGTTTTGCGAGAAGTGGCCCCCGACTTGCCTGCCGAGGCCTTCTTCTTCGTTTTCTTCGATCCAGCAGCCATGTGTGTCTAGTCCGCGACCCGGGCTACTCGCCCAAAAAAAGGCAACAAGTCCAACCTGTTACGCTGGTCCTCCACCGCCTGGGTGCAGGCGCGCCAAAATCCGGGCCGAAAGTACCCGCGACAACTGTCGCAGGTCAAGTCCTCTACAACGCTGCGTTTCCTCGGAATGCACGGCCCGCGGCCGGGAGCGCCCGTTCGACGCAGAGCGACAACGCCGTCATTGGCCCGACGCGCGTTCGTTGCGGCACAACGAAGCAAACGGTACGTGAGTGTTTCACCGGTTTGCTCAGCGGCCGCTTTCTGGAAGCTCAGCTCCAGTAGTTCGGATACAGCTCGCTGTTCACCAGGGGACGGTCCCGCACGGTGAGTATTTCGGCGCCGCCGTCCGTGACGAGAATCGTGTGTTCGAATTGGGCGGAAAGTGAGCCGTCGACGGTGACGGCCGTCCAGTCGTCGTCCAGCACTTCGACCTCCCAGCCCCCGACGTTGATCATCGGCTCGATGGTGAAGATCATCCCCGCCCGAAGGCGCTCACCTCGGCCGCGAACCCCCACGTGGCTGACTTTGGGATCTTCGTGGAACTTGCGCCCGATACCGTGACCAACGAAGTCTCGGACGACGCCACAGCCCTGACCTTCGGCAAATTCCTGGATGGCGGCGCCGATGTCTCCGAGCCTCGCTCCCGGTCGAACTTCGGCGATGCCGAGCTCGAGGCATTTACGAGCGACTTCGGTCACCCTGATGGCCTCGTCGGACACTTTGCCCACGTAGAACGTCGCCGAGGTGTCGCCGTGAAAACCATCGACGATGTGCGTGACGTCGATGTTGATGATGTCTCCCTCTTCCAGCTTTTGCGGGCCGGGGATGCCGTGACAAACCACCTCGTTGATCGACGTGCAAACGCTCTTGGGGAAGCCGTGGTAGCCGAGGGGTGCCGGGATCGCGCCCTTGTTCAGCGTGTCCTGGTGCACGAAGTCGTTGATCTCCTCCGTCGTGACTCCGGGGCGTACCAACTCGGCGACTGCGCACAGCGTGTCGGCTGCGAGCTGGCAGCTGCGGCGCATCGCCTCGATTTCGCGGGGCGACTTGATCTGGACGGCTCTAGAGCGCAACAACATCGGCGTTTTCTCGGTTGTAAAGGGTTCGGAGCAGGAGGAATGTGACGAGACGGACTCGTCGGCCTCGACGACCCAGATCGCGCCGGGTGGCGTCGGCGACGACGTCCATCTGCGGCAGCGAACGGAGCGGTGAACCCCCGGACGGCCGCAGTCATGCTGTCATACATCACTGCGAGCTTCAATCCACTTGTTGGATTGCGGCGCGCACTTCCGGTGTGTCCGGCACGATTCGAAAATGCCAACGAGCTTCGTTGGTTGAACGATAACGTTTGAGAAACACGATGAACTCCTTCCCAAGCCCGTCGTTGCCGACCGCGCGCAGCAGACTGGTCGCCGAAGCGCCGGCCTGCAGCTCGAAAGTCGGGTCCGGGCTGGCGCCGCGCAGCGTCGCCCCCACGGGCTCGATCAGCAGCACGTAGGTGACTCGATCGCGCGTGCGGTTCTTCGACAACGCTTTGAGTCGTGCGGGCAGCACGTAGTCCGACAATTGGGCCATCTCAGCGAGCTGGCTCGCGTCGTGATCCATGCCGTGAACTCCGCTCGTGAACACCACCGATGCGATCGTGTCGTCGAACGGCCCCGCGGTATCCGTGTTGTACTCGGGAAGCTCGTCGGTCGGAATGTCGCTCGGCCGATCGGGGCCGCACGCCGCGCCGCAGCACGACGCGACGAGTACCAACACGGCTGTCCAGGCGCTATGGGCCGGCCGTCTCACCCGCGATTTCCTCCCCAGGGGGCCGCCATGCAGTCGCGCCCGGCGGCAACACCTCACCGGTGGTGACGCGGATCCGCGCGTCGGGTGCTGCGCTCCTCAAAGCCGGTTCAATAACCTGCTGAATCGCTAAAGCATTTCCCGGGCAGCCAGAAAACCTTCCGCGCAGGTGCAGGTGCACCACTTCCTCGTCGACCCGACAGACGAACAGCTCGCCCTCATCCGCAACGACGAGGGGACCCACGACCGTGCCCAGAACCTGAAAAAGCGCTGATGACATAATGCTTTCAGACGGTACCTCGAGCTTGACCTGGCCTCGACGCTTCCTCTACGTTCTCGGCCCCTCGCTGGCGCCCCTTAGGTTCGGTGCTAGGTTGGGCCCCCGTTCAACGATGAGAATCGCTCCCCGGTAAAGACTTGCTTCCCAAATGGGTTTGCCAGATGGGGTTGTCGCCTCGGGGGGTCTGATCCGCATCAGGAACTTGGTTCGTACCAGGAACTCGCTTCGATTCAAGGATCCTCCTCAAACAACCGCCGCGTCGCTGGCCAACCGAACCAGCACCGGGTACTCGACCAACTTCCACCGACCAATGCCGACATCGTCGGCCAGTCACGCACCGAGCAAACGGGAGCAGCCCGAGCGCTGCCAACCCACCGAGTTTCACCAGAGAAGTCAAAATGTCCGTTCAGATTCGTCTCGCCCGCTATGGTTCCAAGAAGTCTCCGTTCTACCGGATTGTGGTCACCGACATCCGCAACCCGCGCGATGGCCGCTTCATCGAGAATCTCGGCACCTTCAATCCCACCGTCGAGCCACCCAAGGTCGAGTTGAACCAGGAGCGCTTGCAGTACTGGACGGGTCAGGGTGCCAAGACCAGCCCGACGCTCGCCTCCGTCATCAAGAAGCACAACGCCTCGGCGGCCGGCTGAATTGGCCGCCGACGTAGAACGTTCTCGTTTCACCCCTAGGTAGAGACATGTCGCTTCAAGACTTAGTCGCGACCATCGCACGGGCTTTGGTCGACGAGCCCGATCAGGTCGAGGTCGAACAGATTGACGAGGGCGATGGCTGCACCATCGAGTTGCGCGTCGCCAAGGACGACATCGGCAAGGTCATCGGCAAGGACGGCCGTACGGCGCAGTCCATCCGGACCTTGATTTCTGCTGCGACCAAGCCGGGACGCCGCGTTCACCTCGACATCGTCGATTGAACCCGATTGAGATCGGGTACGTCGCCCGAGTGCACGGGCTGCGCGGCGAGTTGCGCATCGTCCTGCATTGGGAGCAGAGTGAGGCGCTCGAGCCCGGCCGTCAGTTGCAGCTGAGCAAGGGCGATCGAACGATCACCGGTCGCATCGAGTCGGCGCGCGGTGCAGGCAAGGGCACCATCATCAAGCTCGACGCGTTGCACGGACGCGACGACGCCGAGGCGTGGTCCAGCGCCACGGTGCTGGCGGATCGCGGCGAACAACCGTCGCTGGAGGAGGGGGAGTATTACCTGTCGGACTTGGTTGGAGCCCAGGTGTTCGTGGGGGATGAACTGGTCGGGTCGGTGACGGAAATCGCCTGCCACCCGAGTGTGGACTCGCTGGTGATCCATACCGCCGATGGGCAGACCGTGGAGCAGCCGTTGCTCGACGAGTGGATCGAGCAGATCGATCCCGACGCGGGGCGGGTGGTTCTGCACAGCCGCGATGGGCTGATTTGACGTGTCGAGAATCGCGCAAAAGTCGACGTGCGCGCGCCCGAGGCGTCGTCGAGCATCGCACCGCGGGCGGTGGCGATGATGCGCGTCGTGGTGGTCACGTTGTTCCCCGAGCTGTTCGAGACGTTCGGGCAGACGAGCTTGGTGGGGCGCGCGGTGCGCGAGGGCATGCTCGAGATCCACACCGCGCAACTGCGCGAGCACGGCCTGGGCAAGCATCGCAGCGTCGACGACACGCCCTACGGTGGCGGTTCCGGCATGGTGCTGCGCGTCGATTGCGTCGTTGCCGCGATCGAAGCCGCGGAGGTCACGCTCGGTGCCAGGGCGCACCGGGTGTTGCTCACGCCGCAAGGGCAGCCGTTCCGACAGACCACGGCCGCTCGCTGGTCGCAACTGCAGAACGTCATGTTCATCTGCGGGCGTTACGAAGGGTTCGACGAGCGCGTGCGCTCGTTCGTCGACGAGGAAGCCTCGCTCGGCGATTTCGTCATGACCGGCGGTGAGGTTGCGGCCATGGCGATGATCGAAGCCTCGGCGCGCTTGATCCCCGGCGTGCTCGGCAACGACGCCTCGTCGGCGGAAGAGTCTTTCAGTTCGGTTCACGGCGGCGGGCTGGAATACCCGCAGTTCACCCGCCCCGTGTCGTTTCGCGATCTGGAAGTGCCCGAAGTCCTCAAACAGGGTGACCACGCCAAGATCGCTGCCTGGCGGCGAGAGCAGGCCAGCGACAGGACGCGGGATCGTCGTCCGGACCTGGTCGACCGCGACGGCGAGGACGAAGCCCAGTGAGCAGAGAAGGTTCATGAGACGTATTGCCTGCGCCCTCGTTCATCACCCCGTGCTCGACCGCGAAGCGAACATCGTGACCGCGGCCATCACCAACATCGATCTGCACGACATCTCGCGAAGCTCTCTGACCTTCGGCCTGAGCGACTTCTTCGTCGTGCATCCGGTACTCGCTCAGCGAAAGCTCGCCGAGCGCATTCGAGAACACTGGGTCGAAGGTTCGGGGGGCAGGCGGATCCCCGACCGAAAGCCAGCCTTGGCGGCGATGCGTGTCGTCGAGAGCCTGGGCGATGCCCTCAGCGCGCTCGGCGAACCGGAACTGTGGACGACCAGCGCGCGCCCGGTCGGCCAGCGGCTACTGACCATCCAGGACGCACGGGCGCGGCTACGGCAAGATGGGCCACCCGTGTTGCTGTGTTTCGGTACGGGCTGGGGGCTCGCCCCCGAGATCCACGAAATGGCGACCGCTCATCTCGAACCCATCGCGTCGCCGCGTTCCGACGGGTACAACCACCTCAGCGTCCGCGCCGCGGCCGCCATCCTGTTCGATCGCTTGTTGGGCGTCTAAACGCACGCGAACCTCGCTCGCTCGACCCCCGCACGTTGTTCTTTCCCATCCTTCCTGCCACGCACCTGGTGTCGTCCCGCGGCGACGCCTAGCCCTCGGTGCATCGCGAGATCCCCATGCAGTTGTTCATCGGCCAAACCTCATTCAAAGGCCAGTTCGCCAACTACGCCCGAAAGCTGAACTTCTTGGAGTTGCTGGCCGAACCCCATCGCCTGCCGAAGCTGGCGCGGTTGGCGCAGTACCGCACGCAGGCGCCCGAAGGGTTCGTGTTCAGCGTGGTGTTGTCACCGGTCGCGGTCCAGCCCGGCGCGCCCGGAAAACAGGCGGTCACCTTTGGCGTCAAGGTGTGGCAAGCGCTCGGCGCGCGCTGGCTCGTGCTGCGCACCCCGAGCAGTTTCCGGCCTTCAGCGGCATCGGAACGTCGAGTGGCTGAGTTGATCGAACAACTGACGAACCTGGGCGTGCCCAAAGCATCGATCGCGTGGGAAGCACGCGGTCTGTGGTCTGGTGCGTCGCTCGTACGCGCTGCTGCGGCGGCGGGCGTGGCGGCCGTGGTCGATGCGCGCGACGCCGCGCCCGGCGAGGTGACCTATGCCCGCCTGCTGCGGCTGGGAGTCGGGGCACGCACGAACACTCGATTGACCGAGAAACTCGCCTTGGCGTTCTTGCAGTCGGGCGAAGCGTACTTGGCGGTCGACGGCGGTTCGGCGCTGGCGCTCAAGCGCGAGTTCGAAGAGTTGATCGAAGAACTCGGGCAGGCCGACGAGGACTGGGACGAGGACGACCTCGACGGTGCGGCGGATGTCGCGGCGCTCGATCTGCAAGCCGATCCCCAAACGGATGACCTCGATGAGGACTCCGACTGGGAGGACGACGACGACTCGTTCGGTGAAGAGGACGCCGATGACGAGGACGCCGATGACGAAGACGCCGGTGACGAAGACGCCGGTGACGAAGACGCCGATGACGACCTCGACGACGAGCCGAGTGGGGAGCGTCAGAAGTGAGCCGGCTCAACCTCGCCGCATCCGACGCCGTCGTGCGTGATGCCGCCGAAGACGCGGCTCTCAACGGCGCTTCGGCGCTGGGTGCGGTGCTGACCGGGTACTTCGCCGCGTGTGGGGCTCACCCAGGGGTGTTGCTCAGTCCCCTGGCCGTCGTTCTGTACGGGTTTGGTGCCGCTCGCGCGTTGGACGGCAGAGTTCGGCAACCGGGGCTCGGCGGCAAGCGCCCTCGTGGCTTCCTCCCCGACGAAGCGATCCCCGACGCGGCGCGAGTGGGGGTTGCGACGGGACCGACGGCGGCGCTGATCGGGCTCGGCTACGACAAGGCGCGCCGCTTGTCGGCGGTCCTCAAGCCGGGCATCGCCTTGGCAAAGGCCGAGGGGGCATCGTCGCGCGCGTCGCTGCTCACGCAAATCCACGACTTCGGCGCGGCGGCACTGACGGCTTCCGCCTTTTATCGGCCGTTGATTCACGTTGCCGGCCCCAGTGAAGGAGGCATGCTCACCTCGAGTGACTTCACGACGACCCCAGAGGTCGACCTTGCAGCGCAGCGGGTGAACGACGGGGAAGGGCGGTTGGGCGTGCCGTGGGATGATGGGTCGGCGGGCGCGTTGGAACTCGACTACGTGGCGGCGATCGACGCCCAGGGGATCGCTGCGGTGGCGGCCTACCATCATTGTCGCAGCGGTATGGCCGTTCCGGAGCTGGATCTGCTGGCGCCGCTGTGCGCGCAGCCGGTGATCCGCTCGGTGACGCGGGTCAAGCCGGCGACCGCTCTGCCGCTCGCGGTCGATCTCGCGATTCGGTTCGACGCGCGAGGCCGCGTCGCCAGCGCCGAGTGCGGCGCCGACGGCAGTGCCGATCGCATCGCGGTCAGCGCTCCTGTGTAGCGCCGCAACCAGGCCGACCGCCGCGGCAGATCAACCCCCAACCACAAGAAGCTGCGAGCGGGCGATACCCACTCGTGGCAGCCAAGCCGCCCCGGCGAGGGGCGCGCGCCGTTCAGCGCTGCTGCGAGTCCCCCAAACATCCAACCCTCAAACGACACGGGCGACGCCGGCCGAAGCCAGCGTCGCACACGGGCGCTCCAAACGCGGCGTTTGGTTCAGCTCAGGCGCATGCCGTGCCGGCGTGCGTAGGCGAGTACGCCCATCTTGTCGATCGTACGCAGGTCGCGCGTCGTGACCTTGAGGGTGACGAACTTGTTCAGCTCAGGAACCCACAGGCGACGCTTTTGCACGTTCACGTTCTGCCAACGCGGGGTCTTGATGTTGGAGTGGGAGACGTGGCGGGCACGCAGTCGCCGCCTTCCTGTGATTTCGCTTCTTGCCATGGCAGGGGGCGCGGAACCTAGCTCATGGTGTGCACGCGTTCAACCGCCTTGCTGAGCTTGACCGGGCGCATTGGTCAACAGGCCGGTCGTTTGTGGTTGGTTGCGTGGATCCGTCAATAGACGCCCAGGTCGCGGGCGCTCAACCCACTCAGCGCCTCGACGACTTCCTTACAATATCCGCGGACTTCCTCGAACTGCCCCGGGAGCCGCTCCAAGCTCGGCTCGTTCATGTAGAGACGCCGGTTGAGTTCGATCTGGATGGCGTGGACCTTGCCGCCAGGGCGCCCGTAGTGGCCCGTCGTGAATCCGCCTCGGTAGGGAATGTCGTGGGCCACGCTCCAACCGCGTTCACGCGCCACGCGGTCGGGGCAATCGATGACCCGCGCCGCCGCCGTGGTACGGCCACGACTGCCCGGCACGACGTCGGCTCGCGGCGAGCCCGGGTCGTTGTGCCCGACACGCCCCGAACTCGGCATCGAGTGGGCCGCGAGCAGCACCGCGTAACCAAAGCGTTCGACCTTTTCGTCCAGCAGCACCTGCAATTGGGCGTGGTAGGGCCGGTAGATGTGCATCAGCCGTCGCTCGAACTCGCTGCGGCGAAGGGGGCCGGACAACACCTGCAAGCCATCCGTCGACTGGCGCCAGATTAACCCGTGGGGGGCAGAGCGTGCGGAGCGGTCGGCGCCCTCGACGGAGTGCGAATCGACGTCGCTCTCGGCGCGGTTCAGGTCGCACACGTAGCGGCTGATGCGTGCGATGAGCATCGTCGCGCCGAGACGGGGTGCGTCGTCGTACAGTTCGTCGACGTACAGATCCGCGTCTTGCCCGATGCAGCGTGCCGGGACGAGCGTCTTGGCCATGCTCACGGGGTCGACGTAGACCGACGCGTGAGGGACTTCTACGACCAGGGGGCTTTCGTCCGTGGTGGGACGCACGACCTCGAAAAACACGCCCATGGACTTAGCACAGCGGGCGTCCGCTGACAGCGGCTAGTGCATTGCCGAGAGACTTCGATCAATCCCTTTCACCGTCTCGCGCGCGACGCACTCGCACTTTGGCTCAGCAGCAATCGAACGTTCGAAATCCCGGCGCCGACGGACTGCGAGGGTTCAAGCGCGTGGATGCGATCGTCGGTGTGTCTGCCGCAGGTGGTCAGCCGAGATCAGCGTGTAGACTTCGGTGGTGGCGACGTCACTGTGACCGAGCAGCGCCTGCACGGTTCTCAGATCGGCGCCACCGACGAGCAGGTGCGTCGCGAACGAGTGACGCAGCCGATGCGGGTGGACGTGCTCGGGGATGCCGGCCGCCAAAGCAGCGCGTTTGACCAGTTTCCAGAACATTTGCCGGCTGTATGGCCTGCCGCCACGTGACGGAAACAACAGGCCGTCCGCGCCGACGACCCGCTCGCGACGCAGCCGTTCGAGGTATTGCTCCACCGCGGTCAACGTCACTGCTGCCAAGGGCACGATCCGTCGCTTCTTTCCCTTCCCGAACGCCGCGACCAGACCGCGCTCGAAGTCGAGGTCGCCCAGTCGCAGACCGAGCAGTTCGCTCACGCGCAGTCCGGCAGCGTAGCAGAGGCTGAGTAGCGCGCGGTCCCGATGACCTTTGAGCGTGTCCGCAGTCGGCTGATCCAACAGCGCCAGCACCTGCTCGACCGCCAGAGGTTTCGGCAAGCGCCTGCCGGTCTTCGGACGTGTCACCAAACGCGACGGATCGTTGCTGATGACGTTCTCTTTGGCCAGAAACTTCATCATGCCGCGCACCGCGGACAGATGCCTGGCGGCGCTGCGCGGGCTGGTGCCCGATTGATGCAATTGGCCCATCCAGCGGCTGAGCAAGTCGACGTCCACTGCCGTGGGCTCGCTCACTCCGCGCGCTTCGGCAAAATCGACGAGCTTGGCGAGATCGCGACCGTAGGCCGCCACCGTGTGGGGCGACAGCGCGCGTTCGACACGCAGGTAGTCGAGGTAGGCGTCGACGCAGTCGGACAACAGCATGGGCGAGGGCAGAGTATGCCCCCGATTCGCCGGTTGGGGCCACAAACCCAGCGGGTTCTGCGTCGAGGTTCTCAGTTCCGCTGATCTAGCTGACCTGTCGGTCGCAGCTCAGCTGGGGCCCGCTGCGTCGTGCAGCTGTTGCAGCGCGGCAAGCGGCTCGTCCAGGCGCATCAGCGTTTCTCCTATCAGCAGCGCGTCGGCGCGAGTGCCCCATTGGCGACGGACGTCGTCGGCTGTCTTGATGCCGGAGAGATGCACGGCGGTGATCTCGCTGGGCAGCTCTTGCAACACTCGCGTGGCCCGCTCGGCGTCCATTTCGAGCGTGTCCAGGTCGCGGCTGTTGACGCCGATCAATCGAGCGCCCGCGGCTCTCGCGCGCTGCGACTCGTCCGAGCCGTGCACTTCGACCAGCGGGGTCAGGCCGCGCGCTTCACTAGCGCGTACCAAGTGAACGAGCTCGGGCTGACTGAGGCAGCGCACGATCAACAACACCGCGTCGGCGCCGTGAGTCACGGCGCAATCGAGTTGCCGCTCGTCGATGATGAACTCCTTGCACAGTAGCGGCAGCGAGCAAGCTCGGCGTGCCTCAGCGAGGTGGGCGTACGACCCATCGAAGAATTTCTGGTCGCACAAGACGCTGAGCATGCTCGCGCCACCCGCTTCGTAGGCTTTGGCGCGCTCCGCAACGCTCAGCGCGGACGAGAGCTTCCCGGCGGAAGGTGAACGGAGTTTGATCTCGGTTATCAAGCTGAGCCGACCCGTTCGAGTGCGCGACAGCTCGACGGGGCGCGGGCTGAAGCCATCGCCGGGAGCTTCCGGCAAGCTGTCCAGCTCCTCGCGCTTGTTGGTCAGAATGTCGGAAAGCAGGCCCATCGTCAGTTGCTTGCCTGGTTGGCCGCCTCGGTTGCGGCTTTGCGCCAGGCCTCGAGCTTCGCCAGGGCGCTGCCGTCGTCGAGGCAGCGCGCGGCGCGTGCGGCCGCCTCGCTCGGCGAGCCACCGTGGCCGACGACCAGGGCGGCCGCGGCATTGAGGATGAATGCGTCGCGGGACGGGTGCGGCTTGCCGCCGAGCACCGTCAGCAAGATCTCGGCGTTTTGCTGTGGTGTGCCTCCGTCTACGGCACCGACCGGGCTCGGTTCGAGCCCGAAGTCCGAGGGCTGCACGACCAGTTCACTCAGCTCACCGCCATCGAGCTGGGTGACCTTGGTGGGCCCAAACGGGCTCACTTCGTCCATGCCGTCCTCGCTGCGTACGATCCAGGCGCGCTTGGTCCCGAGCGCACGCAAGGCTTGGGCGAGCATCGGTCGCAACTCGTCGGCGAATGCGCCGATCAGTTGGTGGGTCGCCGAAGCCGGGTTCGCCAGCGGCCCGAGGCAATTGAAGATCGTCCGCACCTTGAGCTCCTTGCGGATGGGCCCGGCGAAACGCATCGCCGGGTGGTGCGTCGGCGCCAACATGAACGCGATCCCGACCTTGCGAAGTACGGCGGACGTCTGCTCGGCACTGAGAGCGATGGAGACGCCGAGTGCCTCCAGAACGTCCGCGCTGCCGGACTGACTCGACGCCGCTCGATTGCCGTGCTTGGCGACGGGCACGCCGAGCGCCGCGCACATGATCGCCGCGCCGGTGGAGAGGTTCACGCTGCCCGAGCCGTCACCACCCGTTCCGCAGGTGTCGAGGCAGGTTTCGTAGTCGTGCCCCACGGGCACCATCACCGAGCGCATCGCGCGCGCGGCCGCCTCGATCTCCTCGCTCGTCTCACCGCGCACGCGCAGCGCTGCCAGAAAGCCGGCGATCTGCGCGGGGCTCCAGGTTCCGGACAGGATTGCATCGAAGCTTTCGCGCGCCGCCTGGGCGCCGAGGTTGCCGGCCAACAAGCGTTCGAAGATTACGGGGAATGGGGTCTGTTCGTTGCTCACTGCGCCTCCAGAGGGTCACTGCGGTCGATCACTGCGCTCGCTGATCCGTGGCCACCGGGTCGCTGGCCCGCAGCCAATTGCCCA
>QJWJ01000413.1 GCA_003235365.1 Deltaproteobacteria bacterium
CTCGACGCGGCAGGCTCACGCATGCTTGCCGGCAGGGCACCGGAATCACAGCCGAAAGCCGTAAGCGTTCGAGGAGGCACGTTCTCGTATCGGCGGGCATCCGTGGGGAGACTGACGCAACACAGGAGACGTCATGTCGCGGACGAGTCGAGCGGAATGGGCGAAGCGAGTGGAGCGATGGAAGGATAGCGGGCTGACGGCGAAGGAGTTCGCTGCGGAAGCTGGGCTCAAGGCCTCGACGCTGTCGTACTGGAAGTGGAAGCTGGACTCGGAAGATGACGAGCGTGGCAGTGCACGCGGCGGGACCCAAGGCAAGCGACGCCGCCGTCATGCGGCGACCTCGGTGCCGAAGGTGGGCTTCGTGGAGCTGTCGACATCATCGCTAGCGCGTTCGGGCACCACCACCACAGAGTCGATGCTCGAGCTGGTTCTCGGCGGGGTGCTGGTGCGCGTGCCTGTGGGTTTCGACGAGGCGATGCTGACGCGCCTGGTGCGCGCGCTGCAGGCGGCACGATGATCCCCGCCACGGTACGCATCTTCGTCTACACCGAGCCAGTCGACATGCGGCGCGGCTTCGACGGCCTGGCGCTGATCGCGCGCGACGCGATGGCGCAAGACCCGCGCTCGGGCTCGCTCTTCATCTTCGCCAACCGCAGAGCCGACAGGCTCAAGGCGCTGTGGTGGGACCGCAACGGCTACTGCGTCCTGTACAAGCGCGCCCACGGCGCGGTCTTCGACCTGCCCTCGAAGGAAGATCCGCAGTCGGTCTCGGTGCGTATCGACGGCAAGTTGCTGGGGCAGCTGCTGGCGGGCAGGGCAAAAACGCACAGGCGGTCGACGAAGTTGCACGTCGTGCGTTGACGCGACGATCGCGCGCACGTACCAGATCGTCGCGATGAGTGACGCGTCCAAGCAGCGTGCTAACGCTCCTCTCGATGTCGACTTGGTCGCCGCGCAGTTCGATGTGCTCGACAGCGACACCCATCGCAAGGCGTTGTTGGAGGCTATTCGCGCCCGCGATGCCTACCGCAAGCTGCTCGACGAGCTCAAGGAGAAGGTCGCCAAGCTCGAGCGCGGGCTGATCGGGCCCAAGAGTGAGCGCTTCAAGGGCGAGGACGATTCGCAGCTGTCACTACAGGTGTTGGCCGAGCTGCTAGGCGACAGGGACGTCGACAGCGCCGATGCCAAGCAGCTGGCCCAGGAGCTGCTGGCACAAGCCGAGGCCGAGGCGGGCGCTGGCGGCGACGGCGGTGGTGAGGACGGCGACGACGACAAGGTGCACCGTCGCAAGCGCAAGCCTACCGGTCGCTCGACCAAGAGCGAGCACATGCACCGCGTGACGATCGAGATGTTGCCCGACGAGGTCAAGCGCTTGGGTCTGGATGCGTTCGAGCGCATCGGCGAAGAGCGCTGCACTACCATCGAGCGTCAGGTCTCCTCGCTGGTGGAAGTGGTCATTGTGCGGCCGAAGTTCGTCGCCAAGACCGAACAAGCCGTGCAGGCGGTCATGGACACACGAGCGCAGCAGGGGACGCTGCCGGCGCACCCGCCGCACAGCTGGATTGCCGTAGCGGCAGTGCCCGAGCTGCCGCTGCCGCGCAGTATGGCCGGTCCCGGCCTGCTTGCGAACGTGGCCGTGCGACGCTTCGACGACCACCTGCCCTACAACCGGCTTGAGAACGTCTACGAGCGCGAAGGCATGCGCTTGGGGCGCTCGACGCTGTGCGGCTGGCTCGATGCGCTGCGACAGCTGTTTGCTCCATTGATCACCGCCATGCTGGCCGATGCGCGCGGCGCACCATATCTGTGCGTCGATGCGACTGGCGTGCTGGTGCAGGCGCCGGACAAATGCTCGCGTGGTCACTTCTGGGTGCTCGTCGCTCCCGGCCGTCACGTTATCTTCGCCTTCAGCCACAAGCACGACTCGGCGGCGGTCGACAAGCTGCTGGGCGGCTATGATGGCTTCGTCGTGGCTGATGCCCATAGCGTCTTTGACCATCTGTACGGCGAAGACGGGGCGAGCGAAGTCGGCTGCTGGGGACACGCCCGCAGCTACTTTTTCAAGACCTTTGGCAGCGAGCCCGAGCTCGCACGACAGTTTCTCGACAACCTGCGCGTGATGTTTCTGCTCGAGCGCAAGTTCGCCGACAAGCCCCGCAAGCAGCGCGAGCGGATGCGCGCCAGCAAGGTCAAGGTGCTCGTCGACAGGCACTTCGAGCTGTGTCGACAGCACCAGGACGCCGCGCTTGACGGAACACCGCTGGCTGCCGCGATCCGCTACTCGCTCAACCAGGAGCAAGCTCTGCGACGCTTCCTGAGCGACGGGCGCTTGCCCGCGACCAACAACATCTCCGAAAGACACCTGCGCAGACAGGCCGTCGGAAGGAACAACTGGCTCTTCGTCGCCAGCGACGACGGCGCCCAGGTCAACACGACCTTCACCTCGCTCATCGCCAGCTGCCACTTGCACGACATCGAGCCCGAGCGCTACCTGCGGCACGACATCGAGCCCGAGCGCTACCTGCGCGAAGTGATGTGCCTGCTGCCCGACTGGCCCAGCACCCGCGTCCTCGAGCTCGCACCCTGCAACTGGAAGCAGACCCGACAGCAGCCCGATACTCACAAGCGGCTCGAAGACAACCTCTGGCTGCTCGCACTGCGACGGATCGAAGCCTTCCATGCACGCTTAGCCTAGGACGGCCAGCCCGGTGCAGGGAACCACGTGGTTCCTCGAACGCTTACGAAAGACACCTGCGCAGACAGGCCGTCGGAAGGAACAACTGGCTCTTCGTCGCCAGCGACGACGGCGCCCAGGTCAACACGACCTTCACCTCGCTCATCGCCAGCTGCCACTTGCACGACATCGAGCCCGAGCGCTACCTGCG
>QJWJ01000433.1 GCA_003235365.1 Deltaproteobacteria bacterium
CTAGCAGGGCTGTTGGCTGTTGGACTGTTGGCCCCCACGGGTTCACTCTGGTTCCCAGTGGGTTCATTTCCGGTGGGCTGGTTCCCGGTAGAGTCGTTCCCCTCCTGCTCGGCACCCAGACAGCCTTGCGCCAAACTAATACTGACGACAACCCACGCAAACGCCTGAACCTTCCTCATTCGAAAACCGCAACCCTCTCGCATCGCGCCACTGTATGCGAGGCAGTGGGGGGACGGCAAGCGGCGAGTGACTACTGCGCATCACTTGCGTATTTCGAGCTGCTCGCGGCGTCGCACGATGCGCTCGGGGCGCGCTCCGACAACCGCGCGACGACTACACCGTGACGATGCACCCGCACTCGATGATTTCGGGTGACACCTTGCGCATCGTCCCGTCGCGGTGAGCGTGAAGAACGAGCAGGCTCGTGGGGTCGAACACGATAACTTCTTTCACTCCTTGAGAGAGATCGGAGACGCAGTTGAGCTTCTTGTGGTCGTAGCTCAGGCGTAACAAACCCGCTCGCGATTGGGGTGTGGACCGCAGACGGATCACGCCGCGGCGCAAACGACGTCAACCGGGACGCCGTATCGCCGTGTAAACACGGTCCAGAATTGGCTGAGGCGGTTGCTCTTGAGCAAGGCTCTCAAGTTCAGCACGCTCCTCAGGCCGGCCACGCTCCAACGCCGTCCGCTGAATTTCCCGCGCATGTTGACGACGTTCTTGGCGGTGCTTTCTGTCACGCCACTGCCGATTGGCAGTGCTGCTTCGCGTAGTCGAACGTATCGCATCCTGCCCATGTTGTTCTCGATGTAGGTCAGGTGCTCTTGCACGACGCGTTGGTTCTCGCCGCCAGTCAGTCGAGCCGCTCGACGCTTCGCGCGCAAGCGTTCATTCCCGCGCTCGCTCGCATTGCTCTGCCTCTCGGTCGAGCAGGGCGCGCTTGCGCTCGACGCCCCAGCGGTAGCCGGAAAGCGAGCCGTCGGTGCGCACCACTCGATGACACGGGATTGCGACCGCGAGGGGGTTGGCCGCGCAGGCTCCCGCCACGGCGCGAACCGAACGCGGAGCTCCGATGCGCTCGGCCACCTCGCGGTAGCTCTGCGTGCTGCCCGGTGGGATTTGTCGCAGCGCCTGCCAGACTCTCTCCTGGAAGGCGCTTCCCTGGATGTCCAGCGGAAGGTCGAGCCCCAGCCTGGGGGCTTCTACGAATCCGACCACCCTCGCTACCAGCTGCTCGAAATCTCGGTCACCTCCAATCAACTCGGCGCGCGGGAATCGATCCTGCAGCTCGCGAGCCAGGTGGTCCGGTTCGTCCCCCAGGAGGATGGCGCAAACGCCGCGCTCGGTCGCGGCCACCAAGATCGAGCCGAGGCAACACTCGCCCACCGCAAAGACGATTCGTCGCTTGGCGCCGCCCGCGCGATAGCTCGAGGGCGTCATGCCCAACACACGGTCCGAGGACTCGTAGAAGCGCCCGTTGGAGTTGAAGCCCGCACTGTAGATGGCCTCGGTGATGCTGCTACTCCGCGACAGCTCCTGCCGCATCCTCTTGGCGCGGTGCGAAAGGGCGTATTGCTTTGGGGTTAACCCTGTCACCGCTTTGAAGACGCGATGCAGATGGTGGCCGCTCAGGTTGGCACGTGCGGCAAGTTCCGCGAGCGTGGGTGGCTGCTCGGAGGACTCGATGAAGCGGCACAGCTCCGCGATCATCAGTGTGTGCTGCTCGGCCAGGGAGGGTTCGCCGGGTCGGCAACGCCGGCACGCGCGATAGCCGGCCCGCTCGGCCGCCGCCGCGGTAGCGTGGAACGCGACGTTCTGCGGCCGGGGTGTCCGGGCGCCGCATGAGGGCCGGCAGTAAACGCCGGTGGTTTCGACCGAGTAAAAAAAACGCCCGTCTGCGCTGGCGTCCCGCGCGACCAGGGCGGCCCAGCGCGGATCCGCGAGGGTTTTCGCGGCGAGCATTTCAGATTGGGTCGGCATGGTTTGGTCCTGCAGTGTGGCCGCAGCTGCTGCGCGCGGCACTCCGCCGTTTGCGATTGAATTCAAATGGGACCGCCCGAACTCCGGGTGGGGGCCGGAGCGGATGGGGCGCGGAACCGGTTCCCGGAGCCTCGGGAACCGGCTCCTAGGCTATGGGGTTAGGTGAGGGAGACCCCGCCGTCTAGCGCGAAGGTCGCGCCGGTGAGGAACGACGACTCTCCGCTCGAGAGAAAGACGATGGCGTCGGCGATCTCTTCTGCCGTGGCAACTCGTTTCATGGCGTGCAGCGAGGCGGCGGCGACTCGTTTCTCTTCGCTGTCGTTCCACAACCGGAACATGGGCGTGTCGACGCCCCCGAGCACGAGGAGATTGGCTCGGACTCCCCGTGTTGCGTACTCTGCCGCCACCGTGCGGGTCAATCCGGCCAGCCCGGTCTTGGCGGCGGCGTAGCCCGCCGTGCCCGGGAGCGCCTTGGTGTCACCCACGAACGTCCCCACGTTGATCACGCTGCCCCCTCCGGAGGCGAGCATGGCTCGAACCTCGTGCTTGGCGCACAGGAACGCGCTCACGAGGTGTCCGTCGAGCCAGTCGCGAAACGCCGCCTCGGAAAGCTCGTGGGTCATCGCCGCCTGGAAGCTGGCTCCGGCAGCGTTGACGCCGATGTCGAGTCGCCCCCACCGCGCGACGGCGAACGCGACGAGCCCCTCCACGGCGCTCTCGTTCGTGACATCGGCGGTGCGCGCGACCGCCAGCCCTCCGCTCTCTGCCACCTGTCGGACGGTGGTGTCGAGTTCGCCACTGCGCCGCCCTACCGCGACGATCTTGGCCCCCTCGGCGGCCATCGCGATGGCCGCCGCTCGCCCGATCCCGGACGAGGCCCCGGTCACGATTCCCACTTTTCCTTCTAGTCGCCTGGTCATGTTCGTTTCTCCTTCTGGGGTTCGAGCCCCAACGAGGAGAGATCTAGGTGTGGCTCGCTGTTGCCGCGCTCCGGAGCTTGCGGTCGAAATCAGAGACCTTGCACGCCCGGGAACCCATGAAAACCAGGAAGACTCGTCGAGCCAAGGGCCCAGCGCTCACGCTCCGCCACTGAAAAAGCGAGAGTTCTCGCCCAACAGCAGGGTGCGCTGTCGTTCGAGCACGTCGTACAGAAAGTCGCGGCATGCCCGAACTCGAGCCGTCGCTCGGAGATCGGGGTGATGCAGCACCCAAATGCCCCAGTCGGAGACGACCTCGACAGGCAAGCGACGCAACGATTGATCCCCGTCGCCGATGAAGCACGGAAGCCGGGCGATGCCCAACCCTGAACGCACGGCATTGAGCTGGGAACCGACGCTGTCGATGCGACAACTCAGCTTCGCGTCGGGAAACTGTTCGGCCCACTTTGGCAGTTTGCGCTGGCCACGGTGCAAGATGAGCTCCTGGGGCCCATGCTTTTCCAGGTACCGTCGACTTCCGTACACGCCGAGGCACAGCGGGTGGACGCGGCGCCCCACGAGGTGCTCGGGTGGCGTCTTGGTGATGCGCAGGGCCAGATCTGCGTCGCGCGAGTCGAGGTTTTCCAGATCGAGACTCGTCGACAATTCCAATTCGATCTTCGGGTATTGGCGCGTGAACGTCCCCAGCTCGGGGATGAGCACCGCGTCCGCGAAGTCGTAAGGCACCGTCAGGACGAGGTTACCTCGCAGTTCTCGATCTCTTCCGACGTTCTCTCGCAGGATGGCTCGAGCGTGCTCGTCCATGGCCGTTGCGCGTCGGAGGATCTCTTCGGCCGCTTGGGTCATCGAGTAGCCACCGCGGCTCTTGTCGAACAGCCTGGTGTCGAGCTGTTCTTCGAGTGCAGCGATCCGCCGACCGACGGTCGTGTGATTCATGCCGAGGGCTTGTCCGGCGGAGTTGAGTGAGCCGGTCTGGCAAACCGTCAAGAACACGCGCAGGTCGTCCCAATCCATGGGCGAAGTGTTGTGCAAATTTGCACAACAATCGACTAAAAACGCAGAATGACTGTCTATTCTGCACATCCTAAACCTATCGGGTCGGAAGCACTGCGCCCCGACAGAAAGGCAAGATCATGCAGATTGAAAACAAGACCGTCGTAGTCACCGGCGCCAACCGCGGGATTGGCCGGGCCCTGGTCGTCGAGTTCCTCGGCCGCGGCGTGAAGCGGATCTACGCGACCGCTCGCAAACTGGAGAGCCTGCCGGACTTTCACGACCCGCGCGTCGTGCCCGTGCAACTGGACATCACCGACCCGGCGAATGTTCAGGCGGCCGCCAAGGCGGCCAGTGATGCCTCCATTCTGGTCAACAACGCTGGAGTTGCGGCGTTCACCAGCCTGCTCGGCAAGGAGCCCGCATTGTTCGAGCGCGACATGCGTACGAACTACTACGGAACGCTGGACATGATGCGCGCGTTCATCCCCGTCCTCGAGGGCAAGCGAGAAGCAGCGATCGTCAATGTCGTGACCATGGCGGCGTTCGTCAATCTCCCGGTCCTCGGAGCTTACAGCGCCTCGAAAGCCGCACTCTTTTCTGCGTCTCAGGGCATCCGGATCGAGCTCGCTCCGCGAGGGATCAGCGTCCACACCGTTAATCCAGGGCCCATCGATACGGAAATGGCGCGCCCGCTCGCCATGGAAAAGACGTCACCCGAAGCCACAGCGACGAGCATCGTCGATGGACTGGTCGCGGGAGACGCGGACATTTTTCCGGATCCTGGCGCACGCCAGATGTTCGAAGTGTGGAAGGGAGGCTACCGACAACTCGAGAAGTTGGTGCACGACATGCACCATGGAGCGGGTTGACCGGCATCCAGCGGTTGCGCCCCAGACGTTTTGAACCGCTCGGGTGCTGGCAGCACCCATCGCAGCCTGGGTCAGTGCCTCGATAGACGAGTTCGTCGTCGCAGGCGCAACCCAGTTCTCAGTTCATGACCAAGAATGCACCCGCGAGACCGGTGAGTGCGTACAGTTCGGGGATCCCGGTGGCGAGTAGGGCTTGGCCTTGGCTCATCTGGCCGTTGTTGATGGACTTGATGCACGCTGCGGCAGTACGCGCTTGGCCAATGGCGGAGAATAGGCAAGGTAGCCCACAGATGACTCCGGCCAGCGATATCTTGACCGGGTCAGTGCCTTGGTTCAGCGCTCCGATCATGAGAAAACTGATGGCGAAGGAGTACAAGCCCTGGGAACCGGGCATCACAGCGGGGATGAACGCCGCTTGACGCGAGGTGGGCTCGGTAGCGGCGTACGCTGACAGCGAGATGGACAACGCGTAGCCCGACGACAGAATACCGGAGGCCACGATGATGAACGCGACGAACAACATCACCTGGAGTGTGGCTGACAACTGCGTCAACGGGGTTGCGGTTTGCGCAAGCGCCGTCGCAGGAGCGAGAAGGATGGCAAGCAGAACCAAGGTGTTGCGAATCATGCAGAGCTCCGTCTGAGGGGAGAGTAGAAGTTGCTCCCACCGTCGATGCACTTGCTGCCCCATTCGAGGAAGATCAAGCGGCTGGTATGGATGTACATCGAAAGCAGGGAGAGCAGGAAAACGAAGGTGTGCCCAACCACGGCGAACAGCGCCGTGATTGGAAGCGAGAAGCGACCCGCCACCTCGTTGACGACCAGGGCCATGATACCTCCCGACAATGCGATCCCGAACAGGCGCATGTGGCTCAACACGTCCTGTACGAAGCCCGTGGTGCCAGAGTAGAGCGTCCACAGGACATTGCCCACGCGCGCATCACCGAAGACTCTTCCTGGGAAGGCGACCCAGGATGACACTGCCGCGCAGCCGAAGGCCCAGGCGGTGCGATTGCCCCAGAGTCTGGCGGCCGCGATCTCGGCGGGAGACAGCGCTTGCGATGAGAAGAAGGAGTGTACGAATTCGGTTGCCATGTTCGCGTAGACGGCGACGAACGCCGCCAGCACTACAAGCAGTGCGCCCGTGGCATCACTGCGAAGCCCTCGCTGCCAAATCGCCATCGAGTAGCTGAAGAGCATGGCCGCCATGCCGACAAACAGCGAAAACAAGAAGGCGTGGTACGGTTCGGAACTGAGCGTGAGCAACGGCCGCGCGTCGGGCATGACCGTTTGCCCCACGATCAATCCGAAGAACTGACCACACAGCAAACCGACCGCCACCGAGATGATCCCGGTCAGCGCGAACACGTTCCCCAAGCGCTTGTCGCCGCGGAGCCGCAACGCGATGCCAACGATGGCGAGCATCAGGCCGTAGCCTGCGTCGAGCAAGCACAGCGACCCGAAGCCGACGAAAAGCAGCCCGACGGCCCAAGTGAAGTCCTTCTCGCCGTAACGCATGCCGCTGAACGCTTCGACCACGCTCTCGAAACCAGCGACCAGCGAGTTGTTTCGAAGTTTCACGGGCGCGCGTTCATCGCGAGCAGCGGCATCCTCGAGTTGCAGTGCGCAGGCAAACGGACTCAAGGATTCCTGCAGATCGACGACCTGATCGCGCGGCACGAAGCCTTCCAACGCGAACAACGGCCCGGTGCTGACTGCGCAATCGAGCGCGTTCAGCACAGCGAGGCGGTCAGAGAGCGCCTTGCGTCGCTCGGCGACGAGCGACGCATAGTGTGCAAATCGACCGAGCTCACGTTGCACCTCTCGCAGGCCGGCGTGAGCGCTTTCGAGTTGTCGTTTCACGTCGCGCAATGACGTGCGTGGCACTCCGATGACCGTCCCCGCGACGTCGGTTGGCGGATCGAACAGCACCACGTTGCGCACTCCTTCACGCACCGACGCCAGGGCGTGGGGGATGCTGCGGTCGAGGCGCAACCATTCGTCCTCACTCATCTCCACGAACACGACCCGGACCTGGGCCGCTTCGAGCACCCGAACGTCGTCGACGTCGAACTCGCCCCAGGGCGCGAGCAGTTCCCGTTGCGCTTCGAGCTGTTCCAGTTCGCCCTGTAGCTGTGCTCGTCGTCGCAGGAGCTTGTCAATTTCGACTCCGACTTCGAGGTAGCTCAGCTCGCTGCTCTGCAGTCGCGCTGGTGCCGGTGCGACGCTTCGCAGTGCCTCGAAGCGTTTCGCGAGGCGAGCGTCGATGGCTCGGACCTCGGCGGCACCGGGTGAAGCCGTGGCGCCTGCCGTGAGCTCAGCCGCGTCACCGGCATTCAGGGCGATCTTTGCGACGTGGACGAGTCCCGCTGACTGCAACGCCTCCACGATTGGTTCTGCGTCTTGCTGACGACCCACCATGACGCAGCGAACCATGGGCACCTGGCTCACGAGTGACCTCGTTGCGTCCCGGCCGGCGACACACTGTTGTGGTGCGGCTCCGGCTGGTGTTTGGCTTTTGCAATCTTGCCGCGCCCGACGGCGGCCACCTGCTGGTCGCCCAGGGCGATCTTGATGCGCTTGATCCCCGCCCGCGTCTCGGGGACGAGCACCTTCTCGAATAGATTCACCTTCTGCGTTGCCTTGCGAAGTTCACGCGTGACCAGCTTGGCCTGGTGCCGCAGAATCGAAAGCTCCGCCGACTGCTTGACCAGCAGGCGCAGGTCAGGGAGAACCGAGCTCACCCACACGCCGGTTCCGAAGCGCGAGTACTGCCGTTCAGTGAATACGACGCGTTCCAACGTGGGCACTCTCACGCCGGCCACGGACTTCTCTCCGAGGGAGATGTGCTCGACGCGAGCCAAGTCTGTCAGTGGTACCAACAGCGGTTCGGCCAACAGGGGTGCGTAGCGCTCCACCTCAGCGCGAAGGCGCGCCGTTTCTCGTTCGCAGGCGGTCAGCTGACGTTTGAGCTTCAACTGCTCCGTTTGAAGTTGTTCCTGTTTGAGTTGCAGAACGGGCAGAAACTGCTGATACGTCTTCTCTTCGCGGGAAAGCCGCGTGAGCTCCGTCTTGTTGAGGGCGAACCTTCGGGTAGTCATGCGCTGGCCGTTCTCCGATTCCAGTAGCGATCGGTCAGTTTGGATGGGAGGCCCGTCTGCTCTTTGGAGAAGTGATTCTCGAGAATCTCCCAGCCCAGGTCCAACTGGGCTTCCAGCGGGAGATTCACCCGAAGGTCCATCATGCGTCGTTCGAACTCCTCCCCGTAGCGCAGGATCTTCTGATCCAACTCACCGAGGTCGAAGCCCATCGACGCCTGCTGGCGAGCTTTGCGCGCGGCATCGTAGATGCGAATCATCGCGTTC
>QJWJ01000050.1 GCA_003235365.1 Deltaproteobacteria bacterium
TTGTTTGCGGCTAATTCGGCTCGAATTCTGCGGGGACCACCCTGGTAACCGCGGACCGTTGGTTTCGTGTCACGGCCGAGTGGGGGATCCTGTCGCACACGTGACGGCGAAGTTTCGGAACGCTCCTAGGCTATAGAGATGTTACCCCAGCCCGCCGCCGCCTACGCCCGTAGTCTCAGAAAGCACCTGCCCCACGATGTTCACCGGCGGGCTACCTCACGCCTGTTGTGGCTTCCGATACACCTGGCGTTGGTGGTGGGTGGCGTCGCGGCCCTGGCCGTGGGTGCGGTGCCGCTCGGCTTGGCGTGGCTCGTGTCGTTGCTGATTGGCGCTGCGTTTGCGGGGTTGACTTTCCTTGCCCACGAGACTCTCCACGGCGCGATCGTCAAAGGTCGGCGCTGGCAACGTCTCATCGGTGCGGTAGCCTTCTTGCCGTTTGCCATCTCGCCCCGGCTGTGGGTCGCCTGGCACAACCGGGTTCACCATGGCCGCACCCAGGTTCCCGACTCCGATCCAGATGCGTTCCCGACGCTGACCGCGTACCGCAACAGCCGCTTCATACGTTTCATGGTCGATCACGTGGGCGCCGCTCGCGGGGCACGCGGCGGTGTGCTCGCGTTGCTGCTCGGTTTCACCATTCAAAGCACCCAAGTGCTGCTCACCGCTGAGCGGACGCGTACTCTTTCGAGGAGGGACGCGAGAGTGGCAGTCATCCACACGGTGCTCGTCTGGGCCGGTTGGCTGTGTATCGGTTTGCTCTGGGGTTGGGTGCCGTTGATATTCGGATTCGCAATACCGTTGACCATCGCCAACACCATCGTGATGGCTTACATCTTGACGAATCACAGCCTGAGCCCGCTCACTGAGGTGAACGACCCACTCGTCAACTCGTTGAGCGTAACGGTTTCACCTCTCGTCGACTGGCTGAGTCTGGGGTTCGGCTATCACGTCGAGCACCACTTGTACCCCTGGATGAGTGCGCGACACGGCCCGGCCGTGAGGGCGCAGCTCCTGAGGCGTTGGCCTGAGCGCTACCAGTCGATGCCGTTGTGGCGAGCGTTGCGGGCCGTTTACTCGACGCCCCGGGTGTACGCAGATGCGCGGACCCTGATCGAGCCTCGCACTGGGCGAACCTGGCCTACCCTCGCACCCGGCGGTCGCACGGCGTCCTCCATCGCCATTCCCTCGGCAGCACCGCTCGCAGCCGACACCCCCCTGGCCAACGGGCGAGGAGTTCCGCGAACCGTTGCCGTCGAGAGCCTTGTTGTGACTCCAGTGCCGCTTCCGATCGCGAGCGAGGCGCCGCCACGCACCCCGCCACCCCGCGTTGCGCTCGCTTCCTGGCCTCCGGGGCCCGAACCCGTCACGACGGAGTGATGACCGTGCCTGGGCTGACCGGGTTGCCATACCGATGGGAGCCTGGATCGTTTCTGTCGTGGAGCAGCGGACGCGCGCGATTCGCTCGCGGGGCATTTCGCCGGTACGGCAGCCGCTCGGACCCGGTTTGCCCCTCGTAGACACGATTCACAGCGTGTCCCACGCGTTCATGGAGACAGCGACGGTTGGCACGTGGGCGTGAATCGAGACGAATTAGTCGCCTTTCGAGCTGTTTTTGGTCTCATTGCGGACGTTTTGGTCGGCAAGCAACGGTACCACCGTTGCAATTGAGACAAATTAGTCAGCTATACACCCAGTGTACGGTTGCTTTCTCGCAACAAGAGCAAGATTTGGACCGTGCAGAAGTCCATTGGAGCCTAAATCGTCTGCATTAGGTCGACTGCACCGTTCATTGAAGCCTAATGTGTTTGCATTGCAACGGTCCTACCCTTCCAATTGAGCCCGATTCGTCTGCAATCGGACTCGGTTGCCCCTTTGATGGAGCCAAATTTGTCTGCAATGGAACGTTGACCACCGTTCGTGCGTGGCCGCGGCTCGCCCAGCGGCCTTGGGGCCAAGCCGCCAGAATGCGGATTTGCGCGCTGCCGACGGGGCTGGCGACTTTCTCTTCAACGCGCTGTCGGCGTGTCGTGTTCTTCCGGCGATGGGCATCGTTCGCCTAGTTCACTCCAAAGCCGCGTCGGAGTCGTTGAATGAACGCAGCGACGACGAGCTGATGCGGCTTGCCCAAGGGGGCTCGCGCGCGGCGTTTGCGTGTCTGGTGAGGCGCCACGCCGCTCGGGTGGTGGCCTTGTGCGCCCGTTTCGTCAATGACGCGCAGGCGGGGCAGGAGCTTGCTCAAGATACCTGGGTCCAGGTTTGGCAGAATCGTCAGCGCTACGCCTCGCAGGGTGGTTTCGTGCCGTGGCTGGTGACCGTCGCTCGAAACCGTTGCCGCAATCATTTGCGTCGTCGAGGGACCCAAGAGCGCTACAGCGATGCCGCGAGTGGATTGACCGGGGACGCCAGCGCCGATCAGGTCGAACGCCTGTTGACCGACGAACGACGCCAGCGCGTACGGGCGGCTCTCGAAGACTTGCCGCCGCCGATGCGTGAGGCGCTGCTGCTGCGCTTTGCCGAAGAGCTGCGCTACGACGAGATGACGGTCGCGCTCGGGGCCGGCGAGTCGACGTTGCGGTCACGGGTTCACCATGGGATGAAGGCACTTCGAAAGAAGTTGGAGCGCAGCTGATGAGCGGTACTTGTCCCAACGAAGACGAACTCATCGGTTTTCTCGACCGCGGGCTGCCTCCAGAGCGGCTCGAATACATCGAGCGCCACGTGTCCTCGTGCACTCGCTGCGCGGCTGAAGTGGCCGAGTTGCGGACCCTCATCAGCGACATCGCGGCGCCCGTCGACGACGATTCTGCTCCCGCTCTGGATACCGAGCAGCACGTCGTCGACGTCCTCGGCCGTCTCGATCAGCCACCGCGCCGCACCGGCAATTCTCGCGGATGGCTGTGGGGAATGGCCGCTGCAGCGGCCGCGCTCGTGGTGGTGCCGGTGGCGCTTCGTGATGGGCAAACCGGCGACCCGGCGTCCACGACACCGCGCGCCTCGTCGCCGAAGGGGCTGACCGGTTCGGAGCCCCACGTGGGTCAGTGGGTACCGCGTGGGGGCCCTTCGGAATCCACGCTGTCACGCGATGTTGGGGTACAAGTGTACACGCTGCGCGATGGGCTCGCTCCACTGGGAGCGGGCAGCGAGCTGCCGGCGAACGCGCCACTCACCGCTGGGTTGCGCAACCTGGGCAAGGCGCCCGCCTACGTGTTGTTGTTCGGGATCGACTCGCGCAACGACGTGCACTGGATCTCACCTGCGTATACTGATCCGAGAACTGATCCCGTCTCGACGCTCATCGCACCGTCCGCCCAGGAGCAGTTGTTGGGCGATGCGGTCGTGTTTGACGACTTGCCCGCTGGGCCCTTGCGCATCGTCGCTTTGATTTCGAGCGCACCGAAACGCGTCTCGGACGTCGAGCTGCTGGGCGGCAAGGAACTGAGCGCAGATCAGCTGGTGTTGCACTTTCCCAACGCCGAGATCCGCCAGTTGGCGGTGAGCGTCGACCACTGAACCGTTGACGGACACTGCCTGTACCAACGGCCGTCCAGCGGTTGGCAGACGCCGTGGTGTTGCGCTAACGGGTACGAACATGTTCTCCGTGCGTCGACGTGGTTTGCAGCTGGCGATCGCGGTGAGTCTGCTCGCGCTGCTCGGCATCGCCTACGCCAGGCGGACCGACGCGGACCTGCCGGAGAAGTTTCGCAAACGGCCGTACTCGGTGATGTCCTTGTCCGTCGGATCTCCCGCGGACGGCTGGCAGTTGCGTGCCAAACGACTGCGACCCAACCAGCATTTGGTGATCAAGTCGAATAGTCGAAAAGCCGTCTACGGGCACCCAGCGTTGGTGTTGATGCTGCAGCGTACCGCGCGTCAGATGTCGCGTGAGGCTCGCGGTGCGGTGCTGGTCGTGGGTGATTTGTCGTCCAAGTTTGGCGGCCCGTTACCGGGGCACCGGTCTCACCAGAGCGGCCGCGACGCAGACGTGGGGTTCTTTGTGCTCGACAAGCACGACCGGCCCAAACGGCTCGATCGTTTCATCGCTTTTGACGCCGACGGAAACGCGAAGGATGGCAGCAAGGTGCGTTTCGACGACTACCGCAACTGGCTGATGGTGCAGATGTGGCTGCAGGACAAGCGGGCTGAGGTGAAGTACGTCTTCGTGGCCAGCCACTTGCGTCGTCGGTTGCTCGATTTCGCCCGCGCCCGTCCGGCATTTCGGAAGTACCTCGAACGCGCCGAGCAGTTGCTGCGTCAGCCGAGCAACTCGGCCGCCCACGACGACCACTTCCACGTACGCATCGCCTGCCCCAAGCGGCACGAAGGACTCTGCCTCGAGCACGGTTGGGTCAACGACTGAGAAGCGGACGTCCGGGTGCGCTCTCGAGTGTGCGGCAACGGTGCTTCCCATCCGGCGGCGCCAGCGCTGGCTACAAATTTCCTCGTTTCTTGGAGGTCTTGCCGCAGGCACCCGGTGTTTTGGGGATTCGCCCCCAAATCGGCGCTCGCCAACGACGCCCGCTCGTCTACGTTTGCCTCATGGCCGCGATCCGGTTGAGGTCAGTGTGTTTTGGTTCGCTCTTGGGCGCACTGGTGTTCGCGTGCAACGGCGCGGGATCGGACGAGATGGGTTCACCGCAGGCACCCAGCGGCACGGCGATACCGAGCTCAGCCGTGCCGTCGAACTCGACCAACGGCCCGAGCGACGCACCGGTCGCCACGGGGAGTGCCGACCCGGTGTCGCCCACTCCGCCCACTTCGAATGGGGAACCGGTAGGGCCTCAACCGCCGAGTGCGTCCATGGGACCCGTCGCCACGACGCCGCCGGACGGTCCGGAGCCGAGTAACCCTGAGCCATCAGCAACCGTACCCGATGTGGCGCCGACTGCGAGCGGTGAGCCGGCGGTCGCACCCTCCGCATCCAGTGGTGGCAAGGACGAACCGCCGACCTCGGCGTTCGAGCTCGAGTTCGACGTGCTGTGGGATTTCGAGCAGGGCGATACGTCGTCGTCGTTGGACGTCTCTGGTCAGCTCCCCCTCGAGCTTCGCAGCGCTTCGGTCGAACAGACCGCGGGCGACCGCCACCTGAATCTCGATGGTGAAGGTAGCGACGCGATCGCCACTGAAACGGTCGTGGATACGTCGGTCGATTTTTCGATTTCGGCGTGGGTCCGTCTCGATCAGTCGAGCGACTTCAGCACCTTCGTCGGCGTCAATGGCGAACAGGTCGGCGCCGTCTACTTGCAGAAGCGCTCCGACGGCCGTCTGTCGTTCACGACGTTCCCGCAGGATTCGACCTCGGCAAGTTCGTGTGTAGCTACCGCCGAGATCCAGCCGAGATCCGGCGAGTGGTATCACTTGGTCGGCACTCGCAGCGCGGCGACCCGGGAGCAACGCATCTATGTCGATGGTGTGCTTTCCGGAAAACGAACCTGCCCGGGCGACGTGTTTGCCGCTGAAGGTGGGGTTTCCGTCGGTCGCGGCTTGTACGGGGGAGAACCTGCCGACTGGGTGACGGGCGCCATCGACGACATCGGGTTGATCAATCGCGTGTTGAGTCCCGACGAGGTCGTCGACCTGTATCGCGCGGGCGCGCCCGAAGCGAACTACTACCTGTTCGCGTACTTCGTCGAAGTGAGTCAGGGGCGTGGGGACGGCTTGCGACTGGCTCACAGCCACGACGGCTTGCATTGGGGGGCCATCGGTGCGGGCAAGGTGTTCATGCCGCCATCGGTGGGCGGCGGGTCGTTTCGCGACCCCCACGTGATGCGCGACCCGGACGGGGTGTTTCACCTGGTGTGGACGACGACCTGCGTACCCTGGGCGGAATCGAACTGCGTTCAAGACCGCGGCTTGGGTCATGCATCTTCGCCCGACATGGTGAGTTGGAGTGAGGCGGACTACGTCGAGATCGATCTCGACGTGGAGCACGTTTGGGCGCCCGAGACGTTCTTCGACGCGTCGAGTGGCCAATACATGGTGTTCTGGTCTTCTCCCCTCGACCAGAACCCGTCCAGCTCGGATCCGCACAGCATCTACTACGTGCTGACCCAAGACTTCCAGGATTTCAGCGAACCTGAAGTGCTGTATTCCCAACCGGGGCGCAACTTCATCGACGCGACGATCAGCGCGCGCAGTGACGGCTACCTGATGATCGTCAAGGACGAAGCCGACGGTCAAAAGAATCTACGGGCGGTGTCTTCTGCTCAGCTGTTCGGGAGTGACGCGTGGACAGCGGCACCGTCTGCGCCGATCACGGGCAACTACGCCGCCGAAGGGCCGTCCTTCCTCGAACGCAATGGAGAGCTGTACGTCTACTTCGACAAGTATGGCGATGGCGCGTACGGCGCGGTGCAAGCCGAGAGCGACTCGATGCTCGATCAGCCATCGGCGTGGCGAGACATCTCCGGATCCGTGTTTTTTCCCGGCGTCCGACATGGCACGCCAATCGAAGTGCCCTGGGACGTGTTCCGCGCGGTTGCCCTGACCGCGGGCGAGTGACTCCGACATCGGGATGCAGTCCCGATGAGGCAGAATCGCGCAGAAGCGACTTCCCTGGGTGGTAGGAGGAGCGCACACCTACGGAACCGACCGGAGTGTTGACGCGCAAGTGGAGGATGGGGAGCTGCGCGCCGTGTCGCATTGCTTTTCCGTCGTCAGGTTGTACCGTATCGACGATGGTGGAGGCTAAGGAGGGGCCGACGGGTGCGGTAGTCATCGACGATCGGTATGCA
Organism: Deltaproteobacteria bacterium; assembly: GCA_003235365.1. Classification (GTDB taxonomy): domain Bacteria; phylum Myxococcota_A; class Polyangia; order Polyangiales; family Polyangiaceae; genus SZUA-265. The sequence continues at coordinate 6,732 of QJWJ01000050.1, forward strand.
CCGCTCGTGGTGTCGTCGTTCGTGGGTGACGTCGATCTGCCGCTGGGGACCTGGTACGAGCAGGTCACCCAGAAGATCATTCTGAATCAGTTTCTCGAAGGCCGACGCGTGGTCAACGTTCACGACGCCAGTCGTTCGACCCGCACCAGCCCTGAAATGCGGAAGTTCTGGGCCGACATGAGCGCCCGCAACGCGGCAACGATGGAGTCGAGGACGCTGGGCAATCTGATTGTCGTGAGCAATCCGTTGATCCGTGGCGTGCTCACGGCGGTGGGGTGGCTCAATCCACAAGTCGCCAAGTTGAAAGTGTTCTCCTCTCTCGAAGCTGCCGTCAGCGAAGCCGTCGAGATGCTCGACGGGGCGGGCACACCGGTCGCCCTGCCCCCGGGGGGTTATCAGCTACCGACCGAAGTTACCGGGTACGGCAAACCTCGCCAAGCGGTTTAGAATGGTAATCAGGTTGGTTGCCGCGACCAATCAAACGCCCATGCCGATCACTCCGAAGGGGCTGGTTCAACGCTCGCTGTCCAAGTGCGACATCATCGGCGTGGGGTAGCGGTCGCCCGCGATTGAACCGCGCGTCAGTACCGACTCGACTTCTTTCACTTCACCGTCGCTCAGTGGTTTGTCCAACGCGCCGAACGCTTCTCGCAATTGGTTGCGCGTACGCGAGCCCACCAGTGCTACGAACTCGGGTTGTCTCGCCAGTACCCACGCGACGCAGAGTTGGGCAGGGGTGCGGCCGGTATCGCGGGCAAATTGCTGCAACCGCTCGATGGCTGCAGCGTTGGCCTGTTGATTGTCCGCGTTGAACCGAGGCAGGTGGGCGCGGTAGTCCGTTGGCCCCGTCGGTTTGCTCCCCGACAACAGTCCACGGGACAGCACGCCGTACAGCGTTGCGCTGATGCCCAACTCCTTCAGTGTTGGAAACAGCTTGGACTCCGGGGCCCGGCTGGCCAAGGAGTACTCGATCTGCACGTCGACGATTGGGTGCACGGCGCTCGCCCGTCGCACGGTGTCGGCACTGACCTCGGACAGGCCGATGTGTCGAACGTACCCCTTGTCCACGAGATCCTTGATGGCACCCACGGTATCTTCGATGGGCACTTTCGGATCGAGTCGCGCCGGGCGGTAGACGTCGATGACGTCCGTACCCAAGCGCCTGAGGCTGTAGGTGACGAAATTGGCAACGGCTTCCGGGCGGGCGTCTGTGCCGTGCCAAGTGCCGTCAGGGCCGCGCAGTGCACCGAATTTGACCGACAAAGAGACGCGTTCGCGCCGTCCAACCAGAGCGCGACGCAACAGCATCTCGTTTTCTCCCATACCGTAGAAGTCGCCCGTGTCGAGCAACGTCACACCGCGGTCGATGGCTTCGGCGATCGTGGCCAAGCTTTCGGCCTCATCTGCCGGGCCGTAGAAATCGGACATGCCCATGCAGCCAAGCGCCAAGGGAAATACCTCGGGTCCCGTGGAACCGAGGCGAACAGGATGAACTTTCGAAGCGTGTGTCGTGGTCATGGGTCCCAGCCTAGGCTTCGAGGTCGCATCAAACCAGTGAATGTTATATATACAAAACATGCGCGAGAATTATGGGACGAGTCTGGACCTGAACCTGCTCCGCGTGTTCTCGGTGGTGGCCGACTGCGGGAGCGTCACCCGAGCGGCGTCGCAGTTGTACCTGACCCAGCCTGCAGTCAGCGCAGCCTTGCGTCGCCTCAACGATGCCGTGGGCGAGCCGCTGTTCGTCCGTGAGGGCCGCGGGATTGCGCTCACTCATCGCGGTCAGCGACTGTTGGCGGTCGTTCGTCCTCACTTGCGCGCCCTGGTGGATGCGGCACTGAGCGATGGCGTCTTCGACCCGCTGTCGAGCGAAACGACCTTTCGCTTGGGGTTGCCCGACACCAACGATCTGTTGCCGCAGCTCTTACGGCAGCTGTCGAAAACCGCGCCGCTCGTGAAACTGATCGTCGTGCCCGTCCAATTTCGGACCGTCGAGCAAGCGCTGAGTTCACACCGTGTCGACATGGCGGTGAGCGTAGCAGACGAGTTACCAGCGAGCTTGAGTCGACAGACCTTGTACGAAGGGGGCTTCGTTTGCTTGTTCGACCCACGTCACGTGCATTTCAGCGGCGCGCCGTCAACCCGCGACTACTTTGCGCACGAGCACGTCGTCGTTTCATACAACGGAGACCTACGTGGCATCGTCGAGGACAGCCTCGGGCGTGTGCGCAAGGCGCGTTGTTCGGTTGCCTCCTTTGCGAACATGGGGGCAATCGTCGAAGGCACGAACTTGTTGGCGACCGTGCCTGAAGTCGTCGCGCAGAGTGTATGTTCCGTCCGACCCAAGCTCCGCTACGAGCGCCTACCGATAGCTCTGGGTGTCAGCGGCGTGGAGCTTCTCTACCGGCGGGCGGACGAAAATGACCCCGCCTCGAAGTTCCTGCGAGACTCCATCCACGAGATTTGCAGTCGCTATCGCTCGTAGACGGGCGAGCACGACCGTCGGGCGGCTTTTTGAACGCCCGCTGGGTGAGGCTCCGAAAGCGTTGGTGTGCGCAGCGCCGATGGACGTGTGGGGTTTCCGCGCAGGGCCCTGTACCGCTGGTCGAGGGCTTGCCGTCTGGTCACCCTGCAACTAGCCTGGGCGTGTGTCAAACAGCAACTCTCCGCGAGTATGTCCCCCGGCAACTGCCAGAGACCGTTGGCGTACGAGCCGCGCATTCGTTCGCGGCGTCGTTGCGCTTGCGCTCACTGGCTGTGCACCAAGCAGCCGAACAGTTGCCAACGTGACTGCTGGGGGAACGGGTTGTCCGCCGGAAGATTTGGCGATCTTCGACTACGCACGTTCGACGCGCACTTGGGGGGCTGCGTGTGGCAATAGGCTGTTCGTGTGCGCTTCCGGTGGCGGTGGCAAATGTACGCTGCGTGACCCGGCCACCGTCGAACCCGAGCTACTGGCTCGGGCGACGTTGTTGAACACGCTGCCGAAGCCGCGCCGCAACCGCTACATCTCAGTCAAACTGCTAGACGGCAGCTGGGACGAGTTTTCTCGCGAGATCGCCATCCTGCAGCGAGTCGACGATGAACAGCTCCGAAAGCTCGGGCCATTGGAAAACGTCGTCACGGAGATGGATGACGCGTTTGCCGCGCAGGTGACCGAGTGCACCAAGAACGGTGTGTTGACTGTAAAGGTTTACAATGGGGCGGGTTTCGAAGGGAAGGCTGTCGCGCAGTCGCACAAGCCGTGTGCGAAGGCATTGGTCGAACGCCTCAGGTTCGAACGCCAGTACTGGGGGCGCGAGCTGCAGTTCGTGACGGGGCTGAAGGGTGTGGGACCTTTGCCCAGGCCAGAGCCGGCGCTGCCCGTCGCTGACGAGGCCGTTCCGGCGTTGCCCTCCGAGCAACGGTCGAGTGGGCCAAATGGTTCCCCTGCGAGCGCATCTCCACCGGCGGATGAAGCGGCGATTCGTTTGTGGTTGAATGAACACGGCAGCGAGATCCTCGCCTGCAACGCGGGAGAGGCTCTCGCACTGCGCGTCGACGTCGATGCTGACGGAGCGTTAACCGTTGCCATTCACGGAGCGCCACCGGGCAGCGCCGAGGGGCGCTGTCTGGAAGAGGCGTTGGTTCCGCCGACGTTCGCTCCCGGCGTGGGCACGCTGATCCACTTGGTCAAGGCTGCACCGACCCCGCGCTAGGTCGCCGCGCCAGGGCGACTCCACGGCGACTCGAGAGATGGTGCCGGGCACTGGTCCCTCGAGCCCGTCGCGTCCGAGCGGACGCCGAGATTTCCATCTCCCGCTGACCGATCTTGGCGAGTCTCACGAGTGAGCCACTCGACGCAAGCGAGCGCAGCCGAGAAGCACCACACTCGGTGCTGGTTGCTTCGACCCGGCGCTGCCCCGACAGCGTGGACGGCTCTCCGAGCGTCCTTCCGTGTCATTGACGGTCATCGGACGGCCTGGAGGGGCGGTTCGTGCTGAAACACGAGAGATCGGCCCGCGGATGGAACGGCGAAAATCTCTCCTCTGTGGCCTGATCCCGTCACGCATCCCGCACTCCGGGCCTATCCGGGGCGTGTTGCGTTACGCCAACAGCCCGTGCGAGCTCAGTTTGGGGTATTTCGAGGCACCTTCGGCTTCGGAGTCTTCCCCCCCTGCCTCGATGACGCAGTCGCAACCCACCACCATCGACGCTCTGATGGCGCGCCTCGCCGAAGGTGACCGCTCCGCGTTTACGCCTGTTTTCGAACTGTTGTGGCCACCGACGCTGCGTCTGTGCGCCAGCTTGCTGCGCAACGACGCGGATGCTGCGGACGCCGCGCAACAAGCCATGGAGAAGATCCTCGTGCGGGCGTCGGACTACGACCCCTCACGACCCGCGTTGCCGTGGGCGCTGGCAATTGCCACCTGGGAGTGTCGCACCATCTTGCGCAAGCGCTCCCGCCGCAAAGAGGTGCCCGAAGAGAATGCACCGCAGCCCGTGGCGCGCGGCTCTGACGAAGACCACGCCCAGCGCGAACTCGTGCGCGCGGCGCTGGATGTGATGGGGACGCTGTCGGAGACGGACCGCGAAGTGCTCGTTTCGACATTCTGGGAAGAGGCGGCGAGCGTGAGCGGGGCCACGCTGCGCAAGCGTCGCGAGAGGGCGCTGGGTCGACTTCGAGATGCATTTCGGAGGCTGTATGGAATCGACTGAGCTTCGAGATTTCCGACGGCGAATGCGGCTTCGATACGAGTGGAGCCGTGCGCGCCGTGCCTTGCTCGGTTTTGCACCGGCAGTGTTGATCATCGTGGCAGCGGTTGCGTTGACCGAACGTCCCAAGTCCGCATTGGTGTTTGGCAGCTCGATGTTCATCATCGGTGTCGTGCTGCTGTGGTACGGCCGCGACTTGCGACGCGCGGTGTTGCCCGGCGTGGTCGCGGGGATCGTTCCGCTGACGTTCTCGTTGTGTGCCAATCACATCGGTCACGTGTGCACCGGTGACAGCTGCATGAGCTGGTGTGTGCCCGCGTGTACTGCCGGCGGGCTCGCCGCAGGCATGGCCGTCGCGATGTACGGATTGCGTCGCAAGCACGGCCTCGGCTTTTGGTTTGGAGCTTCCGGCATCACCCTGCTCACCGGCGCCATGGGTTGCTCGTGTGTCGGCTATTCCGGGGTGATGGGCATGATGGTCGGATTTGGAGTTGGGATGTTGCCCTCACTGGTTCGGCGAGTCGTTCGGTTTTGAGTAGGAAGTACGCCGTTCGGCGTCACGCCACCTCGCGCGTTGGCCTATGTTCGGGCCTGTCTGAATTGAGTGTGTCGTAACCGTGGTCCCGTCGCGGACGAAGGCGTCGCAAAAGGAGATGACGATGGTGGATGGAAAAGGGCTGACTCGACGACGAGCGGTATTCACTGGCGCCGCGTTGGTGGGCGGTGCCGCACTGATGTCGGGCAAGACTGCCACTGCGGCGCCGCGTCGCACTTGGGAGAAGAGCTACAGTGGCGGCGAGCCGGGCAAGCCGCACGACCCGCCGGGTCAGGCGGGTAAGGACTATCAACCGACGACCACGCCCGGCGGTCGTACGGCGTCGTTCAAGGTCGTCGATGGCGTCAAGGTTTTCCACCTGGTCGTCGAAGAGGTGGAGCACGAGTTTGCGCCAGGCCTGAAGGCGACGTGCTGGGGTTACAACGGCGGCGTCCACGGGCCGACGATTGAGGCCGTCGAAGGCGACCGGGTTCGGGTTTACGTGACCAACAAGCTCGGCGCGCCGACCACGGTGCACTGGCACGGTGTCTATCTGCCCAACGGCATGGACGGCGTCGGCGGCTTGAACCAGCGTGCCATCGGTCCAGGCGAAACGTTCAAGTACGAATGGACGTTCCGACAGTACGGCACGTTCATGTACCACTCGCACCACGACGAGATGACGCAGATGTCGATGGGATTGATCGGCATGATCGTCGTTCACCCGCGTCGGCCCCCGCCGGAATACCGCGTGGATCGCGATTTCGTCATCATGCTCAGTGAGTGGGCGATCAAGCCGGGCACGCGGCGCCCCGACCCCAACGAGATGAGCGATTTCAACATTCTGACGATGAATGCCAAGGCCTTCCCTGGCACGCCGCCGCTGGTGTGCAAGACCGGTGACCGCGTGCGGATACGGCTCGGCAATTTGAGTGCGATGGATCACCATCCCATTCACTTGCACGGCTACTACTTCAAGGTCGTCGCGACCGACGGCGGGCAAATCCCACCGTCGGCACAGTGGCCCGAAACGACCGTGCTCGTGCCCACGGGCAGCACACGCGACGTCGAGTTCGTCGCCGACGCGCCGGGTGACTGGGCCATGCACTGCCACATGACCCATCACGTGATGAATCAGATGGGGCACGGCATCCCGAACATGATCGGCGTCAAGCCCGGTACCTTCGACAAACGGGTGCGTCCCCTGCTGCCCGCGTACATGACGATGGGGCAGGAGGGCATGGGCGAAATGGCGACGATGCACATGAAGAACCCCAAGAACAGCATTCCCATGGTTGGTGGCGACGGGCCCTACGACGCGATCACCATGGGTGGCATGTTCACTATCGTCAAAGTGCGTGATCAAGTCGCCGACTACGACAAGGACCCCGGCTGGTACGAGATCCCCGAGGGAACTGGGGCCGATCTCGCCAGTGCCGCCGATCTGGCACGCGATGGAATTTCCGTTTGAGGAGTCGAGGAATGTACCGAAACGCTTTGCTTCTGACTGGTTTGCTCACGGCGACTGCAACGAGTGTTGCTTGCGCCGCAACGGAGATGGCACCCGGGGTCGACGACCCGGCGTCAGCTCAGGCCCGCAGCGCACCGCTGCCCGACCTGGGCACGGTGCTTGCGGCAAGTTACGACCCATTGAACGACGGCGCGAACGCATCGCAGGGCGGCTCTGTGCACGAGCACCATCACCACGACCATGCGCGGCACGAGCAAGCACCCAAAGCGCGGAGCGCCGCTGCCCAGGGCGCGCACGCTCACGATTCCGCAGGTGTCCACGACGGCGCAGCGGCAACTGCAGATGGCCGTGCCCAGCCACCCTCTGCGACTCGCTACACGTGCCCCATGCATCCGAAGGTCGTCAGTGACGATCCGGGCAGTTGTCCGATTTGCGGTATGGACCTCGTGCCGGCCAAGCCATCCAAGGCGGAAGGGTCGCACGAGCAAGCTCCTGAAAAGGCAAAGGCCGCGCCGTGAGGATCGACCGTCGGCTCGTTCAACGTTGGTTGGGGGTCGCGCTGCTACCCGCTTCCGCCTTGGCCTGCGTTCCTGAAAATGCCGGCTACGACGACGTCCGTCAGCTCACCGCTGATCGGGTTGCCCAAGACGTACGCTGGGCGGCGCACGAATCCAGCTCCTTTGGAGAACAGACCAACGAGCTGCTCGCCAAACCCCTGACTGCCGATGCCGCGGTACAGGTGGCACTGTACAACAATCGCGCGTTGCAGGGCGCTTTCGAAGAGTTGGGTGTTGCGCGCGGTCACCTGCTTTCTGCACTCGCGCTGCCGAATCCTTCGGTCGGCATGGCCATGCGCTTTTCGCCGGGCGAAGACCGTCCGGAGCTCGACCTGGACGCGACGATCAGTCTGTCGGACTTGCTGTTCGTGCCCTGGAAGAAGGGGGCGGGCGACGCGCGGCTCGACGCTGCCAAGGTCGACGTGGCTGGCCGAGTCGTCGAACTCGCCTTCGAAGTGCGCGCTGCGTATTTCGACTATCAAGCCGCGGAAGAACGACTCGAACTGCTGCGAACGGTGCTGCAAGCGTTGAAGGCTTCGGTGGAGATGACCGAGAAATTGCACGAGGCTGGCAACATCACGGAACTCCGGCGGGCGAGTGAGCAGTCGTTCTACGAGGAGGCGCGCATCGAGTTTGCGCGCGCCGAAAGCGAGCTGCACGGCAAGCGGGAGCGTCTCAACGCACTGATGGGGATCTGGGGGTCGGCGGCTGCGTCGTGGAAGAGCGCCGCGCGTCTACCCGAGCCCCAGCCCGTCGATGCGTTGCTCACCAATGCCGAGTCACGCGCCGTCGAAAAGAGCTTGGATCTCGAGCTGGCGCGCCGACGTTACGCTCAGTTGGCTTCAGAGGTGAACGTGTCTCGAGCCGCGGGGTGGCTGCCGGAGCTGCGCGCCGGTGTTTCGGCCGAGCGCCAAGACACCGAGTGGGCAGTGGGACCGGTAGCGGAAGTCGAGCTGCCCTTGTTCGATCACGGCCAAGGTGAGACAGCCGTAGCAGCCGCAGAGATGCGACGCCAAGGTCAACTCTACGCCGACACGGCGGTTCGTTTGCGCGCTCGCGTGCGTTCGACCGCGTCGCGCCTGTCGACGACCGCCAAGGCCGCGGAATACTATCGTACGACGGTGTTACCTCTCCGGGAACGGGTGCTGGAAGAGACGCAACTGCAGTACAATGCCATGAGCGTCGGTGTGTTTGCGTTGCTTCAGGCCAAGCGTGAAAGCGTCACCGCCGCGAGTCGTTACATCGAGCTGGTGCACGACTATTGGACGGCGCGCACCGAACTCGAACAGATGCTTGCCGGTCATTTGCCCTCCGCCGAACACACCCTGAGCGCGATGCCGATGGGCGGAGCGCCTGACACGGGGGGTGGGCACTGAGCGGCGACGGTCGTCCCGTCTGGAGCTCAGCGGGGAAACGCGTGCAGTCGTAGCTGCGTTGGTGGGGGAACGTCGACTCTTTCCATGTCCCGGTTGGACTCGAGCGTTTCCCAGCGCAGCAGGTAGCGGACAGGGCTGGCTGGATCGTCGTTCCAGTCTTCGGCCCAACGCACGATCATGCCCGGCGTGGGCGATTCGGGTTCGTCGAGGGACGTGGGGTAGGGTAACGGCGGGTCGATGACCTCGATGGCTTCGAGGGTTTCGGGGTCGAGCCGGAAGGCACCCCAGCCGCCGTGTTTTGCGTGGTACCAGGTTTGCGTGAGAGTGCCGTCCGGGTGTGCCTGAACGCCGTCGAGTTCGATCTCGAAAACCAGGGTCCCGTTGCCGCCGAAGTCCCAACGGGTATCCCAATTGGAGGTTTGGTGCACGACCCAGTCGCCGTTCTCGAAGCGTGCGTTGTACAGCTGCGTGTTCCCGCCGGAGTCGTACTTGTGATAGCCGACGATGGGTCGGCCCTCGGCGTCGAAGCCGACTTTGGTGTTGTTGTTGATCATGCCGCCGCGCACCGGCACGGGATCGACGATGTCGGCAGTGCTCAGCCGCATGGGCAGAGAAACGGCTTGCCCCGAGCCCTTCTCCCAGTTGACCAGATCCGACGTGCGCGCGTAGGAGATGTCGTGGTTCGTCGAGGCGTCCGGGGTGTCGCGCCACACCCAGACCAGGTGCCACAGCGTGTCGGGTCCTCGAATCGGCCCGACCGGGTAGGCGTTGCGTTGCCCTTCACCGTCCGTCAGTGGGGTATCGAGCAGGCGAGACCAGCGCGACGTCTCGACGTCGTAGGCGTTGAAGATGTGATTGCCGTTGCCGCTTCCGCCGTCCCGGTATGCAAACACGAGCCCGCCTGACGGACCCCTGGAGAATTCGGGGTAGGTGCAGCTCTGTTCGTTCGACCCGACCATCGACGTGACGCGCTCGAAGGAATCGATGTCGTACGGGGTCGTCGTGCGGAAGTAGATCAACGACACGTTGTGCATGTTGCCGGACACGTGAATCTGCCCCACCTCGTCAGTGGCCATGGCGATCGAGTTGTGGCTGTCCCAGCCCACGGACGTCGGCAGTACGTGCGTGTGCCAACTGTCTTCGTCCAGCTGGCGCGAAGCGACGACCAGGCGCCGCTCGGTGTCGTAGTAGGCGGCGAATTGCCACGGATCGTCGGTGACGAGCGCGAATTGCACGGGGTGCCCGGACCAAACCCGGGCAACGTCCAGCTGTACCGGTTCGACCGGGACGGGGCCCGGGCCGGCGTCGCCCGGGAGATCGGGGATGCTCATGGGCGACGCTCCGCCAGCCGTGCCAGCGTCGGCGGCGGGTGACCCAGGGTTCGGCCGTCCTGCAGCAGAGGGGTTGCCCGTGGGGCTCGATGGGGACGTCGAGGATTGTGCTGACGGTCGCGATGTTGACGAGGGGCGATCGCCGGTCGCGTCGGGTTGGGGCTGTGGCGGTGCCGAACTCGAACTCGGTGGCGTGTTCGTGGCGCCGTTCGTCTCGGAAACCATCGCCGGCGTGATTGGAGAGCCAGGTGGTGCCGCATTGTCGCTACCGCTGTCACAGGCGGCCAAGAACGTAGCGATGAGGGGCCAGGGTCGCACGTCGCTTTGATGCCACATTCGCCCTTCGACGGCTCGGCCCGTGTGAACTTCGAGGAGGTGAATTCCGGCGCGGCGAACTTTTCGCGCCGGGCGCACCGTGGCAGTGATGCCCACTCGCGCGGCCGGTCCGGGGCGATCCCGTCGAGAGGCGCCGCACCGCGATGGCCCGCGTCTCGACCCAACCCTCACCCATCAGCGCAGTTGATACCCCAAGTGAATGGCTGGAAAAACCGTGAAGCGCTGCGGCTCGAACCGCTTGCCGCCGAGGGTGACATCGTCGGCGCCAAATGCGTAGCCCAGGCCGAGCCACGTCGTTGCATAGAAGCTGGCCGGTAACCCGAAGCGCCACCCGAAATTCACGCCTGTCATCAGCTGCGTGTCGCGCTGGGCCAGGTCCGAGTCGGTAGCCGACACCGTGGCGTAGGCAACGCCAGCGTCCACACCGACGAAGCCACCGAGCTGATCCTCGAACAAGAAGTACTGCAGCTTCGCGCCGTAGCCGTTGAACGACACGTCGAAGTCGTCGTTGCCCACCAATGCCTCGGGCGGGTCCATCGCGAATGCCCCCAAGTCGACTCGCCACCTACCGCCGCCGATACCGGCATGCAGCGAGTAGCCGGCAAAGACGTACGCGGTCGGATCGATCTCGACGTCGGCGCGAAGGCCATCCGCGCCTGCCATCGCCTGGTCGACGGATTCGGTGGCTCCGGCCGGATCGGTGACGAACAGGGCCGCGAGCGCCGCGACAACGGCGAAGGGGAGCGATCGGTGAGCGGGGACGGAACGGAACATGGCTTCTCCTCGGTGAGGCGACGAGAGTCGCTGACACGCTGAATCTGCGGGATCGTGGGGCAAAACGCCGTGACCGCTGGCGCCGAATCGATTGACCGCAGACGACATCCGGATTTGAAGGCTCGAGCGCGCCGACCCGCTCATTTTGATATCCTCGGGCCAATGTCCGGACCCGAAGTGGCTGCAGCGATTGGTCGGATGATCGTACACGCCGCCGAGCGCGTGGGCGTGGATCCGGAGCAGCTGCAAAGTCGCTGCGGTTTTCGTCTGGACCCCGACGAGGATCCCGATCGGCGAATCGGGCTCCACGTCGAGTCAGCGCTGTGGGAGTGCGCAGCTGCGCTGGCCGGTGACGACGCGTTCGGCGTGCACACGGCGTTGAACCCAATACCTGGGACATTCGACGTGCTCGACTACGCCATTCGCACGGCCCCGACCCTGCGCGCATCGATTCAGCGCTTCGCGCGCTACAACCGCATCGTCCACGATGTCGCCGTGGTGCGGCTGTTCGAGCGCGACGGACAGGGCCGCATCGAGCATTCGCTGGGTGGCGTGGTCCAATCGCGACACGCCGCCGAGTACACGCTCACGTCGATCGTGGCCGTCGGGGCGCAGCTGTGCGGCGTTCCGATCCAAGCGCTGTCGGTCGAGTTTCACCACGCCTCGCCCGATGCCGCGGTGGTCGATGAACACACGCGGGTTTTCGGAGTGACGCCGACCTATGGCGCCGACGTCAACGCCGTCGTGCTCGACGCGGGGGCTTTGGACCGCGAGGTGTTGGGCGCGGACGCGACCCTGTCTCGCATCATCGAGCGCCACGCCGATGCGTTGCTCGCGGCGCGCCCGGAACTCGGCGAGAGCCTTGCACGACGCGTGCGTCGTTTACTCGCGACGAGCCTGGCTGAGGATGCTGCGCAAGCTCGACTCGGCGCCGTTGCCGCGCGCTTGCGAATGAGTGAGCGCAGTCTGCAGCGGCGCCTGTCTGCCGAAGGACTGTCGTTCGACGCGTTGCTCGAAGACGTGCGCAGAGAGCTCGCACTGCAGTACTTGCAGGATCGCGACGTTGCCATTGCGGAAGTGGCGTTTCTGCTCGGTTACTCGGAGCCAAGTGCGTTTCACCGAGCATTCAAGCGTTGGACGGGATCAACCCCAGCACAAGTGCGAGCGCGGGCGGCTTGACAGCGGGCATGTCGCTGTACTTCTTCGACCCGAACAAGCACCTGATCGAAATCCGCCACTACGAATGACCCCGCTCGATTGTGTGAAATGTCGTTGAACCTGACACACTCGCGTGGGTGTCGTGATTCTTCTGCGTTGCTCGCCGCGTCGCGCTAGCCTTCGAGGATCGTGCTACACACCGAAGCTGACGAGGCCCCGGCATCGCGCCGATCCCCCATGATGGATGCGGCCCGGGCGTTGCTCCTTCGGTGTGCGTGGGCAGGTGGTATTCTCACTTTCGCGCTGGGGTTCGGCTGTTCGGAGACGAACGAGACCCCCGACGCCCAAGACACGTTTGACGTGCCCGTGGGTCCCACGCCGGTCGCGCCAGGGCCGATGTTCTCTCCTCGCTGTGGCGCCTTCGAAGGGCATCAGAGCGTCGAGCTCTCACCACCCGCAGGCAAGAGTGGAACCATCCACTACACGCTCGATGGAAGCCTGCCCACCGCGCAATCACGGGTGTATGGCGAGCCTCTCGAACTGGATTCGACGACTCTGGTGCGAACCCTGTTCGTGAGTGATTCGGGTGAACCGCCCTTGCACGCGGCCCAAGCGTTTGTTGCTCTTCAGCCCGATGCGGTGGGCTTCTCCTCCAACTTGCCCATCGTGCTGATCGAACGTCACGGCGATGATTCGGTAAACCCTGACAGCCGCGAGTTTCGGACGGCCAGCGCGCTGTTCTTCGAACCTGGCAGTGACGGTCGCGCGCGCCTGAATGGGCCGGCGACGCTTTGCACCCGGGCAGGAGTGAAAGTGCGCGGTCAGACTTCCCGGTCGTTCCCCCAAAAGGGTTGGAGCATCGAGCTGTGGGAAGCTGCGGAGGACGACGACTACCACGTGCCGGTGCTGGGCATGCCCGAGGAGTCCGACTGGGTACTGGTCGCGCCGTCCGAGTTGGACCGTAGCCTGATGCGTACGATGTTGCCGATGGATCTGAGCCGCAGCATCGGTACTTATGCTCCCCGCACTCGTTTCGTCGAGGTATTCGTCGTCGACCGTCGCGACTCGACGGATCTGTCGCTCGACGACTATCTCGGCGTCTATACATTCACCGAGAAGATCAAGCGCGATCCGCAACGTGTCGACGTGAGCAAGTTGGAAGAGGGAGATCTCTCAGGGGATGCCGTCACCGGTGGCTACGTCTTTCGTATCGACCACGGTGACGTGCACTTCAGCAGCCGCGGACACAACTTTCAATGGGAGTACCCGGCGGTGGAGGCGATGAGAGAGCCGAGCCGGAAGCCCCAGGTCGACTACCTCGTCGACTACCTCGACGAGTTCTTCGAAGCCCTCGACTCGGACGACTTCACCCATCCCCGCACGGGTCGCCACTACAGCGAGCTGATCGACCGCGGCAAGTGGATTGACCACAATCTGTTGGTCGCACTAACCAAGAACGTCGACGGCCTGCGTCTCAGCGCCTACTTCTACAAGGAACGCAACGGGCCATTCGTCGCGGGACCGATTTGGGATTTCGATCGATCCCTGGGTACCCCTTACGACGATCGCGCTCGCGAGCCCGACGAGTGGGCGCGCGGCGACGGCACACGTCCGCTCGAGCAAATGTTCTGGCGCGACTTGTTCAAAGACCCCCAGTTCGAAAGCGCGTATTGGGACCGCTGGGACGAACTCGTGCGAGGGCCGTTCAGCGCCGATGCCCTCGTCGCGCGAGTGGATGGTTACGAGGAGCAGTTGCGCGAAGCACGAGAACGCCACTTCGAGCGTTGGAGGGAGTTCAAACCCGAGAACGGGCCGGGAGGGGAAGTACAGATCCTTCGCGACTGGCTGCGCCGGCGCGTCGCTTGGATTTCCGAACAGCGTCCCGATTGAGCTTCAAGCGCAACCACACCGTATCGATCATCGACGAGGACGACACGGTGTGGCTGCGCTGTGGTGCGTTGATGACGACGCTGATTGCGTGCGTGCGCCGGGAGTTACCGGTTCGTGGGCATGCCGGCGTCGACCCAGCCCTGAGTTCCGCCTTCGAGATAGCTCACGCGACCGAACCCCTGCTTGAGCAATTCGTGAGCTGCGACTGCGCCCATGGGGCCCGCTTGGCAGGTCGTGATGATGCGCGCCCACTTGTCGCCGAAGGCGGCAGGCAACTGGCCGTTGCTGATCTCGGGCAGCGACACGTTGAACGCGCCGGGGATGATACCGGTGGTGTTTGCGATGGCGTCTGCAGGCCGGGGGTCGAGAAACAGGACCGGTTCGCAGCCTTCTCGAAGATTGGACGCCTCTTGTGGCGTCACTGCTCCGACTGCTGCACGTGCTTCGCTGACTCGTTCACTGAATGACTTTTCCATGTTGTCGTTCCTCTTCTTGGAGCGGACCTCAGGTCCACGGTCTCGAGACCTGCCTTCGGGGCTCTTAGGGGGTGAGAGTGGTCGTGGTGGTGGGGAGTTGGATTCCAGGTTGCGGTCAGAAGCAGAGCGTCGAGGCGCCTTCTTTGATCAATGCGTGCAGGGCGGCCGAGCCGACGATGGTCACGCCGTCGATCAGGTTCTCAGCGGTGTAGCCGCGGACCTTGGCGCACGGTGGGCACGCGAGGATCTTGCCGCCCCGGGCGAGGAATCCTTCGATGAGTTCGCGCATGGGCGGGTCGAAGGGGTTCATCCGGACGTGGTCCGCCGCGCCCTTGCGAACGAGGTCGAGACCGGCGCTGACGAGAAACACCGTGACGTCGAGGCCGGCGCTGAGCCCGCCGTTCGCGATGGTCCATGAAACGGTGGCGCGTTCGTCGTCGTGTCCGCGAGACGCCACAATCACCAGTTTTTCAGTCTTGTTTTCCATTGTTTGACTCCTTCTGACTCGGTTTGGTCTGTCGCAACGGGGTCGTCCCGTTCGCGTCGAAGACCAAGCTAGGAGCCCTGCGTGGGAGCCAGCGTGTGAACGACCGTGGAAAATGCTATTTGGGTCGCATGCGCCAAGTGATCATGGAGAAGACCTTCCCCGAGCCCGCCTCTGACGAACTCGTCGACAAGATGAGGCAAGCCACGGAGGTCTGTTTCGAGATCAACGACATGCGGAGAGTCGTCACGTACGCGTCCGCAGATCGTCTGCGTTTCATCTGCGTGATGGAGGCCCGTGACCTCGAGACCGCGCGCCGCGCCCTGGAAAGCGCCGGCATGACCTACGATCGGCTCTGGCCCGCGACGTCGTTCTGAGCCGCGGAGCTCGGAGTTTTGTTCTGAATTTCCATGGGTTATGAGTGGCGGCGTCCGTTCACACGGCTCTTCACACGCTTCTCGTACACGCTGACGAGGTCAGCCCGCTCGAGCTTGCCATGAGTACGAATCCCCCGCCTGGACCTGCCACCGTGCACCTGCGCTTGCTCGGGCCCATGCGGTTGTCGTCGGGTGAACACCAGCTACCGCTCCCCAGGTCGAAGAAGTCGAGGGCACTGTTGGGGTACCTGGCGGCGACGAACCGGGCTCACCAGCGTCAGCGTCTGTGCGACTTGTTCTGGGACTCCGCTGCCGACGATCCGCGTGGTGCTCTGCGTTGGACTCTGTCGCGATTGCGCGGGGCGTTTCCCGAAGGGTGTGAGCCGTTGCAGGCGGACCGTGAGAGTGTGAGTCTGTGCAGCGACGTCCTGGTGATCGACGTTGGCACCCTTGGTCGGGTCGCTCACGCGGATCTGAACCTCGTGGCCACCGACGAGCTCGAAGCGCTGGCTGAGCTGTATCAAGGCGAGTTCCTCGAAGGGCTCGACCTGCCCGACTTTCTCGAATTCTCGGCTTGGTGTGTTGCGCAGCGAGAAGAGCTGCGCGGCACCCGAGCTCGAATCGTGCGGACTCTGGTGAGTCGACACGACGTGGCGGGAGATCCGGAGCGGGCGCTCGAGTTCGCTCGACGCGGCGTCGCCCTCGACAGTGTCGAAATCGACGCCTGGTCGGACCTGTTGCGTTTGCTCATTCAAACCGGGCGGCGTACCGAAGCTGAGCGCCGCTACCGCCACGCGCACCGACAGCTGCGCGAAATCGACGCCCCGGACGCGCGACGTCTCGAAGTGGTGTGGAGCGAGCTCAGTCGCAGAAGCGATGCGTCACCGATTGAAGTGCCCGCGCCTGAACCGGCGCCGAGCATCGACGTGCGCACGGCAGCTCCGCTCGAGGACGCGGCGCTGCCGTTCGTTGGCAGAGGGGCGCACTTGGCGAAGGCGCGGGCCGTCTTGCATCGAGTTCGCGAGCAGCGCTCACGGCGAGCGCTGCTGTTCACGGCGGAACCGGGGGGAGGCAAGTCGCGTTTGCTCGAACGGCTGCGCTCGGAAGCGGAGCATTTGGGCTTCGCGGTGCTTCGTGCCCGCGCGTACGATCTCGAGCGCGGCCGTCCGTTGGGGCCGTGGATCGATGCGCTGCGCGTCGCCGGTATACAGCTGGCTGAATCCGTCGAAAGCGGTGGGCGGACGCGGCTGTACGAAACCATTGCCGAACTGGTGCGCCATGCGGGTAGCGCCGCCGCGGGGGTGGCACTGATCTTGGACGACCTGCAGTGGCTCGACCGGGACTCGGCGGATGTGCTGCAGTTCTTGATGCACAGCTACGACGGACCGTTCATCGTGCTTTCGGGAGCGCGCGGCGGAGAGCTCACGGACAACGCTCCGGTCCGCGTGATGCTTCGCAGCCTGTCGCACGCGCGAGCGCTCGACGAGATCGAATTGCCGCCCATGACCCAGGACGAGTTGCAGCAGCTGATCGGCCCCGGGCTGCCTGTCGAGCGCGTGTTGCGCGCGTCGGCGGGCAATCCCTTGTACGCCATCGAGCTGACGCGCTGCGCGGCCAACGACGATGCTGGACCGCCTCCGACCCTGGTCGAGCTCATTCGCGAGCGCCTCGCGCGGCTTTCCGATGCGGCCATGGACGTGTTGCGTTGGGGCGCGGTACTGGGTTACGCGTTCGACTTCTCTCGGCTGAATGAGCTGGTCGAGCTCGACCAAGCCGAACTCGTCGACGCGTTGGAACAATTGGAGCGCCACGCGCTGATCAAGGTCGACGCCGCGCGCGATCGGGAACGTCACGCGTTCGCCCACGACGTCGTGCGCGAGGCGGTGTACAGCGAGCTGTCGACCGTCCGCAAGCGGCTGATGCATCGCAAGGTCGCCTTGCTGTTGAGCGCGCAGGACAACGACCCAGCCACCGCGCACGAGGTGGCACGGCACGCGAGCCTGGCAAGAGAGGCGGAGCTGGGCGTGCGCGCTTGCCTCGAAGCCGGGAAGTTCGCGTTGCGGACCTGTGCCAATGCTGACGCGGAAGCGCTCGCTCGTCGCGGCCTTCACCAGACCGGGGAGCTCGCCGAACCGGCTCGAGTGAGCGCGGCGCTCGAACTGCTGCACGTGTTGTACTCCGCACGAGCGCCCCATCGCGAGGAGGCCGCCCAACAGGTACGCCTCTTGGCGGAGCGGGCGTTGGATCTGGGCTTGACGCGCTCGGCCCGCGTCGGTTTTCAGATGCTCTCTTTTCTGCGTTGGGAGAGCAGTTCGTTGGCCGATGCACACACCAACATCTTGCAGGCCGAGCGTGTGAGCCGCAGTGCCGACGCTGAAGAACGCAGCCAAGCGTTGGCCCATGCGGCGCGTTGCTTGGTGCTGTTGGAACGCAATCTGGGTCAGGCGGAAGCGTTCGTGATGGAAGCCAGCGGCGTTGCGGAACGCAGCGGCAAGATGAGCGCGGCAGTGGCTTTCGCCATCGCCATGATCGCCATGCATCGCGGTGAACATGTGCCGGCGGAAGCTGCGTTTTGCGAAGCGCAAGACTTGGCCAGGGCCAGCGGACAACGTCTCGCGGAGTTCGGTGCGCTCGAGCATCGCTTGATGTTGGCGGTGGATGAACGTCGGTTGGACACCGCGACCGCCCTCGCTGCGGAACTGGTCGAGCTGGGCGCGCGTGTCCGGCCCGGTTCAGAGATGGCCACAGCCAGGAGCTTGTACGCCTTGGTTGCTTACCTGGCCGGTGACACGACCGAGCGAGACCTGGACGTTGCGCTCGACGAGCTTCGACGCGTGGATGCCAAGTACGAGCTGTCCTTCGTGCTGACTCGAGCGGCACAGCATGCCATATCGAGCGAAAGAATCGACGTTGCCGAGCGCTTCGCCAACGACGCGGTCGAGATCGCCACGGCTGCGGGTCGTACTTCGGAGAACGCGATCGCCGCGTCCGTCCTGCTGCGCTTGGCCGAGCAAGCAGGACAGACGCAACGCGCCGCCGAGCTGCGAGCGGGGCTCGTGCCGGCGTTTGAAGCCGACCTTTCGGCCCCGGCTCGCACCGCCCTCGCCGATGCCCGCGCCACCGCATCGCGATGATGGCGAGTTTGGGCGAGAGCGGGACAGCAGCTTCAGCCAAACGTGCCGAACCGACTCCCGGAGCAATAGCGTCGAAGGCCGTAGTGGAAGACTGCCAGGGCGACGAAGCCGTAGATTGCAGTCGCAGACAACACCCATGCCATCACGCTCCAGGTCGGGTGCGTGACCAGCTGCAGCGGCAGGTAGGCCACAATCCCGGCGGGGATGAGCGTGTACAACAACAGTCTGAGCCCACCGGTGAACAGCGGGTCGGGGTATAGGGCAAACGTCAACGTGATGTCCCACAGCTGTCGCGCCAGGGTTTCCGAGCGTCGCAACCAGAACGCAAGCGAGAAGAACAGCACCCCAGACGCCGTGAACGTCAAGCAGCAGGTCGTGATGGCGAGTACGGTGTGAGGCAGGTTCTGCCCACTCACGTGTCCAGAGATCGCCAAGAAGCCGACACCCGAGATGAAGTCACCGAATCCCGACGGCGCGGAGCGCATGCCAACGGCATAAAGCAAAGCGGGCTTGGGCTGAGATAGCAGCGGATCCAGATCGCCTTCGTCAATCAGGCGACCCAGGTGGCGAACTCCGCCAAGCAGTGCCTGCATCAAGCCGAACCCCGATGCACACACGCCGAACAGCGCTTGCATGTGGCTCAGCTCGAAGCCGCCGACATTGCCCACTTTGCCGAAGAACACCCACCAGAACACGAAGAAGGTGACGTTGTTCAGGATCATGAAGATCATCTGCAGCCAGAAGCTGGCTCGCAACGCAAACGCCGACTTGAGGTTGGTCACCACCAACCGGGCAAAAAACCGGGCTATCCGAGAATGATACATGGGAGGCTTCCTGGAGCGGCAATCAGATTGATTGCCGCGACAAGTCAAATGTCTAGGTTCCATGGTTGGTGGTTTCAGCCGCCGCCGGGTTCGATGGTTCGAGCTGCGTGGCGCAGCATCCAAAAAGCTAGCGCAACGAACGCACCGCCCCATGCCAACAATCTGAGCAGCAGTTCTCCAGCGCTCCAAGGTGGGGATGATGCCAACAACGCTGCTGGGCCTTCCAGGATGTTGGAAAATGGCGTCGCGCGAGCGAGATCTCTCAGCCATGCCGGATAGAACGACAGCGGTAGCATCAACCCACCGAGGATGAACGTCAGTTTCTGGGTGACCCAGTAGACACCGTTCACTTCGTGGAGCCAAAACGCCGTCAGCCCAACTAGGACGTAAACGACGCACAACAGGTTGGCCGCGAGGAACCCCAGCGGAACCATCGTCAGCGTGGCTCTGAGGTTTGGAGGAGCACCCGAGAAGAGGAACGCCCAAAGAAACGCCGCCGCTCCCATCCAAGGGGATCGAACGCACAGCTGTCCGAGCCCACGCGCCAATACCACTCCGACGTAGGAGACGGGGCGACCCATCTGATAGACGATGTCACCGCGGCGGACGTCCTCCTGAATGGTAATGTGCAGCATGGGCACGCTCAGCACGATCCACTCGGTGGCGGCGAGGTACCACACCATGCGGTGGCGGGTTTGCAGGTCGAAGCCGATACCCGTTTTCGCTGCGGCCGCCCACAATGCGGAGAACACGCCCAAGATCACACCAAAGAATGCCACTCGACCCAGCATCTCGCCGCGTTGCTCGTTGGCTTCGCGCGCAGCGATACGCACGAAAGCGAGGTATTTCGACCAGCGCGTCACGTGGCAGCCTCCGCGTGCGACGTTGCGTAGAATGCACGAATCACGTCGTCGAGGGCGGTGTCTTCGACCGACAGGTCGCGCACACCGCCGGCTCGTTGGGCGCGTTCGACGACCGCGCCGAGCGAGGCTTTGCCCAGTTCGAGCTCCAGCTGGGTGCAGTAGGGCGTTCGCTCCAAAACGACAACGCCGGGCAGATCGAGCTCGAGCGATTCACACTCGGTCCACACCGTGAGCTTCTGAGTCCGAGCATAGGCTCGCCGCAGGTCCTTCAAGGACCCGTCCCACAGTACTCGGCCGTGCGCGATCACGATCGCGCGCTCACAGACTCGCTCGATGTCGCCAGCGTCGTGAGAGGTGAGCAACAGTGTCGCTCCGTCGCTGCTCGATTGTTCGTGCAGTAGGTCCCGCACGATCGCTTTCGCCGAAGCGTCCAGTCCGATCGTCGGCTCGTCCAAGAAGAGGATGTTCGGCTCGTGCAGCAGGCTCGCGACGATCTCCGCGCGCATCCGTTCACCCAGCGACAGTTGGCGGACGGGCTTGTCCAGCAAATCGTGCAGGCGAAATGCATCGACGAGCGCATCGAAGCGCTCCGCGTGGCGCGCGCGATCGCGATCGTACACGTACGAGAGCAACTCGAAGGTGTCGCGAGCGGGTAGGTGGTACCACAACTGGGAGCGTTGACCGAACACCGTACCGATGCGGTAGGCAAGGAGTTGCCGCTGCTCCCAAGGCACGTAGCCCGCGACGCGAGCGCGTCCGGCGTCCGGGCGCAGGATGCCGGAGAGGAGCTTCAACGTCGTCGACTTTCCAGCGCCGTTGGGGCCGATGAAAGCGACGCGCTCGCCGGGGCGAATGCAGAACGAGACGCCATCGACCGCGACGACCTTCTCGGTCATCGGTGCGACCATGTGCCGGAGACCCCCCCACCAACCGCTTGCAGCGCGCTGGCGGATGGAGAAGCTTTTCGTCAATTCGTTCAGTTCGATGGCGTACGTACTCATGGCGGACTCCAACGCCGGCCGCGATGGCCGGCTGTGTTGCCCCGACGTACTCCCAGAAACGCGAAACGCCCTTCCGAGAGTACGGAAGGGCGTCTTCGATGCTACGCAAGAACGACCTTCCCGCTTTAGGCTACGACCTCCGGAAGAAGCCCCATACCGGCGTCGACAATCACAACGACGACAACCGACGCACCACGGGACGAGCACCCGAACATCGGGCTCGTCTGGCGCATCGCTGCGGAATCGATTGCGGTCACCGTGCGTAACATGCTTGCTGAGAGGTTGGCGGCGTTTCGTGTGCTTGTCAACGACGACTATGCGGTGGCATGTGCAGCAACGTGAAAATGGGAAGAACTTGCGGTCGTGAGCGTCCCGGTCATCCGCTATGTGTGAAAAGCCAACGATGATGAATCGAGTGAACAGACGGACATTTCTAGAAGTAGCCGGCACCACGATCGCCTGGGGGTGCACACCGACCCCGGCTGCGGACGTACCCACGGCAGCGAGATCGTCCGCCGAACCCGAATCGGTCGTACCCAGTGCGCCGGCGTCCGCCACGGCGGTTCAACAACCTGAGACGACCCCTGAGCAAAACCCCTTCGAAGACGTCGAGCGCCGCATCGGTGGGCGCGTGGGGGTGTACGCGTTCGTCGTGGGGACGGATCTGCAGGTTGCCTCCCGCGCCGATGAGCGATTCGCGATGTGTTCGACGTTCAAGTGGCCGCTCGTGGCCGCCGTTCTCGCACGGATCGATCGCGGCGAGTTGTCGTTGGACGAAGAGGTACCGTTCGGGAAAGCGGACTTGCTCGAGTACGCGCCGGTGACGCGGGAGCGCGTGGGAGAGGGCAAGCTCACGTTGGGACAACTCGCACAGGCGGCGATCGACGTCAGCGACAACACGGCGGCGAATCTGTTGCTGGACCGCGTGGGCGGACCGTCGGGGCTCACGGCGTTCGCTCGGCAACTGGGTGACGACGTGACGCGACTCGATCGCAACGAACCCATGCTCAATACGAACCTGGCCGACGATCCGCGCGACACGACCTCCCCGCGTGCCATGGCTCGACTCGTCCATGCGACCATGAGTAGCGGACTGTCCCCGGCGGGTCGAACGTTGCTTCGGTCGTGGTTGATTGCGTCGAAGACGGGCGGATCGCGATTGCGCGCCGGCCTTCCGGGGCTGGTCGTGGGGGACAAGACGGGGACCGGCAATCGCGGCGCGTGCAACGACGTCGCCATGGTTTGGCCTGCTGATGGGGCGGCGCCCTGGGTCATCACGAGCTACCTGAGCGACAGCACCACATCACTGGACGAGCTGAACGCCGCCCACGTCGAGATTGCCCAAATCGTCTACCGTCGCTTCTCGGCCTGAGTTGTGGAACGCCGCCAAGCGGGTTAGAACCGGTCGCGAACGGGTTGGGTTTCGTTGCTGATTTGTCCACTGCCCGGCGCCGAGAGAAGTCAGGGCGACTGAGGAGCGGTTTCAGCGTCAGGCGTAGGAGGCACCATGGACGACCAGACGAAAGCACCGGAAAACTTGTCGACCCAGGAGGGGCTCGATCTGTACGACCGCAACCGTCTGGCTCCCGGCTTCTTCGCTGCGCTGTTTTTCGTCTCGGCCGCGGCTTTGGTGTACACGCTCGCGGCGTTCGTTCACGACATCATTCTGGCGTTGGTGTTGGTCGCGCTGTTTCGACCGGCGTACCACTGGGTGTGTCGAGTGTTGGGAGGGCGTCGTTGGGTTGCGTCGGCGTTGGTCACGGTGGGCGTGGCACTGCTGGTCGCTGCGCCCTTGGCGTTGCTGACGACGGCGTTGGTCCAACAGGCTCAGCTCGCGTACACGGCGGTCGTCGGATTCCTGAGGGAAGGCATTGCGGGTGTCGGACCCGTGGCTTGGGCGATCGAGCAGGCTCGTGGTGCTTTGCTGAACTTTGGAGTCGACGTTTCGACGGAAGACCTCTACTCCGTCGTCAGCAAGGCAGGCCAGGTCGTTCAGGAGGGCGCGTTCGCTGCGGGCGGCAGTGTTCTGTCGAACGCGCTGGCGATGGTCGTGCACGCGTCCGTCTTGCTGATGGTGCTGTTCTACCTGCTGGTGGATGCAGATCGCCTTCGGGACTTCGTGTTCAAGTTGTCACCGTTGCCTCAGGAGGAGGAGGAACTATTGGTGCGCCGCTTTGGTCAAGTCGCCAAAGGCACCATGCTGGGCAATGGCATTGGCAGTGTCTCGCAAGGCGCGCTGTGCGGGATCGCGATGTGGGCAGCTGGGCTGCCGTCACCCCTGTTCGGCGCGGCCGTGATGAGCGTTTTGGCGTTTCTGCCCTTGGTCGGTGTCTCGATCGTGGTCGTGCCGCTTGGCATCTACTTGTTCTTCACGGGATCGCCCACGAGCGCGGCTCTATTTGTCGCATTCTGCCTCGGCCAGGCCGCCGTGTTCGAGAACGTCGTGAAGACCAAACTGATCGGTGCTGGCGCAGCGATGCACGACCTGTTGGCGTTTCTGGTGATCATCGGTGGTCTCGGCGTGTTTGGTGTGTTGGGTCTGCTCTACGGGCCTCTGTTGGCGAGTGCGTTTCTGACCCTCACCGACCTGTACTTCGAGCGGTACCGGCGAACGTTGGCTTTGAACTTCATCGGGCGCCAAGCGTAGCGACGCTGGAGGGTGTGCTCGCGCGATGCGACTTGGGGCGACGCGGCTGGCCGTGCGGTCGTCTCGCGTGGCACGTCGGATTCTTTGCGACGTCGACGCCGCTCGCGCCGTTGGACAAATCAGAGGCCACGAACGCGCCCTTCTGCACACCGACGCCCACGGCACCACCACGACCATGCTCGACGACTTGACACGACCAAGCCGCGCGCGCGACACAGCGCGACCGCACACTGTCACCCCACCCTTCTCGACCCATGACCGCCGAGGTGTTGCGATGACCGTCGCTGATCCGAGCCACTGCTTTGCAGCGGGGACGTCTGCCTTCCCGTCGATCGAGTGGTCACCGGAAGCGTTCGCCCTCGTTTGGGAAGGAGCCAAGGCCCGGGACCCCGACCTGCGCAGTTCTGCCGAAGACTACCTCCGACTTGCCTGCCTTGCTGGTTGTCCTGGCGCAGCCGAGGCGTTCGAGAGCCAGTACTTCGGCGTTCTGCGTGAGGTGGTGCAGAGGATCTGCCCCGACTCGGACGCTACCGAGATGACGCTGCAGCGGCTGCGAGAGAAGCTGCTCATGCCGGCGTCGTCGAAGTTGGCGGCATACGCCTCGTCAGGGAGTTTTCGGGCTTGGTTGCGGGTTGTCGCAACTCGTGCCGCGCTCGATACCACTCGTCAGCTTGGTACCAGTCCGCGCTGGGACCAAGATCTGTCTGAGCGGCTACGAGACCTAGCGACGAGTCCCGAGGAGCGGCTGGTTCGTCACGACCTGCGCGAACTGTTCCACGCGTCGTTGCGCTCAGCCGTCCAGCAATTGCCGGAGCGAGAACGTCAGGCTCTGCACATGCACGTTGCATTGGACTGGAGCGTCACGCAGATTGGGCGCGCCTTCGCCGTGCACCGCGCGACCGCTGCTCGTTGGTTGATCTCAGCCAAAGAGCAAATCAATCGGCATCTGATGAAAGAGCTCGAAGCCAAGGCGCAGCTGGATGCAACTGATGCCATCGGCTTCTTTCGAGATGTTCGAAGCCGTTTGGAGTTGAGCTTGTCACGGATTTTCGAAACCGAGGATGCGCCACTGTCTCGCTAGAGCGGCAATGCGAGCCCGGTTCGCGAATGTTCAGTTGGGGAGAAGCGAACCGAGATCCGGGCCGGCCCGGGCGAAAGCTGTCGTGTACATCGGCTCAATTGCCGCTCGCCGCTCGCAGCACTTCGCGGCGCTCCGCGCGTCTCAACGCGGGGTGGGCTCCCAACGCATCGAGCTGTGCGTGCATTTCCCCGGCGGATGAAGGCCGTTTCGACGGCGAGTAGGCGAGGCAACGCGCAACGAGCTCGGCGAGTCCCGGTGGCGCGAGGTGACAAGCATCGAGCGCCGCCCGGTGGGTCCTCGCGTCGTCTCGAGCACAGGTCGGGCGTGGCGGGAGTCTGCCCGTGAGCAGTTCGAACAGAACCATCCCGACGGCGAAGAGATCCGTTGCCGTTGTCAACGTCGAAGCGTGAGCCAACTGCTCTGGCGCCATGTAGTCGGGTGTGCCGACTCTACCGGCGTTCGCCGTAAAACGTCGCGTCACCGCAGATCTGCCCAGCCTCGATGCGGCTTGGATGTCTACCACTTGCGCACCGTTCAGCGGAGGCGACGAACCCTCGCCTTCACACAACCGTGCAATCCCGAAATCCAACAGTACGACACGGTTTCGACGTCCACTGTTCAGGTCGCGACACAGCATCACGTTGCACGCCTTGATGTCGCGGTGCAGTATGCCGGCGTGATGGACCGCCGTGAGGCCAGCGCAGAGCTGCCGCCCGATTTCGATCACTCGGCGCGGCGTGAGCGGACCGCCGTCGTGGAGCAACTGGCTCAATGAGCGCCCCTCGAGTAGCTCCATCGTGAAGAAGTAGGACCCGTCGGCTGCAGGCGTGTCACGGTGTCGCCCGAACTCGAAGACGCGGCAAAGATTGGGATGGCTCAAACGCCTGGCCAGGCGCAGCTCTTGACGGAGTCTGTCGACACCGTTTGCTCGAAGAGCAAAGCTCTTGCGCACAGCCTTGAGCGCGACCCATTCGGAGAGTTCTTCGTCGAACGCCTGGTAGACTTCGCCCATGCCGCCTCTGCCCAGCTTGCGTTCGATGCGGTACCTCTCCGAGACGAGTTGGCCTGGTGTGAACGCTTGCTCGCTCGAGAAGAGCGGTGAAAGTGCCGCTGTGTCACCTTCGACGTCGGCGATGGCGCGGCCCGCCTCACGAAGCAGGACCTGGCACTGCGGACACGTCTCTGCTTGCAGAAGCAGCCGTGCTGCTTGGGCGGCCGCGTATTTCCCGGAAGCCAGTGCGATGAGCTGGGTGTCGCCCAGGCATCGATGAGGCAGCTCGATCGGAGTTGCGTTCATGGGGAGGTGGCGGCGCGCGTGCCCCATTGCGGGGAACTTGTGGGATTCATGAAGGATTTCACCGCCTGCTCAATGCTCGATCTGTGGGGTGGATGATGACTTGGAGCCACATCTGGAGCTGACCTTCACGCGTTCAGCCAGCTGACCTTCACTTTTGTTGCGACACCCGTGCGATACCAGCGCCTCAGTGTGAACCTGACCGTGTCACTAGCTTGCCCGGGTGGTAAACGACTGCAATCGAGGATTCGTCATGCGCTTCTTTGCATTCTCCGCTTCGACCGTCGTCACGGGTGCGCTGCTTTGGACTTCCCCTTCGTTGGCTGCCGACTCGACGCTGCCGGGTGAGATATCGGCGCCGCACCCCACGCTCGAGAACGTCTCGTTGCGTTGGGACATCAGCGGTGATGACAACGCCAACGGTGTCGTCACCGTGCGCTTTCGCGAACGTGGACAGTCGGCCTGGCGAAGTGGGTTGCCGCTTCGGCGTATTCCGGCGGCGTCCAACGAGGGGTTCTCCTGGGACAACCAGCACTCCGGGAGCGTCTTTGATTTGATACCCGGTACCACCTACGAGTTCGAGTTGTCGCTGGTCGATCCAGACGGCGGCGACGAAGTGCGCTCCATTGAGGTCACCACCCGCGACATTCCCTCTGCCAGTGCCGATGCGACGGAAATCGCCGTCACGCCCTCCTCCATCCGCGCCGCGCTATCGTCGATCACGGCAGGTGACGTTCTGGTTCTCGGAGACGGGACCTATGCTGGCCTTCAGCTCGAACGCGACGGCACCGTTGAGCGCCCCATCGTGGTCCGAGCGGCCAACCGCGGCCGTGCCATCATCGATAGCGAAGTGAGTCTGATCGGTCGCTCGAACGTATTCCTCGAGGGTCTGACCATCAACGGGCGTGTCCGTCTGAACGATACGAGGGGAATGGTCGTTCGCGATTGCACCATCAACACCAGCGGCTCGGGCATCGTCGCGCAGGGCTCAGGAACGCGCGATTCGTACATCTGTGACAACCGTGTCGTTGGCGCGACGTCGTTCGAGGACGGCGCGCTGGGTGCTGACGGTGACAACGTCGGTGAAGGTATCGAGGTGACCGGCCCTGGAACGGTCATCTGCTACAACTACGTGAGCGGCTTTCGCGACGCGATTTCCACCATGGAAGATAGTGAAGCCGTCGAACAGGTGTCGATCGACATCTACAACAACGACATCGACGTTGGCGCGGATGATGCCATTGAAGTCGACTTCACCATGGGCAACGTGCGCGTGATGCGAAACCGCATTCGCAACTCCTTCGTTGGACTCAGCGGGCAACCAACGTTGGGCGGTCCGCTGTACCTCATTCGCAACGTGATGCACAACGTCGTGTACTCGCCATTCAAGCTGCATCGAGGGAGTGTGGGCGACGTCGCGCTGCACAACACAGTCGTGAAATCGGGTGATGCGTTTGCGTGCTACGCTGGCGTGACGTGGTCGCAGGCGTACTTTCGCAACAACTTGTTCATCGGGGGAGAGGGTGGAGGCTCCTATGGCGGCTACAGCAACGGCGACGGTCGGGTGGCACAGCTCGTGGACGCCGATGACACGTGCGATTTCGATTTCGACGGCTACGGCTCGATCGGCACGGGGCGTTTCACTGGGCGAATCGGTGACGCTCGGTTTGACGGCCTCGACGAGCTTCGAACGACGACGACGGAAGCCCATGCCGTCGAGGTCGACATGACTGTGTTCAGTGCGGACGTGACCTTCCCCGTTGACGGGCCCTTCCCTCCCGTGATGGTCGAGGACCTACGCATCGCCGACGGATCTGCCGCCGCAGACACTGGTACGCCCTTGGCGAACGTCAACGACGGCTTCGCGGGCGACGCACCGGATCTCGGAGCGTATGAAGCAGGAACCGCCCTTCCCCACTACGGGCCTCGGTGGGATGGCGTCGCCTCGGAGTGCGGAAACGGCGTTCGGGAAGACAGCGAGCAGTGCGACGATGGGAATCGGGTTGGCGGTGATGGCTGCTCGGCCAGTTGTGAACGTGAGGAGGCGCGTGTTGGTGATCACGCAGATGATGAGCTCGCCGATGCTGGCATCGACGGGGGCAATGGCAATGTGCAATCACAACAGCCGCCGTCCCGACCGTCCGTGCCGGACGGCAACGATTCGAGGGGCACCGGTCAAGGCGCTACGGGCGCTGATGCCTCGACGGACCCGATCGCGAACGCGGATGCCGGAGCGGTGAGTGGTGCCGGGCCGGATGGGGATCGTGAATCGAGCAGCCACGGAGGCTGCGAGTGTGGCACGGCGCCATGGAGCGGTGACACGGCGCCACCATGGTCGATGTTGGGGGTGTTGGGGGGCCTGTTGGTGGTGCGACGTTACGGCTCTTCGCAACACGGACGCAACTCAGTGGCGATGTCTCGTGAAGCTCGGGGTGTCAAGGACACATGAGTGCGGAGAGCGTGTCATAGTGCTCTCGAGTGGTTGCGGGGTCGGGGGGCTCGTCCGCCTCGATGTGAATCGTGGCGACGATCGATTCGAGCACTCGCAAGCGTTCGTCGAGCGCGTCTGCGTCGACCAAGCTGATACTGTCGAACTGCACGGTGATGTTGCTTGAAGCGATGAACGTCGTCGAGTGGATAGGGGTGTACTGAGGCGCGGCCGGGTCGACGGGGCATTCCCCGCACAGCGCGGTTGTGTCGACGTACTGGCGATACAGAGCGATCCAGCCGTCGATGATGGTCGGTCGCGCGATGTCATCGGGGCCTTGGCACGTGCTCGAACCCGTGAGAGTCATGATCGCGCGTTCTTGCGTTTGTGGACGCGCGTTTACCGAGAACCGTGCGTCGGGCGCGTTCTCTTGGACGAAGTCACAGCGCACCTCGACGTTGCAGGCTTCGTCCTGCAACTGCCAATCGGCGGGGTGGCAAAGCTCGATCGGGCCCAATTCGCGCAAGGTCCAATCGCTTGGACACGTTGCGATCGGCGGGAGGTCTTCCGGGAGGTCCGCCGGTCCCGTTTCGGGTTCACGCGTTGTCGCGGTTGCCTCAGGCGGTGAAGGCGGTGCCCTATCGACCGGAGTTTCAGGCGTTTGGGGCGCGGGAAGCGCCTCGGCGGAAGGCTCGGGGGCCTCATCGAATGGCACGGTTGTTCCAGCCGGCGGCGCTTCGCCGTTGTCGTCGGTTGCCCCGCCGCAGCCGGCGACCAATGGCATGCCGGCCATCAGCAGGCTCGCGCACCATCTAGAGCACCGATCCGCTTGCCTGTGCACGGAGATGCCCCGAAAAATCGCCCTAGGATGGGTGAGGGCGTTTGTCGGGGCCGCGTTCGGGCACTGTTGCTCGCCGCTCGGTGTTCTAGGTTGTTGATTTGTCGCGGCAATCAAACTGATTGCCGCTCTGGCTGTTCGCATCTGGGTCAGTCTAGCTGGGCCGACCGCATTCTCCAGCCTGTCCGACGCTGGGTCGAAGAAAGCGTATTCCCCGAGTATACGCCGCGGCTATGCCTAGAGCTGGTACGCGAGGCCGGGGACCGGTTCGCCGCTTCGCCCGCTGCCGTTGTCGCTGCTGGCAACGAATTGGGACTACTCGGTCCTGGTGTACATGTGACTGAGGACGCTTCGCGCGCAAGCTTCAAGTGGTACATCAGACTCGGAGCTCCAAGGGGAGTCGGCAGGGCGTGAACATTCAAAAGAGTCCAGCGGCGGGGCCACAGAGACTGGCTCGGGCCGATGCTCTCATTGGGTCAGGGCTGACTTGATCCGGTTAGATTGTCATGGGCGGATTAACCATGCAGTTTGGGTGTGGATTCTCGTGTGGCTCCCCTGATTCCGTCTGGGTGACCTCAGCGTTGTGAGCATCGAAGCGTCCGAGTGAAGTGGTTTACATTTGATTCGAGCGGTTTGTTGCCATGGCGCTTGGGTTTGCGCTCTTCATGCGTGCATGGTGTCGCGGACGTTCCGGTGCTCGTTTCTGCCGGGTGCCACCAGGCGAACGTCGACGGCAGTGAACGCACGTGGTCTTCTTCTTACGCAACTTGGCGGTGTCCGGTATCGAGCGAACGCCCAACTCGTCTAGAGCAGCAATCAGGTTGATTGCTGCGACGAATCAAACTAGTTGGCGGCGTCGAGCTTCGTCTCGGCGAGGCAGACGTATCGAATTGACCGTTGGCTTCGTGCTGGATTGGGTGATGGTTCTAGTCGTTGGGGGATGGGTGAGTCCTGCGGCAGCACAGAGCAACGAGGATGCCGGATTGGGCGCGAACCCGTTCGCACTGCCAGGCACCCAACCAGGGGAGCTCTCATTGGATTTCAGATCGCCGGACGTTTGTCTCGATTGTCACGGCGAATACGCCAGCTACGCCGCTAACGAAACGTGGGGCGGTTCGATGATGGCGAACGCGGCGCGTGACCCTTTGTTTCATGCCGCGTTGGCGATAGCCAATCAGGATGACCCCCGTTCGGGGGACCTCTGCGTTCGCTGTCATTCTCCCCGAGCGTGGCTGTTCGGTAGATCGACTCCGGCTGAACTGAGCAATCTCGAACCCGACGACTACGAGAGCGTTCAGTGCGACTTCTGTCACCGCTTGGTCGTCGATGAGTCCGGATCGGAGCCCCGCATCGGCAACGCACAGTACACCGTTGCCGACGACTACGTTCGGCGGGGCACTCTGACGGATTCGGTGTCGCGGCACGACTGGGAACTGTCCGAGTATCACGGGCAGAGTGAGCTGTGTGGCTTGTGTCACGACGTATCCAATCCGGCCCAGGGCGGCTTTGCGATCGAGCGTACGTACACTGAGTGGCAACGTTCGGCGTATCCGAGTGAGGGTCAGACCTGCCAGCGCTGTCACATGCCCGAAGTGGAGGGGTTCGCCGCTGGCGCGAGAAACCTACCGACTCGCAGGGTGCACGAACACGGCTTCGTGGGCGGCAATGCGTGGATACCGCTCGTCATTGCTTCCGAACATCCCGAGCTCGAGCGTGGCGACCAGTTCGCCGCCACCGCCGCTGCGGCTGAGGTGATGCTTTCCGACGCGGCGACACTCTCGATTGAATCGCCCGTCGCGACCGAGTCGGAACTGAGCTTCGCCGTTCGGGTGCAGAACCACACCGGGCACAAGTTGCCGACGGGCTACCCCGAGGGTCGTCTGTGCTGGCTAGAGGTGATCGTCCAAGACAGCCGTGGCCGCGTCGTGCTGCATTCGGGCTCGTACGATTCCGAGGCGGGGCAGCGTGCTTGGGACGCGCAGCTGAGAACCTATGAAGTGGCACTTGCCGCGCGCGGTGTCGAGGGGTTTCACTTTGTCCTGCAGAACGAGGTGGTCGAAGACACGCGCATCCCCCCCCGCGGCTTCCGACCGACCGCAGATACGATCCCCGTCGGCCGCTCCTACGAGAACCAGGGGACCGAACAAGATCCGGTGTTGGCGCACTGGGATACCGCACCGTACACGGCTCAGTTGAGCGACGCGTTCGAGGCTCCCTTCGTGATCCGTGCACGCATGTGGTACCAGACGGCTTCGCGGCAATACGTCGAGTTTCTGCGAGACGAGAACAGGACCGACGACGCGGGCGAGCGGATGTTCGAGCTTTGGCTCGAACATGGGAAATCATCGCCGGTATTGATGGCGGAAACGGAGCTCGAAGTCGGGAGCCGTCACCGCGAGGGGGCGGAGGCGGGGCCCGACGGTGCCGCCGGCCACGACGGGGGAGCCGACCAGTCGCCGGATGGCGCCGTTGACGCGAGTTTCCACTTGGACGCCGCGGCTCGTCACTCGAATCCGAGTGATGCATCTGATGCGTCACTCGATGCCGCCACGGCAGAAGACGCCACAAGTTCGGCGAGCGTGGTGACCTCGCGTGATGGGGGAGGTGCCGGTCGACCACGGACGCAGTCGACGGGTTGCGGGTGCGCGAGCGTTGGTGCCGGGCGGGGTCCCGTCGGGGTTGCTTGGCTTGCACTCGCTGGATTGTTTCTTTCGATGTTTACTTTGCGCACAACCACAGACCTTAGGAGATGAACTGGCATGCATATCAATCACAAATCACGGCTAATACCGCTCGTGTTGCTGGCTTTGGCCGGTACATACGGTTGCGGTGACGATGACGGCGGCTCGGACACCGACATGATGGACTCGGGGACCGACGATACGGGTACTGACGACACCGACGACACGGGTACTGACGATACCGACGATACGGGTACTGACGACACCGACGACACGGGTACTGACGACACAGTCACCGACGACACCGACACGGACGACGGAGGTGACGAGGATAGCGGCGCACCGACGGATGACGCTGGCGCGGAGCCCGAAGACGCTGGTGCGGATGATGCCGGCATGGACGACAGCGACGCCGGTCCCGACTCAGGGATGGGGGATGTCGATGGCGGAGGCATCGAAGCGATCGCTCTGTGCGCAGGCATGTCTGGCACTGCGCTCGAGGAGTGCGGAGGCTACATCGTCAATACGGTGGCGCACTGTGGCGGGTGTCACGCCGAGGACCTGTCTGGTCAAGAAGTGCGCGGCTCCTTCGCGCCGAACCTGACCAACGATGCGACGGGCTTGGCCGATTGGACCGATGACGAGATCAAGGAAGCCTTCCTCAACGGCGTGCGGCCCGACGGAGAAGCACTAGGTCCGGCGATGCCCTACCGCTTCTTGCACAACATGGCCGGCGCTGACGCCGATGCGATCGTCGCGTACCTGCGGACAGTGCCGGGCATCGATAACCCGTTCCCGGGTCTGCAGAATCCAGATGGGGGGGCTCCGTTGCCACGTCCCGAGGTGGATGCGCCAGCGCCTCCGTTTGACGTGGCGAATCTGCCGGCGACGTCGCTCGACCCCTCGGATTCGGACTACGCGGCCGCCATGCGCGGTCAGTACATCGTCGGCTACATGGGGGTCTGCATCGATTGCCACACGCCGCGAGAGAACAACCAAATGGATCTCGCCAACCTGCTCACCGGAGGTCGCGGGTTTGGCCCACCACCCAATCCGCCGACGTCCTCCAACCTGACACCGCACGCCGACGGTTTGGCGGGCTGGACGGCACAGATGGTTCGGACCGCGTTGATCGAAGGGACGGACGACGAGGGATTGCCGCTGTGCGCACCGATGCCCGCCGGGCCCGACGGCGCCCTGGCGGACTTGAGTGAAGCTGACGCGCTGGCTATCGGTCAGTATCTCACGACGATCCCGCCGAAGGCGAACCCGAGCGGTCAACCCTATCCGCAGTGCCCACTGCCCGACGCGGGACCGTAAACCTAAGCCGATGGGTGCGGGGCCGATGTTTCGGCTTCGCACTCTCTGTTCGGCGCATCAGGGCACCAGTGGTGTCAATGCGCTGGATTGCCCTGAGCCATGCACGCCTACGTGTTCTCACGACCTGCGAGCATCGCGTACAACCGAAGCGCCTTCTGGCGAATCGCCCCGGATCGGCGATGGGTGGAGTGTCCGGGGGGTACAGCCGTGTGCCAATCAGGACGACCGTCCGCTTCAGTCACCGGTCGCACGCAGAGTCTGATTGCACGCCTCGGATCTCGCGTCAGAGTTCTCAGCGGGGAACTTGTTGCAGGCGAGTAGCGGTGGATTGCCGCATTCCGGTCTGCGTTTCGAGGGGGAAGAATGGAAATCGTTTCACACCAGTGGCTGGAGTTGATCCGGTGCTTGCCGCCGCCGTCGCGTCCCAGTGCGCGTTCGTTTCTCGAAGCCTTGCGTTCGGAACCGGATGCGGCTGACGGGTCGCGGATGCGTCGACCTGTCGTGCGCTACTTTGGTGCGCCGCGCCGTGTGCGCCGCCCGTCGGAACTCGGGCTGGACCGCTCGGCGCGCGATTCCAAAGACGGCGAGGGATAGCCTGTCCTACACACGGCGAGCCGCGTGCCGAATGCTTGTCCCAGCAAGACACGCCCTGCCGATGGGCGGTCAGTAGCGGCAGTTCCACGTATCGGTAGGGAGTTCGGTGCTCGGGGGGCATCTCCGATCTCGTCGTGGGCGGCGGTCCTACGCCCGCTCAGGGGGTCGTCTTGCGGAACCCGCGGGGGCAGAATAGGGTGCCTCATGCTCAGCGATCCCACGTGCGCCGTGTGTGGCCAGCGAGCCTGGGACGATCTCGAAACCAAGGTCTACGAGAAATCAGACGGCCCACGGCTGGAGCCGTACCTGCGCAGTCGGTTCGAGATCTTGTTTGGGACGTGGTTCGCCGGCCAGAGCCGAGCAACCATCGTCGTGCAGAACTGCCGCAACTGTGGGTTCGTTGCGTTTGCGCCGCGCCCCGAGGAGGACGACATTCGTGCCAAGTACGAGATGTCGCTCACGTTGCCGCGCAGCCGCGCCGTGCGACCTCCCGACAATCTGAGCGACGAACGGCGCAGCCGTCGACTGGCTGCGGAGCTGAGCTCCGTGTTGAGGCCGGGGTCTGCCGTGCTGGATGTCGGCGGGGGCGACGGCCGCCTCATGTCGCCGCTGGTGACCGCCGGTCACCGTGCTTTCGTCGTGGACTTCA
This sequence comes from Deltaproteobacteria bacterium, assembly GCA_003235365.1. GTDB lineage: Bacteria > Myxococcota_A > Polyangia > Polyangiales > Polyangiaceae > SZUA-265. The sequence goes on from QJWJ01000050.1 coordinate 41,546, forward strand.
AGACTGAACCGGTCGCCGGCGTGACCCGACTCGGTGCGACCGTCGACGAACTCGCACCCGAGTCCCGCTTCGACGTCATGGTGTTGTCCCACGTGTTGGAGCACGTTGCCGAGCCGCTGACACTCCTGCAACAACTGCACAATCACCTCGACGACGCTGGTCACCTGCTGGTCGAGGTGCCGATGGAACTGTACCGCCGGGTTCCGCCGCGCCGCGAGCCGTTGACGCACATCAACTACTTCCACACCGAGAGTCTGCGTGCCGTCCTGATGCGTGCCGGCTTGCTCCCACTCCAATGCCGGTTCGGCTGGCACTACACGGAGAAGCAAATCGTCGTGCGCGCGTTGTGCAAGAAGGGCGAGCCGACGATCTACGACAACTCCCGCGGACCTCAGCTGACGCGAGCCTTGGTAGCGGGCGATCCGCGCGCTCTCATTTCGTTGCTGGAAGCGGAGCGCCGTCGCACGGTGAGGGCCGTGGCAAGATACGGTGCGCGACGTGGCCGAGGTGCAATTCGCGCCGTACTCGGGCGGATCGGGCGGGCTGGCTGACGCCCAGTTCGAGCGATGGGCGAATTGGGTGAACGTTTACCTGGGGCGATCACTCGGGCTCGCTGCCCCACGGCCTTGTTGGGTCGAGACGCGGAGCCTCGCGGCTGCCCGCGTCTCGACCTTTGGCGTTTGATTCGTCGCAGCAATCAACCCCATTAGGCTCCCGGCAACGGCACGAACTCGTCGTCGTCCCCGGGGATGGTCGGGAAACGACGGTCGTTCCAGTTGCGCTTGGCCTGCTCGATCCGCTCCTGCGACGACGCGACGAAGTTCCAGTCCATCAAGCGCGGGCCGACAGGCGATCCGCCCAACACCACGAAGTGACATCGCGTGTGGGCGGTGACCGATGCCTGCGTCACGCGTGACTCGAACACGACGAGCTGGGGCGCCGTGAATGTTTCGGAGCCAACGATCAACGTGCCGTCGATCAGGTAAATTGCGAGTTCGGGCGTGTCGGGTAGCGTCAACTGACGGTCCTGTTCCAGCATCGCTTGCGCATAGAGCGTTGGCGACAGCACGGTGACGGGTGATCGGAGCCCGAACCCTTCACCCACCAGCAGGTTTACCTGAACCCCTGGGCGCTCCAGAGATGGCAGCGCCCTCGCCGCGTAGTGCTCGAAGCGGGGCTCGCAGTTCTCTTCTGCGTCGGGGAGGGCGACCCAGAGTTGCAGCCCATGCACGGTTTGGCCAGCTTGAAGCGTGGACATCGGTGTGCGTTCGGAGTGCACGATGCCTCGGCCCGCCACCATCCAGTTCACGTCGCCTGGCGCGATGATCTGGTCGGAACCGAGACTGTCCCGGTGCCTCAGAGCTCCGTCGAACAGAAAGCTCAACGTGGCCAGACCGATGTGCGGGTGGGGCAGGACGTCGGCGCGCTGTCCCGGTGCGAGAACGGTCGGCCCCATGTGGTCGAGAAACACGAAGGGTCCGACGTTGCGGCAACGGATCCTCGGCAGCGCGCGACGCACCGTTAGCCCGCCAACGCTGGTCAGCTTCGGCTCGAGTGCCACACGCACGAAACTGCCTCGAGTTTGGGTGTCGTCACTCACGCGGAAGCCTTCGGTTGGGGCGCTGCGGCGGTTCGACGTCAAAGCGCGGCGAACCCGCTCCGACCCGTAGCGGCGCGCCGGGCACGGGGCAAGTTCGAGATGGGCAGAACAGTGACTCTGTACGGGCGGCTCGGTGAGGCGTTGCACGACGGCGTGTCTCAGAACTCGTGAGCGAAGGCGTCGGAGCGTCGGCCGGGTGCGGCCTCCAAAAAAGCAGTGAGATCTTCAGTACAAGCCGTGCCGACCACGGAACGCTCGAGTTTGCGCGCATACGTTCCGACCCCTTGTGGGTTCTGGAAGAATCTGGCTCCATCGCCGACCCCACAGCATACTCTCGATCGATGCTTGCATATCTTACCGGTACCCCAAGCCGGCATGGCCACCTGTCCATCCGGGGGGCGATTTGACCGGCGGCTGGTCTGAACTCGCGCGGGGCTACTTCACCCAGCGCATGGTGGTTCGCGCCCTCGTGCTGCGCGAGATCCGCACGCGGTTCGGCACGGATCACTTCGGCTACATCTGGGCGTTGACTGGTCCGGCCACGATGGTCCTGATGTTCGCAGCGATGCACGCCCTGGTTGGCCGCGCCGGAGCCAACGAGGATCTAATCGGGTTTCTGACGACTGGACTGCTCGGATTCATGTTCTTTCGTGAAGTCACGTCGCGCTGCGCGTCTGCGATTGACGCCAACCGAGCCCTGCTGTTCTACCCTCAAGTCAGGCCTTTCGATTTGATCATCGCCCGTTCCCAGCTCGAGGTGGCGACGCTGGCCGTGGTTTTCGTATTGTTGATGGGGGGTAATGCGCTCTGGACCCAGCAGCTGCACGTCGATAACCCGCTGGGCGTATTGCTCGGCTTGGGCCTCTCAGCGGCGTTGGGTGTAGGACTGGGGTTGAATCTGTGCTGGCTGAGCCTCTATTCGCCCTCCATCGATCGCATCGTGAACATCTTGCTTCGCCCGATGTTTTGGATCTCGGGCGTCTTCTATTCGGTCAACAATTTGCCGTCTCAGGCCCGCGATCTGTTGCTGCTCAACCCGGTTCTGCATTGCGTGGAGCTGACGCGGGACGGCTGGTTCGTGGACTACACGAGCCACTACGCTGACCCGTACTACCCGCTCGCTTGGATCATTGGGTTCTTCAGCCTCGGGCTCGTCCTCGAGCGGGTGGCGCGCCGTCGCATCGAGGTCGTCTGAGCGGGCGAGCACGATTGTCAGGCAGTTTCTCAGGCCCTCGTTTGGTGACGCACTGGGCGCGATCGCTGCAGTCGCGGTCGGGGTGAGCCCGGCTCGGCCATCGTCGCGTAGGCCATTCCGCTTACCGCATCGCGCAAACCTGCGCTGGGCAACGCAGAGTTTGCCGGTTTTCGGGACGAAGTGGGCGTACCTCCGTCGCCTGTAGCGGTATGAGGTTTGCAGCAATGTTTCGCCCTATGCCTCGCTTGTCAGGAACTCGGATGCCGCATTCGACCAACGTCAATTCGTTGCTTGTTGCGGGTGGTGTTTTGGTATGTGCACTCGCCGCGTGCAGCGACGGTCAATCGACGGTTTCAGAGGAGAGCGACGCAGCAATCGCCTCCCCGACTTCGAAACCGACGGGCAGTCCGGTGGACGCCTCGACGACGCCCGACGCTGCGGCCCCCGTCGAAGCGGGAGCTGCTACCGACGCGGGCGCGCGGGCCGACGCCGTCGCCCCCGAGGGAGGCTCGAATGATGGTTTGCTCGACGACGACACCATGGGTTTGACCGAGGTCGTCGACATGAACCCCGAACCCGACGTGATCGAGATCGAACTCGAAGCCCGTATCGAAGACCTGGAGCTCGTCGATGGTTTGCTCACGCCAGCGTGGACCTACAACGGTGGCGTTCCCGGCCCACTCATTCGCGCGAAGGTGGGGGATCGGTTGATCGTCCATTTTACGAACAACCTGCCCGAGTCCACGTCCATTCACTGGCATGGGTTACGGATCCCAAACGATATGGACGGCGTTCCCAACGTCACTCAGGCGCCCATCGAACCCGGCGAGTCGTTCGATTACGACTTCGTGCTGAACGATGCAGGCACGTTCTGGTATCACCCGCATGCGAACACCGTCGAACAGGTGGGTTGGGGGCTCTACGGCCCGCTCATCGTCGAGGATCCGTCTGACCCCGACCTCGGTCCAGAGCGCATGATTGTGCTCTCGGACATCGACATCGAGGACGACGGGCAGTTTCGACCCACCGAGTTCGGCGAGCCGTTGCGCTCGCTGTTTGGTCGCGAGGGCAACTTCTTGCTGGTCAACGGCAAACTGAACCCTACCTTCGAAGTCCGCTCGGGACGGCGAGAACGCTGGCGTGTGCTCAACGCAGCGCGTTCGAGGTACTTCTCCCTGGCGTTTGCAGATCAGGACTTCGTTCGCCTCGGCGGAGACAACGGCCTTGCGGCAGAGCCGGTGCTGTTGGAGGACATGCCGATCGTCGTGTCTGGTGAGCGATCCGACCTGAGCATCGCGCCCGTCGGCGAACCAGGCTCGACAGTTCAGGTGCAATGGATCCCGGTGGAGCGCGGCTTCGGCAGCACCTTCAACCGCAACCCGGAGAACCTGTTTCAAGTTCGATTCAGCGATGAACCTGCACTGGAGCCAGAGCCCCTGCCCGAGGTGTCTCGAGTGATCGAGCCCATCGACGTCACGGATGCCACACCCGTCGACTTCGAATTCACCATCGATACGGTTGGTGACGAGAACGTGATGGGCATCAACCATCTGCCGATGAAGGACCTGCCGCCGTTCCAGGGGCAGCTCGGCGAAACGCAGGTCTGGACACTGACCAATCACAGCGACTTCAGCCATCCGTTTCACCTGCACGGCTACTTCTTTCAAGTGCTCGACGTCGACGGTGTTCCGAGCTGGCCGCTCGAGTGGCGCGACACGGTGGACGTCGCGACGGACGCGACGGTGCGCATCGCCGTCACCTACGATGAACGTCCCGGGACGTGGATGGTGCATTGCCACATTCTCGACCACGCCGAGCGCGGCATGATGGGCATGCTAGAGGTTCACGATCCGGCGGCCGTCCCAACCGATGCCGGCGCGGTTGTCGAAGGAGACGCCGAAGCTGGGGCCCCCTGAAGCGCCCCGGGACGCCGACGTCCGGGGTTGGCGTTGGGATCAATCGGTCGAAGGTGGGGCAGAGCCCATGACCTTGTTCAGACGGAATTCGATCACCGATTGATGGATGGCCATTGCTTCGGCTACGGCGCTGAGATACTGCCGTTCTTCGTCGACGATCTTGCCATCGGCCGCTGCGGCCTGGACCAACAGGTTGATGGCCATCTCTCGCGCTGCGCCGTTCAATTTGGCGATTTCCTCACGCGCCTGGTCGGGTTCCACCAGCGGAAAGATGGCGTCCCATTCACTCTCGGGGATCCCGAACTCGCCCAGCACTTTCTCCACGAAAGCCCGTTCGGTATCAGTGAAGTCCTCGTCGCTGGCGACCAGTCCTGCAACCATCCGACAAATCAGTCGCTTCGTATCGTCGTCCACTTGCTCACCTCTGAAGCCAACCTTAGCGCCGATTCGCGGCTGGGCTCGCTTCAACGACTGTTGAAGGCGGTGCGCGCGGAAAACGCTCCAGCGCAAATGCATTGACGCGGTGAAGTCGACGTTTCGAGTTCGTCGTCGAACGCGGCCGTTTTGCAGCCTATCGACGCGCTGCTGTGAGCGCGATCACCCATGGACGGAGTTGGAATGCTCGTCCGGCCAACGTCGACTCTTCAGCCGAAACGGCGTTCGAGCGTGGCTTCGCTCGAGCACAGCAGAGTGAACGGTCGATGTGCGACATGTGCACCGAGGTGGATGCCTGGTGAACCCGCCGGGCCAGTACTCCGGGTCACATTCGGAAGCAGGGGCAGCTTTCGGAGCCACGTGGTGAAGCGTAACATTTGCCCGCGCTGCGGTTGACCCAACGTGGTTATCCCAACGCCGTCAGCGGATCTTGTACTGAAGTGACGACTCGCAGTTGATCTCGCAACCGTCGTTTCCGAGACGGTTCCCATCATCGCAGGCTTCGTACCCGCAATCGAGGATCCCATCTCCGCAGCGTGGCCCGAGGCGGCAATTCGGTAGACAACCGCCGTAGCCTCCGACGTTCCGCTGCTTTCCGAGGTCGCACTCTTCCCCGAAAACGACGTCGAGAAGGCCGTCACCGCAGTAGTCGTCTGGATTCGTGCTCCAGTAGTTCGAATCCGCTGCGCAAGGGAGCCCCGCGTCGGCACCGGCGTCCGGCGACAGCGTTGGAGCGGGCGTGCCAGGAATGGGTCGGCAATCGAAGTTCTGTTCGACGCGGCAGTTCGCGTTGCAGCCGTCGCCGCTGTTGGTGTTGGCGTCATCGCACCCTTCGTAGCGCTCCAACGCCCCGTTGCCGCACCTCGTCGTTGCAGTGCAGGCCTGCCCAGGGCTGCCGCAGACGTGATTGGCTTCCAACAAGCAGGTTGCGGAACAGCCGTCTCCGCTTTCGACGTTGCCGTCGTCACACTGCTCGTCGTCAGCAATCAGTCCATCACCGCACAGCCCCAGGTACTCGCACCCCGAGCCTGGGAGGCAGAGATAGCCGTCCTCGATGCAACGGCAGTCGGTCGCACAACCGTCCCCGCTCTGAAGGTTGCCGTCGTCGCATGCTTCGATTGGGCTGAGCTGGCCGTCGCCGCAGGCGAGTTCTGGCTCCGGCAGGAGGTCGATGATGATGTCGTTCGAGAGGCGGAAGGATGACGTGGGATCGTCGCCGGGCGCAGCGGCGGAAGCGGACGATCCGGGCTCGGCGACGGGTTGGCACTCGACTGCCAGCTTGCCCCACTCGCTTTGTGGCACGACGAGTGACCCATCGTCGCGGACTTGACTGCATCCGGCGTACGGGCGATTGGGTGGGGGAGTGGTGGTCGCCCCGGGGCTGGTCATGGGGGGAGTGGGCGGGGAAGCGGTCCCAGGAACAGGTGTCAACGTTGGCAGCGCAGACGGCGTCATGGCGAGGCTCGTCCCCAGCGACCCGGTGGTGGCCTCGCCCGTTGAGCCGCCAGTGTCGGGTCGACTTGTGCCAGTCGACGTCGGCCCAATCGGTACACCGTCGTCGGCGGGGACGGGAGCGTCGTTGCCGTGCCGTTGAGCACGAGTTTCGCTGTCGCTTTTCGAACCGCACCCCAGGGTGGCAGTGAGCGTCCAGCCGATGAGCACCGTTATCCTAGCGCCGCTTCGAAGCATGACCTAGCTTGGCACGCTTCGGAGCTGCGGGCAGCGCAGAAATGTGGGGCTTTGCTGGGTGCGCGCTTTCGGGTGCGATCCGGGTTTGCGCGTGATCGCGCTCAGAACAGCCGGTTCATGCCGTTCAGAGCCGCCACGCGGTACGCTTCGGCCATCGTCGGATAGTTGAAAGTCGTGTCCACGAAGTAGGCCAAGCTGTTGGTGCCCCCGTTCATCACTGCCTGCCCGATGTGAATGATTTCCGATGCCTGGTCACCGAAGCAGTGGATGCCGAGAATTTCGAGCGATTCCCGATGGAATAGCAACTTGAGCATGCCTACGGTCTGCCCCGTTATTTGCGCGCGAGCCAAGCTCCGGAACTGGGCGCGGCCGACTTCGTAAGGCACTCTCTCTTCGGTCAGCTCCCGCTCGGTTCGGCCGATGCAGCTGATCTCGGGAGCCGTGTATATGCCCGCCGGTGCGCTCAGTTCGCTGCGGGGCGTACTCGTGCCGGTGACCCAGTGTCGCGCTACGGCGCGGCCTTGGTCGTAGGAAGCGCTCGCCAGCCCAGGCGGCCCGATGACGTCTCCGGCGGCGTAGATGTGCTCGAGCGCGGTGCGGTAGTTTTCATCCACTTGAATGTGCCCGCGGTGATCCGGCGTGATACCGATTTCTTCGAGCCCGAGGTTCTGCGAGTTGCCGGTGCGCCCGTTCGCCCAAAGCAGGTAGTCGGATCGAACCTTTTTGCCCGATTTCAAGTGCAAGATGACTCCGTCGTCACGCGGCTCGATGCGCTCGTATTCTTCGTCGTGTCGCAGGATGATCCCTTGATCGCGCAGGTGGTACGACAGCGCGTCGATGATCTCGTCATCGAGGAACGACAGCAACTTGTTGCGCTGATTGATCAAGTCCACCTTGATGTCGAAGTTGCGAAAGATGCACGCGTACTCGCAACCAATCACGCCAGCGCCGTAGATGGCAATCGATCGCGGGCTGCGGTCGAGATCGAGGATCGTGTCACTGTCGCGAACCCGTGGATGGCTGAAGTCGACGTCTGGCGGGCGATAGGGGCGCGAGCCCGTCGCGATCACGAACGCTTGCGACGTGATGCGCTCCACGGTCCCGGATGTTTGGGCGACGAGCAACTCGTTTGGAGAAGCAAAGCGGGCGTTGCCATGCACCACGTGGACGCTGTTGCGCGTATAGAAGCCCTGCCGCAGCGTGACCTGCTTCTTGATCACGTCATCTGCCGTCCGAATCAGTTTGGGGAATTCCGGTCGGAGCGCTTCGCTGACGCCCGCGAGCAGCGGATCCTTGCGAATCTCCAACATGCGACCGGCGGTGTGGCGCAAGGCTTTGCTGGGGATGGTCCCCCAGTGGGTGCAGCCTCCGCCGACCACGGGGTGCCTCTCGACCAATGCGACGCGTTTGCCCGCTTTGCTGGCCTGCATTGCCGCGCCTTCGCCGGCCGGACCGCTGCCGATCACCACCAGGTCGTAGTCACTCATGGCAACAGCTAATCCGGCAAACACCCTCCGAGCAAGCGGCCCGGGGTGACGGGCAACCACAACGGTGGCTCGCTCCGGACGGCGATTCGGTTCGCGTGCGCTTCTCGAAACACTGTCGGGCAGGGAACGGCCCGATTTGCAGCGGCGTAAGAACGGGTCTCGCAACATGGCGTTGCTTCGGTAGGGCGCACGACGCCGAGTGAGGCGACGCGCCTCTTCGTTGGCAGGCTCGGTGGTCTGCGAGGATCGATACTGGGGAGGCGGGTAGAAGCCCTGAGTGGGTCCTTGCCGGCCGCTCGCTTGGTTGGTCGGTGCATCGCGTTCGCACTTCGTCCTGCCGTCGTTGCCGGTTTGGGTCATCGCTGCGTCGTCGGGGCTGGTCGCGGACACCCCGGCAGAGCCTCGGGATCCCTCTGCGCCCCGCGGCGCGTACCGCACGATCGTGTCGGTGCTGCCATCGTGCTCAGTGGGGTAGGCAAACGTTCCGAATTTACGTGAATTACACACCTGGACACTGAGCGCAGGTCGCGAGATCTGCGACCCAATGCAACAGGTGAGCGGTCGATGCAAGGCCGGAGGTCGATGCGGATCTCGTCAATGGCGGAGGAATGGACGACGAGGTGTTTGTGGAGCGGGTGCTGAAGACGCTCTCGGCGCTGCCGGTCGGTTCGCCCTTTTTCGCCGCGGTTCAGTTCAACGCCACTCACTTTCCGTTCTTGGAGAAGCCGCCGCGCGGGCCTGAATTCGACGTCACTGAGCGCGTTGGGCGCTACGACAACGCCGTGCGCGTGCTCGACGACGGCTTGGACGCTCTTCTCTCCCATCTGCAATCGACAGGGCAACTGTCGAATACTGTCGTGCTGTTGACGGCGGACCACGGCGAGAACCACGGCGAACATGACGCGCACCGGACCCAATCCTTCTATGAGGAGGTTGCGGGTATTCCCTTCTTTGTTTTCGTGCCAGAACGCCACTCGACACTGTCGGAGCAATCGATCGAGACGTTGCGTAGCAACGCACACGTTCGCGTCCAGAACCTGGACGTCGTGCCAACGCTGCTCGACGTGATGGGCGTTCCTCGTACCGAGCCATATGCGCGCTTTCGCGCGGCGATGCCCGGCCAATCGCTGTTTGAACCGGTCGCGGCGGATCGAGTTCTCGTCGCGCGCAACGTCGTGCCCATTCGCCGTTGGTCCAACGAGGGCTTCGGACTGACGCGGGGCAGCGAGCGCTACATCTTCACGGAGTGGCAGCAAGAAGGGCTATTCGATCTGAGTAGGGATCCCCAGGAGCGCAACAACTTGATCGTGCCGGGCCGGTTGCCAGAGTGGGTCCACGTGACGTTGGCACAGCGCCCCGACCTCAAAGAGCTGCGCGACCGGCTCTGTCGCGAACGCCCAATCCAGTAGCCCCCCGCTGTGCTCCGGACTGGCGATGGGGGGAACATCAGACCGCGTGGTGTACGAGGCGCAAGGCGAAGCACGGGCACCGCAGCGCGAGGGCGTGGTCGCGACCCCCTTCCATCGTCCGGGTTTGCCATGCACACTCACGGCGTGGCTGACGCACCTTACGAGCTGTTCTACTGGCCAATGATTCAGGGGCGGGGCGAGTTCGTTCGACTCGTTCTCGAAGAGTCAGCCGTGCCCTACGTCGACGTCGCCCGGCGAGCTGAGATCGACGGTGGTGGCATCGCGGCGCTGCAACGGGCTATTGCAGAGATCCCCTACGCATTCGCCCCCCCGATCCTGAAAGCCGGCGACGACGTCGTGTGCCAAACGGTGCAGATTTGCGCGTTCCTTGCTGTTCGCCATGGTTTGGTTGCCGTGGCGGAGGATCGTAGGCGGTTGGTGCATCACCTGGTGAGCACTGCCTACGACTTTGCCGTGGAGATCCACAACGTGCACCATCCCGTCAGCAGCGCGCTGTACTACGAACAACAGAAGGAGGCAGCGAAACACGCCACCACGGCATTCCTTCGGGAGCGCTTGCCGAAGTATCTCGGCTTCTTTGAGCGTTGCTTCGAACGTTCGGGCGGTGCGCAGTGGCTCACCGGTGAATTCAGCTACGCCGATTTGTGGCTGTTTCAGTGTGTCGAGGGACTCCACTACGCTTTTCCGAAACACATGGCGCACGCGGTGACGGCGTTCCCGAAGGTTCTTGCTGCGCGCGACGCGGTCAGAGCGCGTCCGCGTGTCGCCGCCTACCTGGCCTCCGACCGTCGTATCCCTTTCAACGAACACGGCCTGTTCCGGTACTACCCGGAGCTTGACGACTGACATCGCGCCATCGCGTCCGCGTGCCTGCGGCTCGTGTCGCTCGAGCGCTTACGGTTCGTTGCAAGGCCAGATCTGGTTCTGCATGAGTAGCCGCTCGTTGACATCGACTCGAGTGCTCAGTTTCTTGAGGCGTTCGTGATCGTCTCCGTTTTGGCCTTCATCCAAGAGATTGTGGCGTTCTTGGGGGTCGGCGATGAGATTGAACAAGAACTCGCGCCCCGAGCGGTCGTGGTGAACGAACTTGTAGGGCGGATCCACCACCGCGACGTAGCGGCCAGAGTAGGGTTGTACCATCAACACCGGGCGGACCGAGCGATCGAACACCGAGCGTCCGACGAAGTGGTGTTTGATCCCTCCGATCCCCAATAGTTCCAACAATGTCGGCGCAATGTCGACCTGCGAGTAGGGGATCTCTTTGACCCGTTCTGGCTTGATGTGATTCGGCCAGATTATCAGCAGACCAGTTCTGAAGAACTCCTCCTCGTAACTGTCGACATTGCTGGTATAGCCGTGTTCACCGGTTGGAAAGCTGTGGTCTCCGGTGATGATGACCAGGCTGTTCTGCAGGTAGTCGCGACGAGACAACTCCTCGAAGAAGGTCGCTAGGCCCTGGTCGGAAAGGTGAACGGAGTTTGCGTAGTGCTCGTCGCGTTCTCGAGCGTCTGGGTATACCGACCGCAGGTGATCAGGGACCTTGTCGAAGGGGACGTGATTGGACACCGGCGCCAAAGTGACGAAGAGCGGTTTGTCGTGGTCCGTCCGTCGATCCAGTTGTTCGAACACGTCGTGATAAAAGACGTCGTCCCGCAGCCCCCAGCCCCACGCTTCGTCGGCTTTGGGCTCGCCGTGGCTATCGGCGATGCCCAGGACTTGCTCGAAACCGTTGCGCTTGTAGAAGACATCGCCACGCTCGAAGCCCAGGTCGGCGTACGCCTGAGCGAACAACGTCGCGTAGCCATGCTCGCGCAAGACGGCAGGCAGCGAGCGAAAGCAGTTCGACCCGTAGTCCATCAGGATCTTGTGGCGTTTGGAAGGCAAGATCCCTAGCAGCGTCGCAGCGTGTCCCTTGCTGGTCTGAATCGAGTTGCCATAGAACCACTCGAAGTAGGCGCCCCGTGGGATCAACGAGCGAAACACGGGCATGATCGGCTCGCCCTTTGGCCCGTCGAGCTCGATGAAGCGAGCGTTGAGCGACTCCATCATGATCAGAAACACGGTCGGCGTAGGTGTCACCCGTTGGCGAACGGGTATCTCGTTGACATAGGGGAAGACGCCGGGTGGTACGGCAGCTCCCTGGGCTTCGTCGAAGAACGTTTCGCCGAACGAACGCGCCAAGGACACCATGGGATCTCGAGTTTCGAGTGGTAGCGCCGTCGCGCCCACCCACATCCCCAAGAATGCCAGCGCCTTGGGCGCCTCCCGACGCTGGTGGACGGAACGAGATACCAGGCGGCGCCACCACTCGAGCAGAGCGATGATCAGGAGCACGGCCACTCCGATGACTAGCGTCTGGACGCCCACGGAATCGACGACGACATCCAAAATGCCGTCACCAAAACCGTTTCTGATGTTCAGCGCTACCGTGGCGTAGTCCAGTGGGACCCTGCGCGCGTGGTGGTATCCTAGTGCAGATACTAGCGATATCGCGCCGATGCCGAGCGTCGCGAGGTAGATCCGACGCCATCTCCCCAGCAACAAGCCGTGCGCTCGGATCAGCAGATTCAACGTCACGAAGCTCGTGGCGTATTCGGCACAACCCGACCAGTCGAGCGCAGGCATTCCACACCCCTGCTTGCGAGCCAACGCCACGAAGTAGGCGACCAGGATTGCGTTGGCGACCCAGTGGACAGCCGGCACTTCCGTCAACCGGGTCAACACCTGCGCGCCAGCGTGACGACACTGCGTATGGATCCACGTGCCCCATGTTGCGGGGGCACGGCCGCCATGATCACTCACCTTGTCCATGCGTTCCGGCGCGATCGAGTCCCGACAATTGCATGCAAATTCAAGCAAGCCTCACCGTCGAGCGTCAAAACTGCACACCTACAAGCCACGCATGACTTTTTGAAGCGGATTCGACCGCGATTCAGCATTTGTCGGGCCGAGTCGGAGTGCGAGCCGCAACAGTTCCGTTGTCCCGGCAGAACCAGCGGCTTGGGGCAAAGTCCATCCAATGCGGACCGGTGTAGCACCGCCAACGAGTGCGTCGAGAGGAGGCCTGACTGGGGATTGGGGGTTGTCGGTTTCTCCGGGCGCGTGATTCTACGGTCCGGGAGTCGTGAACACCGAGGCCGTGAAGGCCGCACTGGTTGCGCCGGGTGCGTGCTCACTCCGACCATCTTGCGTCACTGTGTTGCGCCGGCTACTGTCACCGCTGTGTCTTCTTTTGCTAAAGTTTCGTGGTTGCTAAGTCTGTTAGTCGCGTCCGCAACTGCCTGCGCCCCGAGCGTTCGCACCGTCGCGAACGTTACTGCTGGTGGAACGGGCTGTCCGACGAACGACCTAACAATATTCGACTACGACGAGGCCTCCCGTACGTGGGGTGCTGCATGTGTCGACAAGCTGTTCGTCTGCGCGTCCAGCGGAGGGGGCAAGTGCAAGCAGCGGGAAAGTCAAACCGTCGAGCCTGAACTGAGGGACCGCGTAGCGTTGGTTGCCCAGCTGCCCAAGGCGGGTCGAGACCTGTTCGTCAAGGTCAAGATGTTGGACGGTGACTGGGACACTTTCTCTCGCAGGGTTGCTGTCGTGCAGCGGTTGAACGATGCGCAGATTCAGGAACTCGAGAGCTTGCAGGACATCTACCTCGACCTGAGCGACGGGTTCTCGGGTGAACTCACGGCATGCGTCGAGACAGGCGTCTTGCCCGTCTACGTGTACGATTCCGGCCAAGCGACTTCGAAGGTTCTGTCGCCGTGCGCATCGGCTTTGGCAGCCCGTTTGAGGTTCGCTCGTCCCTACAGAGAGCGGCGCTTGGCGCTCATCGCTGGCATGAGAGACGTCAAGCCGCTTCCGCGACCGGAAATGACGCAGCCTGTTGCCGATGCGGCCGAACCGGCACCAGCACCTGCAGCGCTGGCCGATGAGGCGCCAATCCGCACCTGGCTGGACGAACACGCCGAGGAGATTCTGGCGTGCAATGCCGGGCAGACCGTCGCGGTGCGTGTCGATCTCGACGACCAGGGCACCGCCGCGGTGGGGATTCACGGCGCTCCAGCGGGTAGCCCCGAAGTCAGCTGCCTTCAAGCTGCGCTGACTGCACCCGCCTTCGGTCAGGGGCCGGGGACCTTGATCCATGTGGTCAAGCCGAGCGCGGCGCCGTAGCACGCAACCGGAAACGAGTCGCTCACCGCGCTTGGCAACGCGCCGAATCCGTTTCGATTTCCCGGTTTGTATCCGATCCCGCGACTGGCCGACGGTGCGCGTCCGATCGCAACGCGGTGCTCGTGCATATAGCCCGAGATGAGAGCGACAGAAGGCCACCCAGAGCGAGGAAAACTGCCCGCGTCACAGGCCTTGGGTGGGCCGTCTTCCCATCTGCGGCAGGTCTCGAGATGCGCTCTTGGCCTTCAGTTGATGCTCGCGTCGTGCGGGGGCCTGCTTCTCGTCGGTTGTTCTGAGAGCGGGGGGGCCACTGCGAGCGACGCAGTCGGCGCTGACGGCACTGAATCGAGCGCTGTGTCGAACTCCGTGGAGGCGTCGGGCGAACCGTCCACCGAAGGTCGCAGCACCGCAGGTCCGTCGCTGGTTCCGCGTCCATCGGACAGCGGCGTCGACGCTCCGTCCGCGCCGGCGCCAACGATGATGGGCGCTGGCGGATCCGGTGGGAATCACGGCGGTTCTAGCAGTCCCGGCGCGAATGGCGGCGGTGGCACCGGCGGTGACCTGGCGGAGGCCGCCTCAGGCGGGGCTGGGTCGGGTGGTGTCGGCGTTGGGGGAAGCGGCGGCGTGCCGTCGAGCCAAGGGGGGGCAGGAGGGAGTGAACAGGGCGTGATGGAGATCGATCCCGACGCGATCTTCGCCGCGTCGGACGGCGATCCTGGTGGGGTGGGGAGCGTCGACGCCCCCACGACGTTGACCGTTGCCCTTGGCCGTGTCGGCGCCGGGCAAACCATCTATCTGCGCGGCGGAACCTACGTGTTGGACGATACCGTCACATTGAGCAGGTCAGGAGCGGAAGGTTCACTCATTACGCTGAGCGCCTACCCGCTCGACGACGGTCGCCCGAAGCTCGATTTCTCATCCATGTCGGAAAACTCGAGCAATCGGGGGCTCATTCTCTCGGGTGATCATTGGCACATCTACGGCATCGATGTCTTCAAAGCGGGGGACAACTGCCTGTTCGTCGGGGGGTCTCACAACGTCATCGAGTTTTCCACGTTTTCCGAGTGCGCCGATACCGGCTTGCAGCTGGGCAACGGTGCCGCGGACAATCTGGTGCTCAACTGCGACTCGTTCTTCAACGCGGATTCTTCTCTCGAGAATGCGGACGGGTTTGCTGCGAAGCTCGACGTCGGTACCGGAAACAGGTTCGTGGGTTGTCGCGCATGGAACAACCTCGACGACGGTTGGGATGGTTACTTGCGGCCGGCAAACGACGTCACGACCACCTACGACAGTTGCTGGGCGATCGACAACGGGAGGTTGAAGAACGGCTCAGTTGGTGCCGGCGATGGCAACGGATTCAAGACCGGTGGTAGTGATGGCAAGGACCTACGCCACCATGCCGTGTACGAACGCTGCATCGCGACAGGCAACGTGAATGACGGGTTCGACCACAACAGCAACCGCGGTGAGGTGACGATTCTCAACAGCGCGGCCCACGACAATGGCAGCAACATCAACTTCGGCACCTCCAACATCGCCGCCTCGTTGACCATCAAGAACACCATCTCACTCGGCAAGAACGGCGCACTGAATGCGACGACGACGGACATCACGAACAACAGCTGGCAGGATGGGCGGATGGCGACGGACGGTGACTTCGTCAGCGTCGACGTCAGTCAACTCAAGGCACCCCGCAAGCGCGATGGCAGCCTTCCGGACATCGACTATCTGAAGCTGAAGCCAACGAGCGCACTGCGCGACGTCGGCGTCGACGTCGGATTGCCGTTCGAGGGCACAGCCCCAGACCTCGGTCCGTTCGAAGGCGGCGAGTAGCGCCCTTCTCGCTCATTGCCGCACATCCCCCTGCCTCTGGCGGTCCTGATCGCTGCGGTCCGTCCCAAGTTGAACTTGCCGCGCCGAACAAAGGCTCGCGCACCTCCCGGCGTACTGCGCGTGGGTTTGGGCCGAGCTACACTGCGGTCAGGGAGCGGCGGACGAATGGGAGATGCAGCAGAGACGCTCGAACGACTCGATGGCCTCCACTTGGGAACCGGGTGGTTTCTGACTTGGATCGACGGAGTCGAGACCGTCTACATGGACGAGCGGATGACTGAGGCGTCGTTCGATCAGTATCTCGTGGTGATCGAAGAGTTGATGAGGACGGCTAGCATGCCTCGCCCGGTGTTGTATGAAGTGACTGCGCCGAGTGTCATGAACGCAAGCGCACGGCGTCGTCTGTCCAATCTACTGAACAAGTACAGGACGAACATTGGTAAGAACACGATTGCCTACGCTCTCGTGACACCGTCGACGGCGGTTCGTGGGGTGCTCACCGCGCTGTTCTGGGTCTCCCCCCCGCCATATCCCTACAAGGTCTGTGCGACTACTCGGGAGGCGTTCGAGTGGCTTGCCGGCCGCACGCCAGAGCTCGATTCGATGGGAACGGACTCGCGCTACGCGACCCGCAGAGCACAGCTCATGTCGCGCCTGTCATAGAAAGCCGCAGACCTCCAGGCATCACCCGACGGGGGGCACGTATCGAAAGCCATCCCTCGCGTTACCCTGGTACCGCGTTTTTGCCGCCGGCAGTAGTGCTGGGTACGCTTGACTGCTGGGATTCGCCGAGTCGCCTCGCAGGTCGAAGCGTGCCGTCAGAGGCTTGACACGTCCGCTCCGTTGGGTAGGTGGGCTCATGGCCTGCTCGAGAACAGTTCACCAAACCGCAGCGACGTCGCGCCGGCGTTTGAAGAGGACGGCAACGTTCCGGTTCCATGCTGGAAGTTGGCGTCGGGGGCCGGCCGCGCGCGCTGGCCTGCCCCTCGCCTTGCTCATGATTCTGACGGCGCTATGCCTCAGCAATTCGACGCGTGCTCAGGTCAATGTCGAACCGGTGCGTAATCGTTTGAACGGGACTGGTCGCACCTTGGACGTCAAGGCGAACCTGACGGGGAAGACCGGCAATACCGAGCAGCTCGCATTCGGCGCCGCCGCGTTGTTGGGTCTGCGCGACGAGCGAAACCTGTTCTACATTTCGTCAACGGCCGACTACTCGCGGCTCAATCACGAGACGAACGTCGCCAGCGCATTCGCCCACGCCCGCTACAACCGCAAGTTCCTCGAATGGCTGTGGGGGGAACTATTTGCACAAATGGAGAGCGATCGCTTTCGACGTGTGGCGCTGCGCACGTTGCTGGGTGCCGGGCCTCGTTTCATCCTGACGGAGACACCTGAACTGGCGGTGTACTACGGCGCATCATATATGCTCGAGGTTACCGAACGAAC
This sequence comes from Deltaproteobacteria bacterium, assembly GCA_003235365.1. Taxonomy (GTDB): domain Bacteria; phylum Myxococcota_A; class Polyangia; order Polyangiales; family Polyangiaceae; genus SZUA-265. The sequence continues at coordinate 58,750 of QJWJ01000050.1, forward strand.
CACGGCGGTCACCGCAGATCGGCGAGAGCAGATCGCGCATCGGTTCAACAACTACGCGACGCTCAACGTCCACCCGCACCCGCGAATCGGCTTGAGTGAGACGGTCTACTATCAGCCGCGTTTCGATCGCTGGTCCGACTACTGGTTGCTCAGCGTCTTCTCAGCGCGCTTCGAGGTAACACAGACCTTATCTACGCAGATCGACTTCACTGCGCATCGAGAAAGCAGCGTGCCTCCGGGGGTCAAACGCACGGACACCACCGTGGTCAGCTCGCTCGCTTTCACGTGGTGACCGTGGCGGGTGCGACGGCTGATCGCGGTCGGAACCCGTTTGCGCGTCTGCGCTCAATCGCTCAGCGAGAACGCTCCTTGCAGGAGGGCACCAGGGCGCGACGGACAGCCGCCACGGAGATTCACACGCCACGCACCGTGGACCGTGTCGAGCGCCGCTGAGTTGCTGTCCACGTCTGGTGGGTAGAGCTCTCGAGCTACGTCCCCTGCCGTGCGGCGCTGCCACTCGAGGTCGGCGAGGTTCAGGTCATCGAGCCACCCCGTATCGTTTGCACTGACGAGGACCAGCGCTTTGCCGTCTCGATGTGTCCGCACGCGGCGCGTCCCCGGACTGACTTGGTCGAGCGCACGTTGCCAACGCCTGGTGACGGCCTCGGTTTCGAACAGCAGCCGATGGACGACGGCGGTGCGCGAGTCGCTTTTCCACACGGTCAGGCTGTCGGCTACGAGCGCCCCGGCGCTCGTAGCCAGGTTCTCGTCGTCGTGTCCGCTGTCAAGCAACCGCTGTTCAATCTCCGCTGCGTACGCCTCGAGCACGAAGCTCCCCACGGCATCCGCGTCCAGCAAGCGGTGACCCTCCAGAACGGGCACGAGCAAGTCTGGCCCAACCCACTGAACGTCAGCGTTTCGACCCTCGTCGGTTCCGGCTTCGAATCCGAGACGCGAGTGGGTTTCAGATGCGGCATCCGCAACGCGGCGGGCGCCAGCGTCCCACGCGTCCACTGCCGTTGCCGCCGCGCCGGCGTCTGTCTCGGCAACCACCGAATCCGCCTCGGCTACCCGGGGGAATCCGTCGTAAGCCGTTTGCGCCTTCGTGTCGATCGCCTGCGCCCGCTCCGGTCCTGACATGATGGCCCGAGCAGTCAGTGGCGGCCGTTGCACCCAGCCGTAAACCTCCTTCAGGTACTCCGCGCCCGCGTCGTCAGCTACGGCCTGCGTAAACTCCGACCCAAACGAGTAGACGAAGTAGCGACTTGCCAGCGTGATGCGCAACGCTTCACCGCGATGAGCGGCGCGTCGCAGGTCACTCCACGTACGGTACACGCGCCGCCAATTGGGTTTGCTGGGGTCGGCGTGGAGCGTCAGCATCAGCGCCTGATCAGTGGTGCGCGTCGCGTCTCCTTCGACGATGGCGCTCCTGGCCAGGTAGGCATCAGTCGTTAGCGCGACTTGGTTCTCGCGATCTTCCACTGCATGGTGTTGCAGCGCGTGGCTGAACTCGTGCACGAGCGTTGCCATCATTGCGTCGTCGTCGAGGGGGGATCCGCGGTGCAAGATGGTGACGGCGTCCCGCCGCGGGTCGTAGAAGGCACCAACCGTGTCGTAGTAAGCTTCGAGCACATCGCGATAGTCGCGTTCTTCTTGCAATCCGAGCAATGCCCAGCCTTCCGCAACCGCTTCGAAACGCGTCGCTTCGGCCTCATCGATGTCCTGCTGTTGCTCGTCGACGTACTCCTCCACGGAAACGACCCGTGCGGGGACGTCTCGCGGTGCCTCGTCGCGCAGGCAGGCAGTGGTCACCATCACCGCCTGACGACAGGACTTCTTTCGCACGTCGCATCGCGGTGGTTGGCACGGGTCCTCGGTGCAGCCGATGGAGCACAGAAGCACCCACGCAGCGCACCACGCACCGAGGATCGCGCCGCGACCGCAAGTGGCGTGGTCTACCACTTCCACCCGATTCCGCCGCTGAGCAGCGGCACGACCTGTGAGTCGTTGCCCAGGATGACACCGGCGCCAACGCCCGAGCGCATGAGAAAACCCGACGCGGCGATGAACTCGTACCCCACCATCGCACCCGGTCCGTAACCGAGCTCGGTCGCGACTACGGTCCCATGCAGGTTCAAGGTGCGCGCGGCGATGGGAGAGATGCTCACCTCGAGCAGCAGTCGATGGCTTCTCCCCCAATAAACGACGATGCCACCCGCGAATGCCCAATGGCCTTCGGCTTCTTCCAGAGCGGGAAACGCGCCGGCACCAACCACGGGGCCGACGGACAACCTCGGAGCGATCACGACTGGCAGTGACACCTGAACGCCAAAGATTCCGTAACTGTGACCGAGCCCTATCGCCACGGACAGCCCGGTGTGGGCACCCGGCGCCTCGTGCTCGTCTCGTGTCGGTGTTGCCGGTTGCGCGGGGCATGGCGCCTCGTCGCGATGACCGCACGCGCCGTCCGCGCCAGCGTAGGCCGCTGGTGCGAACGACAGCAGACACACGCCGACGCGAACGTGCCTCAATCCGTACAACCTGGCAGCTAGCAAGCCCAAGGCTCAATCCTCGCTCGAACCTCGACTGCGCGCAATCCACTCCTCGACCGAAAATGTCTCGAAATCCTCCTTCGGGTCGAGGGTTTCAACAATTGCGCTCGTGCCGCTCAGCGCCCCTTGCGGAACGACGTATCCGGCGTCCCCCGGAAGCAGCCAATGACCCAGGGGTAGGCTTCCGTGACGTAGTAGCCGTAGCTGCCGCTGCGAGTCATTCCGTTGCACTCGTCGAGGTCACCCGCTGCGGTGAATTCGTAGTCGTCAATGAAGGTCATTGGCCAACTGAGCAGCAAACCGCCCAAGGTGATGGCAACGAATCGGATTGAGGTGTCGGTCATGGTGGCTTCGCCCTTCTCCCCTGTAAGCCGTGTGGTTGAGGTCAGGCGGTTCGGGTCGTGTCGATGAATTCGTGCTCGAAAGGCGGGGCGTGCTCGTCCAATCCGGACGCGTCGTATGACTGCCAGTCGGCAAGTTTCCCCGCGTCTCGTGGGTTTGCGCGAAGCGCGATGCGACGCCGGCGCTCTCCCGATTCACAGTGCACGACGATGATGCGTACTGGCGCTTGCAAACGGATTGCCAAGCGCTCGGGCCACGTTGGATCGCGCCGCTCTCGGGTGAACGGGCCCACGATGACACACGAGACTGCTCTCAGGTTCTCGCTAGCTATGTCGAACAGTGTCTCGTAGATGGGTTCACGTAGCAGACGCTTGAAATCGGCTGAATCTCGGTCGTTCTCGTCGAGGCCGTTCGATCGCATGACAATCCGGGCCAATCGCTCGGTGCAAGTATCGATGTCCACCAACGCCGCCCCCAACGACTCGGCGAGTTTCGCGCCGTAGGTACTCTTTCCAACGCCGGCGTTTCCGCACACGATGATTGCTTGCTTCCGCTTCACTCGCACCGGCTACCATGGTTTCGATACGCCCAAACAGGCCTGTCCATGGCCTCGCCGACGATTGACTCTTGGCCTGACGTTCGGCGACGTTGCGCGTCAGTCGCGATCGGTGGCGCGGCAGGCGGGCTTCCTCGCCTGGAATTGACTCAGCTGTACGCCCACTTGGGGTGATCTGTCCGCGCGCGAGCAGTGCCGTTGCCGAGCTATCGCCTCAGGCAGCAAATCAGGAGTCCCAAGCGACCCTTGCTGGAGGTCGAGTTGGAGTAAGTGTCGCAACCGCACGTGTCGTTGAAGGCCCCATGGACCAGACGTCTGTTCGGGTAGGATGCCGGAGGCTCTGGAACTTCGCATGCTGATCGCGAGCGTGCCGCGTCGGGTGCGGCGGCGTTCATGAAAGCACCGTCCGCCGCACCTCGCTCGTTCAAACGCGCGTCGCGAGCACGTTGAGATACTCCGAGGGCACGACCGTGCGGTTCGGCTCGTCCGACTCGTTGTGGCGACTCCACAGCGCGGTGAGTTCCTCGTGAAGGCGCTGCTGTTCTGTCTCGGCCAGTGCAGCGAAGGCGCGGGTGATGGGCCCGTAGTTGTCGCGGAAGAAGTCGACCACGCCACTCGGTGAGAACGGGTAGTCGAAACGGTAGTCGACGAGTTCGAGGCGAAGGTCTTTGACGGCGTTCCCGAAGCGCTCCCGCACCACGTCGGGGTTGCCCCACAACAAAGGCGACGGCATGCCGGGTGGCGAGACGAAGCCCGAGATGACCGCGAGCATTTGTCCGACGAACCCTTCTTTCGTCCAGTTGGCCATGGCCAGCGTGCCCCCCGAGCGGCATACCCGGCAGAACTCCCGGGCGACGAGCTCCGGGCGTGGGGCGAACATGGCGCCGTAGATGGTTGCGACGACGTCGAATTGTCCATCCGGATATGGCAGGGCCTCGGCGTCACCTTCGTCGAAATGCGCTGACAAGTCTGCCGCCGCAGCGCGGCCTTTCGCGGCCGCGATGGAGTTGGATGCAATGTCCACTCCCGTCACTTTCGCACCGTTGGTGGCCGCGACCAACGCAAGTTGGCCCGAGCCGCAGGCGACGTCCAAGAACGTAGCCCCTTCGACATCGCCGATTCGCTCGAGGAACTCATCGGCGCTGCTGCTCATGAAACGTGAAAAATAGTCGTAGTTGCCCGCCATCCAGGTCGCGCGCAGGCGGTCTTTGAGGGCACTGACGTCGTTGGAGGTGTTGGTGGCGGTTGTGGTAGTTTGGGTAACGTTTGCTTGCATGTGGATCTCCATTGGGTTGCGTCGGCGCTGCCCGACTCTCGACAACCTACCCACGTGCGCTCCAACTGACCTTACCCGCTCCGCCGGATGGCTTGACCGAAACACCACGGGTTTCAAGTAGCTTTGCCGGACGTCCTGTGAGATTTGCCGAAACGCCGACGCCGGTGATACGCTCGGCGCTTCTACCATGGATGTGCTTTCCGAAGTACTGAAGGTCGTGCGCCTCGACGCCGCGGTCTTCTTCAACTGCGAGTTCTCCGCCCCTTGGTGCTTCTACTCGCCGAAAGCACCTTTGGCTGTGCCGTTGCTCTCCCCAGGCGCGAGCCGGCTGATCATTTACCACATGTTGGTTGATGGGCGCGCCTACCTGCGCGTCGAGGATGGCGAGCGGGTTGAACTGCGCCCGGGTGACATCGTTACGCTGCCGCATGGGCAGGGGCACTTCATCGGCAACGGCGACACCGAAGAGTTCATCGACGGCCGCAATGCGTTGCCCGGGCTGCTCGCTCGAGGGCTTGAACTCGTGCGAGCGGGAGGTGGGGGCGAACCGAGTCTGTTCATCTGTGGCTTCTTGGCTTGCGATGGCGACCTGTGCCACGGCTTCTTCAAAACGCTGCCGCCGGTCGTGAAGGTCAACGTTCGAGACGATGACTCGGGGCGCTGGTTGGAAAACTCGCTCAAGTTTTCGGTGCAGGAAGCGGCGGCGGGGCGTGATGGATCCAAAGCGATGTTGGCGAAGCTCTCCGAGCTGGCATTCATCGAGACCCTGCGCCGTTTCGTTCGCGAGCTGCCCGCCGAGCAGACGGGGTGGCTCGCGGGTGCTCGCGATCCCGCTGTCGGTCGAGCATTGGCGTTGCTGCATCAAGATCACGCCCGTCCCTGGACCATCAGCGAACTCGCGACGGAGGTTGGCCTTTCGCGCTCCGCGCTGGCTGACCGATTTCGTCACTATCTCGGCGAACCGCCGATGGCATACCTCACCAATTGGCGGCTCCTGCTCGGTGCCCGTCTGCTGGCGTCGACCAACCGCAGTGTCGCAGACGTCGCTGGCGAGGTCGGTTACGAATCGGAAGCGTCATTCAATCGCGCATTCAAGCGCAAGTACGGCGAGCCCCCAGCGCGTTACCGCGGCTCGACGCGTTCGGGCAACGCAGCGTCGCGGTGAGACGACAGTCAGCTCGACCCGGAGCTTCGAGTTCAGCGACTGAACCGATGGCTCAGGACCCGACGCTGGGTCGCGGGGCCGCGCGAGCCCTCTCGATCGCTTCCATCAACTCGGAGACGACGTAGGGCTTGCTCAGAACCGCCTGAAACGCTGCCGGATCCAAGCGCTGTTCGATGTCTGCAGTGAAGTAGCCAGAGGTCATCACGATCGGCAAATCGTATCCGCGCTTTCTGACTTCCGTGGCTACCTCAGCACCGTCCATCTCTGGCATCGTCAGATCCAAAACCATGAGATCGAATTGGTCTCGCTCCAGTTGAGAGAGAGCAGACAGTCCGTCCGCGGCCTCGACGACGGCGAAGCCTCGAAGCTCCAGCACGCGACGCATTTGGCCGCGCACGACGGGCTCATCGTCTGCGAGCAGTACGCGACAAGGGGCGGGGGAAGACGCGTTCGAAACCGCCGGTTGCTCTGCCGCCTCCTGCGTCGCCGGAAGCAACAGCGAGAACACGGAGCCCTCTCCCAGCGTGCTTTCGACGCGCAGTGCGCCGCCCAACGTTCGGACGATGCCGATACAGGCTGCAAGGCCCAGACCGTGACCGCCCTCCTTGGTCGTGTAGAATGGTTCGAAGGCTCGGCTGAGCGCCTCCTCGTCCATGCCTTTACCGCTGTCATGCACTTGGAGCAGTACCCAGCGCCCTGGTGTGATTGTTGCCCCCAGGGCGTCGTCCCACTCTGCTCCAATCTCGGTCAACAGCCGTCCGCGTATTCGAATCCAGCCTGGTTCACCCGCCAGCGCATCCGACGCGTTTGTGAGCAGATTCATCAATACCTGCGTGAGCGAAGTCGAGTCGCCCATCACGACGCAGTCGTCCGCGACGTCGATCTCTAGCCGAGCCTTCTTCGATAGGCTCGCCGATAGCAGCACCTGCAAGTGACCCGCCAGCTTTCCCAGTTCGATGGGACGTCGCGCAGCGAGTTCGTTGCTGCGACCCGCATAGGCGAGCAGGCGGGCGGTGAGGCTGGCTGCCTGCTTGCCGGCGGCCAAGATCGCTTCGAGTTCCTCTCGCGATTGTGGATCCTCGCAGCCGTCGAGCAGGAGATCCGCATTGCCGATGATACCGACCAGCAAGTTGTTGAAGTCGTGCGCGACGCCTCCAGCCAGGACCCCCAAGCTGTCGAGCCTTTGGGCGCGCTCCAACTGCTGCTGAAGTCGGTGACGCTCCTGTTCCCGGCTCACCGTTTCGCTCAGATCTCGCAGGCCGGAAACCCGCGTGGGCTGACCGTGGAGAGTCGACGTGACGGCGACGACTTCGACGGGGATGGGGGTACCGTCACGGGCAACGACAGTGTTCCGGATGGCTCCGTGCTTCTCTTGGGCAAGAACCTTCCGGGTCTTTGGTATTCTGGAGGGTGCAACGAAGTCGAGGATCGGTCGCCCGATCATCTCGTCCACTTCGTAGCCTAGCCTTTTGATGAGCGGTCCTCCGATGTCGACGACGATGCCATCGCGACTGAACACCGTCATGTCGAATGCCGTGTCGACCAGATCTCTCAGACGGCCTTCACTTTCACGAAGCAACCCCTCCACGCGCTCGCGCTCGGTGACGTCACGCACCGCAATCACGCGTACGGGTCGCTCTCCGTAGCGACCTTGCTTTGATTGCAGCTCGGCGCGGAACTTCGTCCCATCTTTGCGGATCACCGTGACGACATACGTGCCTTCGTATCCGCTCATCACGTTGCGCTGAACCGTCGGAACGTCCTCCGGCGCGATCACGTTCCGGCGCGTCCAGTCGACGAACACCTCGTCGTAGTCGCAGCGCAACAGCTCCGCGATTCGATGGTTGGCGTCGATGACCGTTCCCTCTGCATGAAAGAGGATGCCTTCGAACGAAGCGTTCGATAGCATTTGTAGACGTTCTTCCAAGCGTTGCGATGTTCGAGCCTCTTCGAGTCGGTGGAGGGCCTGGGTCACGAGCTTCTGGATGAAGTGGCCCGACGATGCGTCCCAATCGCGATTTGATGAAAGGGCGACTCGGTTTTCTCCGACGACGACCTCGTGCCACGCTGGCTCGTTCTGTGTCGCAGGGACGATGCCGAGATTGGCAAGTGCGGCCATGCCGTTGTCCCACGCCTGTTGAGCGTCCGCGCCGCAGAACGCATCCACGAGGGATTCGCAGTCAGCGACTTCGAGTTTCCTGAGTGCGTCCATCCCCACCCGTCGTTGGGGGAGGATGCATCCCGTCGCCGTGCCTGTCCAGTTTCGATTGAACCGAGCGGCGGCATGCCGTCTCGGCCGGGCCCGCCGACGTGGTAGGGTCGAGCCTGCAAGCTTTCAGGTGGCCCAGTTGGATCCCTGCCGCCGTCCGAGGCTCACCCAGCAGTCCGGTGTGGATACTGGCTCCGAACCCAGCGATTTCCGGGCGGAGGGTCACCTACCGATACCACCTCGTGCGGCGTCCAGCGTCTGCTCTGCGTGACTCGTTCATCCGCGGCAAGTACGACGACACGCGCGAGTTCGGGCAACTCACTGAATGGACTTTTGCTTTGGTCCAGGAAGCCGAGCTCAGGCAGGTGCTCGACCTACAACCTGCATTACCGGTCTTTGGCGGCGTGCCGCGCCTTGACCGCGTTTCTCCGTGCCGTCAATATTCGTCCAATGACCAGGTCTTTCGTCGCGCTGCTGTGCTTGGGATTGGCCGCGTGCAGCGACGGAACCCCAGCGAAATCGATCGAGCCCAAGCACAGTGCTCAGGATGCTGCTGGAAGCGATGGGGGTGCTCCTCGCGATCAGCACAATCCAAATGCCTTGGATGCGGCGGCGCGCGTGCCGACGCCTGCGGATGACGAGCAGCCGCCAGCAGTTGGCTCGATGTTGGTCGACGCGGATGCAGCGTCGGCTGACGCTGTGTCGGCGTCGGATTCCGGATCGCCCGCGCAGTCAGTGGAAAGTGGCACTTCGGCGTTCGATGGCGGGCTCGGTGACGATGCCAGCGGGGTGCCTCTCGCGCGTGCCGATGGCGGTAGTGTCCCGATCGACTGGAGCGATGTCGTTCCGGACCGCATGCGTTTGGGGCCGCAAACGGCACCGCGCGAGCTGTTCAATTCGAAGGAGCAGTTCGGCGCCTTCTGGGAGACTCCGGACGGCAACGTGCTGACGAGTTTTCGCACGAGTGTCACCCAGCCCGTTCAGGGCGTTGCGACCTATGACTACCACTACACGCTGCAAACTGTCGTGGACGGCGAGATTCAGCAAGTGCCCGAGTTGGACGTCGGCACCTGTCGCTATGAGGATTGGCCGTACGGGTCGTGCAGCGTCGGCCTCGATCCCGACGGGCCCTCGTCGCGATCGCTGGTGGCCAACGATGGTTCGATGTTGTTGGTCATCGAGAAGCCGATTCCCGACTCGAAAATGTACCCGTCGATCGAGTTGATCGATCCAAACACTGGGACCACCTCGCCACTTCTGGAGCTCACGGATTTCGAGATGCCACGCAGTAGCGCGGCCTTCACTGCCCGGTTCGCGTTGCAGCAGCTCGCTGACGGAACCCTCGCATTGGCCACTGAAACCAACGGAGTTCCTGCACGCACCGTGGTGTTCGACACGACAGGTGCGCGCCTCGCGGTTCACGACGGTTTTGCTTTCGGTGAGCGATGGAAACGATTCGCGCTCCTCCTCGGGGAAAGCTCCGGCAACTACAATCAACGGTTCGATTGGTGGGATCCGCGTGGCGCTGCTCTCGCGACGGCTTTCGTCTTTCCCGAGGTAACGCCCGCGCCGGCTCATCGAACGGTCGTCACTCCCGTCGGTGACCTGATTTTCCTGGAAGCCAGCTATCCCTACGGCTTGATTCACGTCGACGAAGACGGCGCGGTCGTCGAAGACAAGGAGCTCCCGAATTGGGGCTTTTTGGCGAGTCTGCCGGATGGAAGCTACGTCACCCTCGAAAAGGACGACGTACTCGGCTACGTGCTGAAAATGTACGACCGTGCCGGTCGAGGTGACGTGATCTACGACGAGGCGACGTTGTTGCTGGACGCAAGCTGGCCCAAGTTGCGTACGAGCGTCAACGAGACCTTTCCGCACATCGCCCCGCTCGAGTTTGGTGCCGTGGTCGACGACGCAGGCAACTTCTACGTTGGCTTCGTCCTGCAAACCGACGGCGAGGTGAGTCGAACCCACATCGGTGCTTTTGCGCCTGACGGCCATCGGTTGTGGGGGTGGAATCTCGAAACCGTCAGCCCCGGCACCTGTCTGCCGGACAGCATCCTCAGCGGACACCGCCTCGTCGCGCGCTGTTTCGGACGCTACCTGAGAAGGTTCGTGATTCTGGGCGAGTAGCTCCCGGAGCGCGTGTTGCCGCGGGTTACTCCAGCCGCGGCAGGCTGTGGCCGCTGCGGGCCATGTACATGACGAGTTTCGGATGCTCGTCCTCGGGATCACCCGCTTGCGTGTAGAAGCACTCGCGGCAAGCGTCGGAGTGGGTTATCTCGCCCACGAAGGCCAGGTAGGAATCGAGGCTTTCTTGCGTGCTCTCGAGTCGGCACATGGTGGCGCGGCAATCGACGGACTCGATTCTGGAGCCGGCGCTCAGCAGCGGTCCTGCGACGTCGCGGACGACCTGGCTCGACTGCACTGAACTAGTGTCAGTTTCCTCCGAGTCGAACTGGGCTTCGATGTTCGCCACGACCATCTGCAATGGAGCGCTACCGGGAGCAGTGACCAATCTCTCCTCTGGTAGCTCCTGAGCCACCCCCTGTTCTGGTGGAGGCGCTTGTTCCCCCGTCCGGTCTGGGCTGAGCTCGTCCTCGCGCTCGTCTCGACCATCGAGTTCCGACAGGAGCTCTGCACGGGCCGACAGTGCCAACGTGCGCGTGAGCGAGGTATCGCTCTTCATCGCGTCGAGTCGCCGCGCGCTTTCAGCCAAGGCACGGTCCAACCGTTTTACCTCAGCCTGCATGAGCTGCTTTGCTGTCCACTTCTCGTAGCCAAGCCACGCCAGTGCCGTCGCCATGACGACGATGGCGATCAACGGCGAAACTTTAGATGATTTCATGCATCCTCCAACACCGGTTGTAGTCGGTTTGCCCCCGAGGGGCGGGGGCGAGCGGTCCCCCACGACCGTCGCCCGCACCTCATCGGCCAGAGCGCTGAGCGTTGGCCCATGCGCTAGGTTCACGTATTGTCAATCTGTTTGCGGCTCGGGCACTCAGATCCCGAAGTGAAAGGCTGATACGCCGCCCGTGCGCGGCAGGTCGCAGTCGGCGTGAAGATTGCCGCCGGAAGGTACCCAGACCGAGCCTGCTGCCATGCTCAAGTTGCCCCACGTGGTCGAAGCTCGGTCGCCGTAGACGGACCACCCACTCGTTCCGGTGTTGTTCGTGCCGACGGCCCAACACTTGACGACAGTCGAACCATCGCCGCGGCCCACGAACGACACACTGTGATAGTTGTTGCTCGTGTCGATGACTGCATCGAACAACCACTTGCGGTAGCCGTTGCAGTTGGCGTTGGTCAACTGATTCCAACCGTTGAAGAAACAGGTTCGTTCACTCGGAACCCACTCCATCCCACTCAACGGAGTGGAGCCACGAGCGAATGCCGAGCTGGCAACCAACCCGAGCAGACCGCAAACTGCTACAGCTGAACTGACGATCGAGAACTTGCGAACATTCATCGTTCCTACTCCTTGTATTGCCCGACTGGGCATGACGAGGAGTGTGCCCACTTTCGACACGCGGCGAACCGAAAGTACGCCGACCTGATGCCAACCGTTTGACGAACGAATGTGTAGCGCTCCCAGAGCGGCAATCATGTTGATTGCCGCGACCAATCAACAACCCAGAGCACCGAGCTGCGAGCAAGAGTGCCGGAACGTGGCCCCGAAAAGCGCCCTCACCCCCGCTGGGGCGATTTTTCGGGGCATTTCCGTGCACTGGCAAGCTGATCGGTGCCCTAGGAGAGGTTCTCCGCCGGCGGGCTGACACACGCTGCGGCGGCGAACCGGTACCCGCGGCCACGAACGGTTTGAATCGTCCGTGGATCACCCAGAACCCGACGTGCCTTGCGAATCGCCTGGTTCAAGGCGTCGTCGGTAACTGCGATCCCGGCCCATACGCGCTCCAACAGTTCATCTTTCGTTACGACTCTGTGTTGATTGCGAACCAAAAAGAGTACCGTGTCGAATACTCGGGGTGAGATGGGGATTGGCACCCCGGCTTTCCTCACTTCAAACAGCTCATCGTCGATTTCGTAGCCGCCAAACCAGTAGATCATTGCCGCTGCCTCCCACTCGGCGATCGACTCCCCCCCAAGGGATCGCCGCTCATCGGTGGAACGCCATGAAGGGAACCAAAGAGTTCGCTCAGCATTCGCTTCCCCGTTCTTCTCAGACGGCCTGCCTATAGCATGGCGTTCTGGTTCAGTCATCAGGGTCTCGCGGCTGGCGGGTTGAGTGTGTGCCCTAATGGCCGCAATGTGAGAACTAACGCGTGGTTAGCTGCAGCCACGGGTGTGCCGGTTCTGCTGCGCAAGCCAGACGCCTGGCTGTTCCCCGAACGGGGTGTCCGAGTGCCGTTTGGGACAGGGCAAAGAGCGGGGCGGACCCGTTTCTTGGTGTCGGGGTCGAGCTGCAGGGGGTGGAGGCAGCGAACGCGGGGCGGGCACCTGGTGACGCAGGCCCCGCTTTGGAGCCCGAATCAGGAGGGCCGAACAACGCTGCGACGTCGTCGTCGTGGGGCGCAGCACGCCAGCGTGCTGCGCATACCCTGAACGACTGCGGTCACTTGTGGCGGTAACAGATGCGATTCGGGGCTCGGAGCAGGTCGCAGGACGTGCTCGCACATGGCGGCATGCCGATGCTGGCAATTTCCGGGTCGCCTCCGCATTCGTTGTCCACCGCAACGGAGACGGCTGACGGCAAGGGGGCGACAGCGGCACGACGAGAAGGGAGGGGTGGGGGATCGTCGTGCCGCCGCGCGTAGACTCCGCAGCAGGCCAGATGAGGTGAACATCACGTTCCTGCTGCTGGTGCGATGGGAATGCGAGGTCCGTGCCAACGATGGTGGAGCTCATGTTCGGTCGTTGCGACGGTGACGGCCCGGAGCCAATTGCGAGTTTGAAATGTGATGTCGCAAGTCGGATGTTGCGAACTGAGGTAACTCTCCTCAGGTAGGTATTGGGCGGGCTCGAGCTTACCGGCGTCCGAGTGCAACGCTGACGCTTCCTCGCCAGGGTGAGTGAAACATCGGAGCGATGGGCGGTTCGCTCCGACTAAAGTCTCCTCCGCCGCCCGCCGTAGGGCATTAGCCGTTCGGATCGGAACGGCTGCGTGAGTGCGACAATGTGTGGGCAGGGGCGGCTGACGGCGCTGCCGGGTGAAAATCGCGTTGGTGGAGTTCTAGGGATCGTAGAAACCGACTCCTCGTGTCACCAAGGTGGTACTGGGAGTCTGCACGTTTGCCCAGTACAGGGCTCCGTCGTGGGTGCCCTGCATGTCGTGGAGTAACAGTCGCTCCGGGGAGCCATCGAAGCCCCGAGCAAACACGCCGCTGGGGACGTCCAATCGTGTTGCCGCGTGCTCGGACTCGAAGTGTGCGAGGTAGTAGCGTCGCTCGGAGCCGGCATCCGTATCGAGAATCGACTGATACAACAGCGCGTCGTGAGACATCGCGCTGAGCAGCGTCAGTCGTTCGCCGGGCTCGAGCTCGTGGCTCAGCACGATGGAACCGGACGTGCCCGAATCCGTTCCGACCTGCCGAATCTCCGTCGCTGACGTCGTTACGATACGGCCGTGTGCAGCGCTCAGGTCTGGAGGCAATGCGCCAAGATCGACGGGAACCTGATTGGGGTCTAGCGGGATCAAGAATGTGTGTTCTTGGTTCGTGCTCAACTCCTGCGAAACGATTCTGCTTTCGTCGACGAACCCCCGCAACCTGTGGTCGTTACCACGAGTTTCGTCGAAGAAGCGTCGCAGCGAGCCGAGTTCGGCATTGCCCATGTAGAGTTCGCCAATGGAGTAACCAAAGTCGCCCTGAGGCACCCAGCTGTTCCAGCTGTAGGCGAAGTCCGATCCGTGTTCACTCCACAGGTAGAGTTCGGCTTCTCCGCTCGGCAATGCAATGGGTACGGCGAGTCCATTCTGCAAGTCGACGATGGCTGGCGAACTGCCCCCGAAAAACGTCGCAAAGCGTCCGTCGGCGCTGACGCGCGGCGGGTCGCGTTCGGGCGGGTCACTGCACGGCGCGCCGGAAAGGCTGATGGGCATGGTCGCGCCGCGCAAGGACGCGCGCATCCATTCGCAATTCCCCTCCCCGGTACTCACCGATACGAGTGCACCTCTTCCTTCGGGCAGTGAACGCAGGATCGGATCGACCACGTTGTCGATACGGAGCTGTCGCACGTCGGCTGCAGATGTCGCATCCCCGGAGCCGAATGGGACCTCGACAATCAAGACGGAGAATGACGCGTCGTCGCTAGGACGGACCAGCAAGGCCAGTCGTTGCTCGTCGAGCCACACGAGGTTCGAAATGGTTTCGTTTGCGGCCAACTCGATGGGCACCTGCCAGTGGATGAACGACGGGTTCGGCTCTGTGTCGTAGTCGGCGATGAACAGCCGTGAACGCTCGCGTGCGGTGTGAAGCTCGATAGCGAGCCGCCGATGATTCGGGGCCCAGCGAGCGACGTTGGACTGTTCACCGGGTGCGGTTACGGGAACGTGAAGCAGGCCGGCTGGCGAGGGGACCGCCACCCAGTTGGATACCTCGGGCGCGAACTCGCCCTCTGGCAGATCGTACAATGCGGGGCCGGGCATGTAGAAGATGCAGTCGTGACACGTCACGCCGTGCTTGCCCGCGTCGAGTGCTTCAGAGCTGGGGACGGGCGGTTTCGCACCGGAGTCGGACGTAGGCTCGGCGTGGGCCCCACTGGTCGAATCGACACGCTGATCCGATCGAGAACAGGAGCCCGCGACGCTCGCCAGCGCCACTGAAAGGGCGAGCACGGTTCTGGCGCCTGGACCGCGGTCAGTCACGAACCCGGTTTACCCCGTTGGTCAGCTGACGTCCAACCCACGTCGCGGCTCGACGCGAATCGGATGGTGCGGTCATCCCTTGGCCCATGCTGCGTGCAGGTCCTCGTGAACCGGAAACGTGAGGCGATACCGTCGATGATCGACGTAGAGCGGCTCGATGGGTGGACGTTCCCGGTGCAGATGGCAGATTAGGGAGCTGAACGGTCCTATCGCCAGTGGTCGCCCCAGCACCGCAAGTGTCCGGTTTTGGCTTCGATCGCGCAGGTGTGGTAACCACCAGCACTGATGGTCGTGTACTCGCCGGCGGGTGCGGATGTGACCTGTCCCGCGGAGTCGTCGCCCCAGCATTGGACGCCGGCGTCGTCCTCACGAATGCCACAGCTGTGTTCCAAACCGACGGCCACTTCGACGAAACCCCCGCTCGGGGCAGTGGCCTGCCCGGCATCGTCGTCGCCCCAACATTGTACGCCGCTGTCGTCGCTGCGTATGGCGCAGGCGTGCCTCAGCGTATCGGCCGTGACCCGGTGGCCCGTGTCCAACTGGTTGAATCCGACGCCTGTCGGCGGCTCAAACGGAACCGCACCCCAGCATTCGAGCACGCCGTCTTCTGCTCGCAGAGCGCAGCCGTAGTCAGCGTCGATGCTGAACGTGGAGAAGCTTCCTCCGAGGGGTTGGGTCGCCTCCGGCTCGCTGAGCCTCCAGCACAGCAGCTCCCCAGTGTCTCGTACGAGCCCACACGTTTGGGATTCGCCGGCCTGCACCTTGGAAAACGCCAGATCCGGCGCGCTCTGCGGCAGGTCCGACCCCCAACACTCCAAGTGTCCGTCGCTCGCCCGGATGCCGCACGCACTGGTGAACGTAGTGACCGAAGTGAGCTCGAGGCCCGTCGGGGGCGGATGGGAAAAATCTGGGCAGTGAGGCACACCCTTGTCCGACAGGACACAGAGGCCACCCCACCGATTGCGTACGTCCACTTGGATCAAGGCAGGCC
>QJWJ01000386.1 GCA_003235365.1 Deltaproteobacteria bacterium
CACGAGCAAATGCCCGACCATGAGGCGCGCGGTCGATCCCCGACGCGCCAGCTCGATGGCCATCAACTCGTCGTCACGAACGCACAGCGGCTTCTCGACGAAGACGTGCACCCCGCGCCGCAAAGCGGCTGCTGCAATGCTCGCGTGGGTCTGCGGCGGCGTCGCGACGACGACGGCATCGACCCGCTCCGCATCCAGCAACTGCTCCAGTGTCGCGAAGCAGGGAACGCCGAGCTCGGTGCGACGCGGGTCACACACCGCGCGGAGATCGAATTGAGGCAGCTCGCCGAGGGTACGAACCAGGTTCGCACCCCAGCGCCCCACTCCGATCACCGCGACGGCAAGACTCACCCCTGAGCCATCTTTTGCGCTTCGGCAGCGAAGTCGTCCTGCTTCTTCTCGACGCCCTCACCGCGCTCGTAGCGCAGGAACGCCTTGATCGACAAGCCGCCGAGCTCCTTGCTCAGCGCTTCGGCCTGCTGGCGAATCGTCTTCTCGCTGTCGATGACGCTGGGCTGCTCGAGCAGGCAGACCTCTTTCATCCACTTGGAGATTTTGCCTTCGATGATCTTGGGGCGGACGGCGTCGGGCTTGCCCTCTTCCTTGAGCTGCGAGTCGTAGATTTCCGACTGCTTGTCCTTGTCGCCCTGATCCACCTGGGACGGATCGAGGTAGCGCGGCCCCATGGCAGCGATGTGCATGGCCGTGTCGTCGGCGAAACCCTTCACCTTCGCGGCATCAGCCTTGGTGTCGACCGCCAACAAAGCGCCGACCTTGCCACCCATGTGAATGTATGCGTGCACCAACCCGCTCTCGACACGGAGGCTGCCCCAGCGACGCACGGTCACGTTCTCGCCCAGCTTCGCCACCAGACGCTGCCGGCACTCCTCGACGGTCCCCTCGCCGCCCTTCAGCGGCAGGGACGCCAGGTCAGCACCGTCATCGGCGACCAGAGCGGTCTCGACAACCTGGTCGACAAACGCCAGGTAGTCCTTGTTGCGAGCGGCGAAGTCGGTCTGAATGTTGACCTCGACGATCACGCCCGACAGACCGTCGGCGGCGATCTTCGCAGCCACGACACCTTCGGCGGCCACTGCGCCAGCGCGCTTGGCACTCTTGGCGAGGCCTTTCTTGAGAATCGCCTCGACGGCTTTCTCCATGTCGCCGCCACTTTCTTCGAGTGCCTTCTTGCAGTCGTTCAGTCCCGCCTGAGTGCGGTCCCGCAACTCCTTGACCTGCTGCATGCTGATCTGAGCCATGATGTCTCTGTCCTTACTTTCTGTCTGTCTGAGGATCGGACGCAGGTAAACGAGGGACACTGCCCGCTGCGCCGCGTTGAGGTTTGGTTGGCGTCGCTTGCCCGTATTGGATTGAGCATGCGGGCAACGAGCACGTGGCCCGTCGCCCGCGACCGATCGGGTCAGCGTCGGTAGACGACCGTATCGGGCATGGCGCGAGCGCTGTCGCGATCCTTGCCGACGATCTCTTTGCGACGGGCGCTACCGTGAATGCACGCGTCCGCCAACGCAGCCGTGATCAGGCGAATCGAGCGAATCGCGTCGTCGTTGCCGGGGATCGGGTAGTCGACGACGCTGGGATCGCAGTTCGAGTCCGTGATCGCGATGATCGGGATCTTCAACTTGCGCGCCTCGGCGACGGCGATCGACTCTTGTGCCGGGTCGACGATGAACACCGCGTGTGGCAACGAGCCCATGCCCTTGACGCCACCGATGTACTTCTCGAAACGAGCACGCTCCTTCTCGAGCTGGGAGATCTCCTTCTTGGAGATGTTCTCGTAGGTACCGTCTTCCGACATCCGCTCCAGCGTCTTGAGGCGCTCCAAGCCACCCTTGATGGTGCGGAAGTTCGTCAACGTGCCACCCAACCAGCGGTTGATGACGTAATACTGCCCGGCGCGCCGAGCCTCGTCGCGGACGATGTCCTGCGCCTGCCGCTTCGTACCTACGAAGATGATGTGGCCACCGCGCGCCACCGAGTCCATCGCGAAATTGAACGCGCGTTGAAACAGTCGAACCGACTGATCGAGATCGATGATGTGGATGCCGTTGCGAGCGCCGTACAGATACGGGCGCATCTTCGGGTTCCAACGCTTGGTTTGATGACCAAAGTGAACGCCGGCTTCGAACAACTCACGAACCGTCAAGGGCTCGTTCGGGTCGCACATCTGGCGGGGGGGAGCCTCGACAACCTCTGCGGGGGCTGCGGCCTGTTCGACTTCTTCTGACATTTGCGATGACTCCTTTCGGTTGAATCGACCGTCTCTCCTCCCGACACCAACCTGGCGTGTGGACCAAGCACCGGGCGTCGAGGGCTCGCTGCGGAGGGACGTGGTTTTTTAGGGGGCGAGAAAGTACGGCTCAGGCCGTGCCCTGTAAAGCTCGGTCGGCGAGCAAAAAGGACGCTCCCGGCCGCGGGGACGGGCTGCGTTCCCGACGCCTCGCTGGAGTCAGTGATTTCAATTGGACGCGCGCCGGATCGGGCGACTCGACGCAGCGCCGGCCCGGTCACAGTCCGGGCAGGCCGGACCCGGGCAGTCGACGGCCAAAAGGTTCGTCGTTCCGCCGCGGCAGCCGCTCCGTTGGGGGCTGGGACGGTTCCCTCGGCTCACCGCTCGCCTCGTCAGCCCAAGGGTTCGACGCGGGGCCTCGTGCCGGTGCCCGCCGAGTGCCAGAACGAGCCGGGGACTCTTCCGACGGCGCGGCAGGCTGCTCGGCGTCGGTCTCGTCGTCGCCGGTCTCGACGGAAGGCAGGTCGGCGCGCTCGCCTTTCCCGCCCGACGTCGATTCGCCCTCGGCAGGTTCGCGTTCGGAACGCGCATCGGTGTCCCGAGACCCAGCCGATCCGCCCGGGGTAGCTACGGGGGCGTCCGCCGGCGGCGCGATTGCCCCGTCGGCGGAGGGCGAAGGATGTGGGGCAGACGGCTGTGTGGCAGAGCGATCTGTGGTAGCACCGGCGGATGTGTCCGGTGCCGGAGCGGCTGGCGCGGACGACGCAGCTTCGGGGGTGTCTTCCACCCGGGCGGGGTGCGAGGCTAGCGAGTCGTCTGCCAACACCGCGGCTTGGGTCGGGCCCTGCTGCGCGTGGGACGCGACGACCCAGACCCCCAGCAGGGCGAGCGCACTGCCGACCAAGCCGGCGCCAAACCCAGCACCACCCCAGCGACGCCCAAAAGTCGGGGGATAGGTTACTGGCGTCAGCGACGCGGGCGCCGGGCTGCTGGCCACGGGAGCGGGCGTGTGGACGGAACCCCGCGGTGACGGGACCGACGTGCGCGTTGCGGACATGAGCGCATCGGGGTCCATCTGCAATTCGGCTCGCATCGCAGGCGACAAGCGCAGCGTCGACGCGACCGATTGCCCTTCGACCAGCAGGCCCGGTGACGATGATTGTTGGGTGGGCCCCAACTCGCTCACGCCGGGGTGCACGCTCACACGTGCATCGGAACCGGGGCTCGAACTGCGTTCGTCCGGAACAGTCACCGCAGCGCGCACCATCGGCGTCAGCGCGCCCGTCAAGGGCGCAGAAACGGTGTCGCTTCCTCCACGCACGGAGCGCAGGATGGCGCGCAACGTGGTCGCCGCCCCCTCCGCGCTACGCGGACGCCTCTGGGGCTCTTTCTCCAGCAAACGAGCAACCAAATGGTTCAGCTCGGACGGGATGCCCGGAACCAACTCGGACAGCGCCGGCGGCGGCTCCATGACGTGAGCCTTGAACATCTGATCGGCGGGGAACCGTTCGAACGGACTCTGCCCGGACAACATCTCGAACATCAACAGCCCGACTGCGTACAGATCCGCGCGCCCATCGACCCTGCCACCCGAGGCCTGCTCCGGAGACATGTAGCGCGGCGTGCCGATTGCATAGCCGCGACTAGTGATCGACGCGCCACCATCGAGCAGCTTGGCGATGCCAAAGTCGAGGATCTTGATGCCCGACGTGAGGGTGATGTAGATGTTCGGAGGCTTGATGTCTCGGTGCACGACGCCGATCGCGTGGGCTGCCGAAAGCCCATCGAGCAACGCCGTGGAAATGTGAATCGTCTCCGCCAACCCCAGCCGACTCGTGGCCCGCAACCGGGCGCCGAGCGTCTCGCCCTGTAGGCGCTCCATCACGTAGTAAGGCACGCCGTTGGTAGCGATGCCCGCATCCGACACACTGACGATGTTCGGGTGCTCGAGCTTGCCGAGTGCGCGCCACTCGTTGCGCAAACGCTGAACGAGATCGTTTCTGCCCACGAACTCGCGCAACAGCGCCTTGAGCACGAAACGTTTCCCCAGCTCGCGATGTTCGACTTCGTACACGGAGCCCATCCCACCCTGACCTATCCGAGCTACGACTCGGTAGGGGGTGCCGGGAACCGACTCACCTATCTCGAACTCACTGAACATACCGGGTAGACGGTGGGAGATGCCGAATGAAGATACGAACGTCGGCCTGCGGCTCATCGAGTTCCGCACTTTCGGCCGGCCCGGGACTCTATCTCGGGCGCCGGCAGGTGGCGAGGAGTTCTTGGAAGGGATTGCGGCACTGGAACACCGGACATGCTGCGGAAACAATGCAGCGGCAGTTCGGCTGGCCTGGTGAGATCGGTCTCGACGCCGTGCGTGATCCGCCGCCTCGACTCGCCCCAGTCGAACGCCGCCATCACGACGAGTCCGGGCGCCGCTGAGTCAGTCGGGATTTTGTGTGGCGCAAACGCAAAGCGAAGCACTAAAACCCAGCCGCTCATGGCTCTGACGAAAGAACAAGTGTTGCACGTTGCGTCGCTGGCGCGGCTTCGGCTGGAAAACGACGAGGTCGACCGGCTCGTCATCGACCTCGGCAACATATTGAACCACGTCGACCAGCTGTCACAGGTGGACACGAGCGACGTCCCACCCACCGAACACCTGGCCGTTGAAGCACTGCCGCTCAATACCGATGAACCGCAGGCCGGACTGACTACCGAAACCGCGCTCGCGCCAGCCCCCCGAGTGCTGAACGAGGGTTTCGCCGTACCCGCTTTCGTGGACGAGAACTGAGACCACGATGTCATCGCGATCACGACCCGATTCCATTCGAGAGACCGTGGCCGGCGTTCAGTCGGGGCAACTATCGCCGATTGAACTGACGCGCGACGCGTTGGCCCGCGCCGAAGCCGACGCGCCGCTCAACTGCTACCTCCACGTCGGCACGGAGGCGGCGATGCAGAGCGCTGAGGCCATCGCGGACAAGGCCAAGGCGGGCAACCCACTGGGACCGCTGGCAGGTGTCGCCATCGCGATCAAGGACGCGCTGTGCACCATCGACGCGCCGACCACTGCGGCGTCTCGCATCCTGACCCGCGACGGCAACTACACCAGCGGGTGGCGCCCGGCGTACGATGCCACCGTCGTCCAGCGTTTGCGAGACGCCGATGCCGTCTTGATTGGCAAGACGAACATGGACGAGTTCGCCATGGGCTCGTCCAACGAGAACAGCGCGTTCGGCAACGTCCGCAACCCCTGGGACCCGAGTCGCATCCCCGGCGGCAGCAGCGGCGGCAGCGCGGCCTGCGTGGCATCCGGATCCGTCGCCGCGTCGTTGGGCAGCGACACGGGCGGCTCCATCCGCCAGCCTGCATCGCACTGCGGCGTGGTCGGCGTCAAACCGAGCTACGGGCGCGTCAGCCGCTACGGCTTGATCGCCTTTGCGTCGAGCCTCGATCAAGTCGGGCCGCTGGCGAACGACGTGCGCGGCGCGGCGCGTCTGCTGGAAGTGATCGCCGGTCCTGACCAGCACGACTCCACGTGCGCGCAGCGCGCCGTGGGCAAGTACGAAAGCGCGTGCGACATCGTTCCAAAGGGCCTGCGCGTCGGAGTACCCGAAGAGTACTTCGCCGAGGGCCTCGATCCTCGCGTGCAACAGGCGGTCACGGGCGTCATCGACGCTTTGCGTGAACAGGGCTGCGAAATCGTGAACGTGAAGCTGCCCCACACGCAGTACGGCATCTCCACGTACTACCTGATCGCCACGGCGGAGGCGTCGAGCAACCTGTCGCGCTTCGACGGCGTCCGTTTCGGCATGCGTCACGAGCAATCCGGAGACCTGCTGGCGACGTACGAAAACTCGCGGGGCGCAGGCTTCGGAACCGAGGTCAAGCGGCGCATCATGCTCGGCACGTACGCGCTCAGCTCCGGCTACTACGACGCCTACTACCGCAAGGCGCAGCAGGTTCGGACGTTGATCCGTCGCGACTTCGACCAGGCCTTCGAGCGCGCCGACGTGCTGCTGACACCCGTCAGTCCCACCGTCGCCTTCTCCTTGGGCGAACGCGTGCAGGACCCTCTGCAGATGTACCTCGCCGACGTCTACACCCTCCCCGCCAGCCTCGCCGGGATTTGCGGCATGTCCGTACCGGCAGCGTTGTCAGCGCCCGATGGGCCCACCCCCGCCCTGCCCATCGGGGTGCAGTTGCTCGCGCCGGCGTTCCGCGAAGAGGTGTTGTTCACCGCCGGCGCTGCCTGGGAGCGTGTCAGTCCGGTGCGCGGGTCCGTTGCCCCACCACGCTGAACGCGCAGTCCCGTCATGAGCTCGGTCGAACAGGCCTGCGGGGCGCTCGTCGTCGACAAGCCCAGCGGACCGTCGAGTTTCGCAGTCTGTGCGGGCGCTCGGCGATTGTACGGAACACGCCGCATCGGGCATTGCGGCACGCTGGATCCGATGGCCAGCGGCGTGATGGTCGTACTCGTCGGCGAGGCGACGAAGCTGTCGTCGGTACTGACGACCGACGACAAGCACTACGAAGCCCAGATCGCGTTCGGAGTCGGAACGGATACGCTGGATGCGCTCGGGATCAGCATCGCCGAGCGCACGCTCGAGCCCGGCTGGTCGAGTGCGGTGAACATCGAGCGACTCCTCGACGAGGAGCGCGAGCGAACCCAACAGGTCCCGCCCCAGTTCAGCGCCATCAAGACCGCGGGGAGACGGGCCTACCACTCGGCTCGACGCGGCGAGCACGTGGAGCTACCGCCGCGTCCCGTCCGCGTCGAGCAGTTGCGTTGTCGGCACTTCGACGATCAGCGTCTGGTGCTGGAGCTGCACGTCTCCAAGGGCTACTACGTGCGCTCTTTGGCGCGCGACGTGTGCGCGGCACTCGGGGTCCCCGGCCACTTGGCGGCGCTCCGCCGCACGGCGAGCGGGGCGTTCAGCCTCGACCACGCCGTCACTTGGCCACGCAGCGAGCCCGTGCCACTGCTGAGCATGAGCGAATGCGTGCGCCGGTGCATGCCCTGGGCCACGCTCAATGACGAAGGCATCGTCCGGGCCCGTCAAGGCAAGCTGATCGACGCCTCCCACTTCGCGACCGAGCCGCCTCGGACTGTCGCAGGCTGGCTCGCGGCAGACGATAGCCTGGTCGCGCTCGGTGGTCCCGTCGAGGGCGAGCCAAACCTGTATCGGGTGCGACGCGGGTTTACGATTCCGGCAGCTCGAGTCAGCACCGGAACGCCGACGACCTAAATGGGCGAGCACCGCGAACGCTCATTTCGCCCCGACAGCCCAAAGTCGCGCGGGGGCGCGACGGGAGAGAGCCGTCACGCGCAGGCCCGCGCGGGAATCAACGCTCGTAGGCGTCCATTCCCCGGGAGCGCAGCCGCTGCACCAAGCGCGACACCAGCTGCTGGGAATCCTCGTCCGCATCACCATCCAACCCCACGTGGACGGCGCTGCCGTCGTTCGTCAACACGATCCCAGTACCCGCGTACGGGCCGGCGCCCAGCTCGACGCGGACGGCCCCGCCGCTGGCAGTGCGCCCCACCGAGAGGCGCTTGACCAGCTGTTGTGCGACCGCATCCAAAGTCTGCGCATCGACCGTGGGCGCGACCGGTGGGGGTGCGCTGGCGACGGGTGAAGTCGTCGCGAGCACCCGCATCAACGGATCCGACACCATCCACGGCTCAGCACGAGGATGCGACGCCTCATCGGCATCGCGTGGCTGGCTTTGCCCCTCGCGGTCGCCCCGTGGCAGGTGAGCCTCGAGGGGTTCGCGT
>QJWJ01000086.1 GCA_003235365.1 Deltaproteobacteria bacterium
GGATACGAGCGCGGCGACTGCCGCGAAGATAACTAGACGATGAGACATGAGTACACCCCCTCGGACGAGATTTTGGTTTTTCTCGTGGAAGGTCGGGCGGTGTGTGGCGGGAACCTAAGAAAGCAAGGGACAACGCACCGCGGGACTACGACCCATCCACCGAGGCGGCAGGGTTTACTTACACCTGCTTGGTGGGTGTTGACCAGATAGGGCTTTCCCTAACTCCGGCCGGGTGGCGAGAGCTATGCAGCCCCACTGTTGGGCCGCAAATAGACTCTAGCGGGTCGGCATCATGCCCGTCCGCACCCCCGCCTTGCGAATTACTCCCTAGCTGCCTGCCACTTTCACGACGGAACTCGGTGAGTGAGGGGGTTGAGTCGTCCCGGCTAGCTACACCGTGAACTGGGCAGCTAGGTGGCTAGTAATCGCCACGGACGCGGTGTCTCGTGAGCGCGGTGGACCGCGCCGGGTCGGACTACGACTCGAACGCCATTAGCGACGTTCTTTGTCCGCACTATTCCCCGGACGACTCACCCTACGTACCTGCTCAATCTGTCCGCGTTAGGGCCGCGTTTTATGCGGAGTGAAGGGGCTCGGTTGGAGGGGGCGGGGACGGTGTTCGAGGACCGCGCTCTGTGCGACCTTGTAAACTTCGTGCTGGAAATGGTGCGCTCTCTCGCGCGAGGGTCTGACGGAGTGGTGACCGCGGCCACGGTGGCGACTCGCTGTGGGTTCGGCGTATGAGCGCGATCAGGCGGCGAACTCACGCCGGGCAGCGAGCAGGGCGATCGATTCCGCCCCGAGTCGGGCTACGGAGTAGGAACACAACCCTCAATAAACGGCCATACCTTAGATTCGTAAGGTGTCAGTCCGGGGATGACCTTATGTCCCCACACCCGTACGCGTGTTCTTGGGCCATCCGGGGTAAAGTCGATAATTACCACATGCCGGCGGTAGCCCAGTAAAAGAACGTTATCGATCTCAATCGTGTATCGGTTCAGTGTCGGCGATCCGATGATTCGCGGCTGAAGGCCATAACCAAAAGTCGCACCCTCGTCCTCTTCCAGCCTTGAATAGGCACACTCCGCGAGTCCTTGTGGCGAAACATTGAAACTATCCTCACGGTCCGGGGAGCGGGCGCGACTTGCTGCCATTGTGCAGCCAAGTGCAACAGCGCACCCCACAAGTACCAGCCCGATTCGAAAATGCCCCCCGAGGAGAAGCGGGCTCGAGTTCGCAACCGCAAACACCTTGGTCTGATGACATGGCGAAACTCTCATGTAAACATCCGGCGTACTGATTGCGCCGGTTGGTTTGAAGATTGTACAAGCCCGCCACTTTCCCGGGATTTACTCCGCAACTAGCTGCCAGTTTGACGACGGGACAGTGTCCATGGCGGCATAGGGTCGTCCGGCCCAGTTCCATTGCGAACTAGCCAGCGAGGTGCCTAGTGGTCGGGGAAAGTTGGTGGCGTTCGTAGAACAGGAAAAGGATTCCTTAGCAGAGGCCCCGGGGCCGAGCGGGCCCTCCCCCCCGGTACCCCGGTGGCTACTTCGCGTTGGGGAATGCCCGTCGGGCGAACTCATCGAGTGCTCGCCACGCGGCGGCTAGGCGCTCGCTCTCGCGGACAGGATCAACGCGGGCTGAATGCCGGTGCGCCCGTGCTCCATCGCCCGCCAGGCGTCGGCGATCTCGAAGAGCAGGGCGGAGAGGTCGGGTACCCCCTCCTGCGCCTTGGTCTGGTCGTCTGCCACCTGTGCAGAGACTGCCATGAGTGCGAAAGCCGTCGCAATGATTGCTATGTGATTGCTGGAACAACCGGGCTAGATCGCTCCACTCAGGGGGCTCAGAAGCAAAGTTGACGGAAAGTGCCTTATCGGTCGTTGGTACGAAAACGGGGTTAGAATCGGCTATCCGCTCCTCCCGGGTTTGTGTCTGCTTCTCATAGCTATCACGCACTCCGGAATCCGGCGCGAGGTCGGCGTGTGTCGCCGCGAACTCATGCACTTGCGCAACCCTAGACGTGGGCGTGTTTCAAGTCGACGTGCCGGGCTCATCGAAACTTCGGAAACAGCATCTGCAGCTGGAGGCGCAGCGACCAGTCGCCAACGAAATCGGGCTTAGCAACGTTGTAGTAGGTTTGAATCTGAGCATTCAGCGGCAGCGGCCCTAGGCGCAAGAGCTTGCCTGCACCACCACCTACTGGAACCGTCCATGTATCGGAGCCCGAGGCTTCCCAGTTCGCGTTGATGATCGGCGAGCTGGTGACGTACCACCCACCCGGCAGGTTCCGGGTCACGAAATACTGCCACGTAAACGAGTTGATGTCGTCATTGCCCGAACCACCGACCGACCAAAGGTTGCTGACCAGAGCACCGAGTACCCACGGGCCGCGCATGGTGAGAACGACGGCCGACGGCCCGAGACCCCACTTGTCGGAACCGAGCCTGTCATCGGTCGCCGTTGGCAGCAGTACGATCGGTCCTGCACCCCAGATCAGCTTGCCGGGCTCGCTGGGCGCAACGAACGCCGTGAGGTTGACGTCCCCGAGCCCGGTTTCCCGACTTTCGCCGGAGAAAAATCCGGGCTGCGAAACGATCGGCACGATCGTTCGTGTGATCAGGTTCCAATCTTCGTTCAACTCGAATGGCCAGACCGGCTGAATGTTTAGGATGTTCTGGGTCCTCTCGCGCGGACCGAAGTCGAAGTTCGTGTTGTTCTGAAAAGGTAGACTGATGAGATTGGCTACGGGATTCTGTACCGCTTTGAGCAACTCCTGGTCGGCATTCTCACCGGGCTCGATGACGCCGTCACCATCCTCCTGGGAGAAATCCGCGTCGTCGTGCGCAGGGGCGGCCTCGGCGCCCGCGTCGAGGGCGAACGCCGCTGATACGAGCAAGGCGAGCAACAGGCAGGCCATCCTCGTAGATCGCCGGACGGGCACGCCGTCTGCAATTCTCGCCGATCTTCCATGGGCGAACACAGATAGTACGTGAATCAGCACGGTCGTTGATGCAACCAGGCTGTTGGAGTTGCCCGCTTTCGCGAGGGGGATTGTCAATTTGACGACCGGATCAACAGACTGCGCCGATGGATCCCGCTCAGGGGGCTCAGAAGCAAAGTTGACGGAAAGTGCCTTATCGGTCGTTGGTACGAAAACGGGGTTAGAATCGGCTATCCGCTCGGCTATCCGCATCGCCGTCGAATTCCGCGAGCAAGTCCCGGAGCAGGCGCGTACCACCGTCGACGTTCTGCCTCGGGTCGAACGGATCCCCTACGCCAAGCAGGTTCGCGGTGGTCGGCTGCAGCGCCACCAAGCCCATCGCCCCGGTGGTCGTGATGGTGCTCGGATTGCAGGCCGACTCGGAGGTTACCACGGCCGCGACCAGCATGATCTGGTTGGGTCAACGAAAGAAGGAGCGGGACAAGAGAAAATATGCCTTCGCTCGATCGACCAGATGCTCCGAGAACGCGTGGCGATAGCGATCCCACTTGATCGGATATTCGAACGAGACGTAGCTCTCGACGACGCAAGCGCCCGCAACGAGCGTAAACCCGACGGCAGCGAGGATCGCACGCCGGCATCTCCCTGGCCCGCCCCCAGATGCGTCCCCGTGGCGCCGGCGATCCCGAAGTTTACAGAGTGGAGCGCAGCATTGCGGCGACGAGACGTCGAGCTTCCGGGGTACGTGGATCGTGACCGCTCTGTGTCCACTCGATGCGCGGTCGTCCCCAGTGTTCCCAGAGGTCGCGTGGATGGTCGGCCGACACGAGACGATCCCCGATCCCCGCATAGATTGCCCGCCTCTCGACGGAAGCGGTCGGTACGACCGCGAGAGGTGAAATGACACGATACAGCTCTGCCACTTCGTCGCGCACGATTCCTGCGGCTTCGAGGGAGCGCACGACTCCGGGACCGGCGTGCGTCCACACGAGTCGGGCGAGATCGACCGGCGGGACACCCGCGATCACGCACGCGAGGCCATCGTCGAGGCCCGCAAGCAGTGCCGCGTTGTAGCCTCCGAGCGACACCCCATGGACGGCGATCGCGGATGTGCCCTGCGAACGAATCCAGCAGAGCAAGCGCCGGAGATCCCATATGCTCTGCGCTTCCGCGTGGACGGTGTCCAACACGGATCCCCCGAGAAACCCTTCGCCGCTGAATCGACCGACCTTTCGCGGCCCGTGGAAGGGCAATACCGGCAGCACGACATTGAGGCCAAGCTCCCGGTGCAAACGAATCGCATCGAAGATCCAGAACCCGAAGCGTACTTGCCCCATGAAATAGCCGTGGATGCAGACGAGCCATGGGCGCGGCGTTCCGCGGTGGCGCAGCAGAGCAGCATGGGTCGTCCGGTTGGCCGTGTAGCTCGACCAGCGGTCGCGGCCGGGCTCCTCGACGTCGGGCTCGTAGCCGCTTTCAAAGCATAGCGCCTCGTAAGCGATTCGGCGGCCTGCATGCCCAAGCTGCCGCGGCACGAGCCGGGGCTCCACCAGCGGGGGGGGACGCCGGTGGTATGCGAGGGGATCCGCAAGCCAGCCGCGCCGCGCGAACAGCTCTCGAGCCTCATTGATTTCATGACGCGTCCGCTCGATCTCCGCGTCCGGCGGCAGCGAGATCACGAAGGACTGTCCGGCGAGTACGACCTCGTCGATCGCCACGCGAGCGGCCATCACGACGGAGCGCCGCGCCTCGGGCACCTCGCTTCGCGGCGCATCCGCTCGCAGAGAGAGGTAGCCGGCGGCTAGGAACGTCGCGATAGAGCCCACGAAGAGCGTGACCACCGTCGCCACCGGCAACACGAATGCGGCGAAGATCGCGCACGCGGCGCCCACACCGGAGCCGAGCGCAACAAACCGTAGCAGCCGGCGGCCTTCGCGTTTCAGAAGCGGGTCTCCGCGCGACAGGGCGTCCGCTCGGTGGCACGCTTTTTCAACAGCGCAACCTCGGCGACGAACCCGTTCGCGACGTCCTCGACATCCGGGACCATACGCTTGCAGGCAAGAGCGCCCAAGCAGAGTCGATCCGCAGTGCTCATCACCGTGAGGTTCAGCCCCGAGCCCTGCTGCACGGGCCCAAATGGATAGAGGCGCACCAGCTTGGCTCCGGCGCAGTAAAGAGGAACCGGTGGGCCTGGCAGGTTGGAGATCACGAGGTTCCAGAGAAACGGCAGCCGGTCGGCCAGGTGACTGCGCGCGTAGACCTCGATCGCGTGGGTGAGCACCCACGGCACCGTGACGTTGGTGAGAAGATCCGTCGCCTGCCGAAATACGTCCCCCTTTGATTTGCCGTGCTGCGCCTTCGCCCGCTCCGTTTCGTCACGGATCGCCAGCAAGCGCGCGACGGGGTCGTCGATTCGCACCGGAAGGTGCACGAGGATCATGGACACCCTGTTTCCGGCTTCCTCGTCTTCTTCACTTCGGACCGTCACGGGCACGTTCGCAACGAGCGGCTGTAAGGGTAGTCCGCCACGTGATCGCAGCCACGCACGCAGCGCACCGCAGCCTGCCGCGAGGACAACATCGTTGACCGTGGTCCCGAACGCCCGCTTGATGGCCTTCACGTCGTCGAAGGCGACGTCCGCCATCGCGACAGCTCGCTGAGGAGAGAGCGCACCATTCAGCGGCGTTGCCGGCGCTTCGAACAGCTTCGCCGCGTTGTCGTTTCTGCTTGGCTGTAGCCGCACGCTGCCGAGAATCGACGAACCCACCTCGGTGGCGGCTCGCAGCGCATTGAGCGGCTTCATCACGAGAGAACGCGCGGCATCCGCCGTCAGCCACAGCAGCGACGGCTCCTTGTCCGGGGTCCAATTGTCGTCAGCCGAACCTAGTGTGCGGCCCTCGGGTGAGAGATCCAGGAGCGTCCCGATGAGCGACACGAGCCGCCCACCATCCATCGCCGCATGGTGTATCTTCGCCACGACGGCAACACTGCCTCCCTCGAGCCCCTCCACAACTTGCAGCTCCCACAGCGGCTTCGAGCGATCGAGCATGCGGCTCGCCGAAGCCGCGACCAGCTCCGCAAGTTCGCGCATGCTGCCGGGGGACGGCACGGCGCTGCGACTGAGGTGGTTGTCCACCGAGAACTCCGGGTCCTCGATCCAGTGGGGATCGCCGAGCTGCAACGGGTCTTCGAGGAGGCGACGACGAAAAGGAGCGAGCAGGTGCAGTCGCTCCTCTATCACTCGCTTGAGCCCTTCGAATACCGGCGCTTTCGGCGTTTCCAGGACGAGTACGCCCATGGTGTGCATCGGCATCTCGGGCGTCTCTGCGTAGAGCATCCCGGCATCGAGGCTGGATACGCGAATCACGACTGCAGCACCCGCTTCAACAATGCGTCGGCGTGGCCAATATGTCGACCGCGCTGCGCTGACGCCACTAGGGAGGACATCGAGCCCGCTCAGAGGAGTTGCCTGTGGTTGAGGATACCGAAGTTTAGGGAAAAGACGTTAGCGAACGTATTTTCTGGAGGCTTCGGGATCCGCTCAGGGAGCTCAGAAGCGAAGTTGACGGAAAGGGCCTTATCGGTCGTTGGTACGAAAACGGGGTTGCAATCGCCTAGCCGCGCAAGGTGTGAGCGGACGCGACGCGGAAGGCTTCCTCCTTTCCGCGCCGAAGAGGCTACTCAGCGCTCGCCTTGAACGTGAAGTCGGCGGCTGCTGCCGAGCCGTCTGCCACCGTCACCGATGCGGTCTGCGTTCCCATCTTTTCGTGCCACGCCTCGATCGTGTAGGTGCCTGGCGGAACGTTGGAAATTGTGAAGGTTCCATCCTCCCCGCTGACTGCGAAGAACGGATGGCGAAGCACCCCGACCCAGGCGGCCATCCATGGGTGGACGTCGCACTTTATGCGGACCATGACCTCGGGGGCGGCGAACTTGCGCTTCAGCGTCATGCCCTTAAACGGCATCGCGTTATTGAACGCCCTGCTCGCCGACGGGAGCGAATGGACATTGTGGAGAGTCGGGTCGCTGTTACGGATCTCGAACTCTTGTCCGGCCATGACACCGATGACACGCGGCGTGAACATGCAGTTGGTTTGATCGATGTGCGTGGCGGAGCCGGCCGAGATGTCGAATGTCTGGTCGCCGAGCCCTTCTTTGATGTACACAAATACGTTCTGAACCTTCCCGTCTTTCACCAGGAAGATATCGTCCAGGCGGCCGTTCTGATTCAACGCCTGACAATTGGCGTCCTTCGACATGTCGAGCGCCTGCCTTTGCGGTGCCGGGCCGTTGAGCTTGATGGTTCCAGTGATACTGCCCGCGGCGTCTGCGATCAGCGGCAACGCAAACGTCACGAGCGCCGCGAGAAGTGCGACCCAACGGGCCGATGCTATTGATCTCATGAGAAAGTTGACCTCCGATTGTCTGCTTGAATCTGCTCTCGGCGGCAACGTGCGGCTTGCGCGACACACTTTACCCTCGGCACTGAGCACACGCGATAGTTGCCGGCATATCTGCGGGCGATTCGCTCGCTCAGGGGGCTCGGAGGAAAAGTTGACGGAAAGGAGCTTATCGGACGTTGGTGCCAAAACGGCGTTAGAATCGGCTCTCTGCCCACCTGGCGCCCCGGCATCTCACGGTGTCGGGGCGCTCGTGCATCCGGGGGCGGAGCTCAGCGGCGGCGCTGTGTGACGCGCCACCAAATCCTCGCCCGCGTTAGCGCACCACCATTCTTCCTGCCCGCACGAAGCACGACGATTGACCTGCGTCGGGACCATGCGTTCCGGCGGGAACGAGCCCGCATATTGCGCGGGCTTCCGAGGTCTTTCGTCCGCCCAGACGACCCTACCTACCAGGACCCGAGATACGCTGAAGCCCAGGAAAAACGCGGAGCGGTGATTCCAGCGGAGGCAGTCCCCGACTCCTCAAACCGCAGCCCTTCACCCCACAAAAAACGCGGCCCTAGCGCGGACAGATTGAGCAGGTGCGAAGGGTGAGTCGTTCGGCGGATAGCGCGGACACGGCATTTGAATCGCCTAGAGCT
>QJWJ01000467.1 GCA_003235365.1 Deltaproteobacteria bacterium
GGAGGGGGCCTCGGGAGGGGGCCTCGGGAGGGGAGCTCGGGAGGGGATAGCGAAACGCTTGGGGTCGGGGATGGCCTGCGTCGCCGATGGGGCCCTGTGCGGCGTGGCGTCGAGTTGAAGAGCCGAGTGTCGGAACACGCGCGTCCGTGTCCAGTCCAACCGTGAGTTGAACTGAACCGATGGGGTCGCTCGAGTTACTGCCAGCGAGTGACGTGCCATGCTTTGCGGCCGCGACGCAGCAGCGCGACGTTGCCGTGGAGTAGTTGGTCAGCCGATAGATGGGCATCGGGGCCGACCTTGGTGCCGTTGACGGTGATCGCCCCGTTACCGAGAAACTCTCGCGCTTCGCGTTTGCTTTTCGCAAGGGTCGTGAGCGGGAGCAGATCGACGACGGCGATGCCCGGGGGGGCGAGGTCGGATTTTTCGTGAGTTGACGACGGGGCCTCGCCGAATGCGTCACGGATGGTCTGTTCGTCCAGCGTCGCGACGTCACCGGAGAACAGTGCGGCGGTTGCCGCCTCGGCGCGTTCGAGACCCTCTGCCCCATGGAGGAAGCGTGTCGCGTGTTGGGCGAGGGTGCGCTGGGCGACTCGCTTCGACGGATCTTCGGCGTGTTCGGCCAAGATGGCTTCGATTTCCGAACGGCTCGACAGGGTGTAAACCTTGAGGAACTTCTCGACGTCGGCATCCGCTGCGTTGAGCCAAAACTGGTAGTACGCGTAGGGTGACGTGCGCTCGGCGGTCAGCCAGATGGCGCCGCTCTCCGTCTTGCCGAACTTGCCGCCGTCGGCCTTGGTGATGAGCGGTGCGGTCAGGCCGAAAACGTCGACTTGCTGTCGTCGACGAACGAGGTCGATGCCGGCCACGATGTTTCCCCACTGGTCGGAGCCGCCGACCTGGACGGTGACGTCGTGGTGCGAACACAGATGATGAAAGTCGTACGCTTGCAGGATCATGTAGGAGAACTCCGTGTAGCTGATGCCTTGCTCGCGGTTGTTCAAGCGTTCACGGACGCTGTCCTTTTGGATCATCATGTTCACCGAGAAGTGCTTGCCGGTGTCGCGTAGCACTTCGACGTAGCTCAGCGAGCGAAGCCAATCGCCGTTGTCGACGAGCTCGACGGCCTGGCCGTCGCTGGGCATCACGGACTCGAAGATGCGCCGGATCCGCCGTACGTTTCCGGCGATGGCGGTTTCATCGAGCAGCTGGCGTTCGGCTGTCTTGCCCGATGGATCACCGATGAGTCCCGTGCCGCCGCCCATCAAGGCGACGGGGCGATGGCCTGCGCGTTGAAAGTGAACGAGCAGCATCAGTGGAACGAGGTTGCCGATCGTCAACGAGTCTGCGGTCGGGTCGAATCCGGCATAGACGCTGCGCGGCGTTTCGAGGTGTTTCTCCAGGGCGGCAAGGTCCGTGGTTTGGTGGATCAGTCCGCGCCAGCGCAGGTCGTTCAGCAACTCACTCATGGTGCCGCGGACCATACACCCCACCACGACGCCGCGGTGACTGGAATTATCGCTTGGTCGTTGATTGACCGGCGGGGATGAGCGCGTGGGTCGAGGGAACCAAGTTCTCGAAATCCATCGAGAAAGGTGGCAACCTCGCACGGTTCGTCGACGCCTGACACTGCGGAACGTTTGTCCGCGGCCTGGGCACCGAGCGCTATTGAACTACTATTGACGAGATGCACGCGACGCCGGGTCGTTCTCGCCAGCTGGGCCAATGCCGTCGACGACGCGCCGCGGGGCCACGGTCGAGCAAGACGAGCGCGCTGCTAGTCGTGCTGGCTGCAACCGGCGCGAGCGCTTGCGGGAGCGCGGAAGGCGGTGAATTCGAGGTCGGACAGCAACGGCAGCCGGTGCTCGGCGGCTACGTCGACGAGGCGACTTCCGGAGTCGTGGGCCTGGCGCTGTTTTCTACGAGACATCCGCTGATCGGTCATTGCAGTGGTGCGCTGATCGCCCCGAACCTGGTGCTCACGGCTCGGCATTGCGTGACGATGACCGATCCGGCGCAGCTGGAGGACGTCGTTTGCGGCGACGCCCAGCTCGGATCGGCGTTCTCTCCGGGGACCTTGGTGGTCAGCCCGAGCACGCACCGCCCGACGGATCCGAGCGACCCCAGCTACATTCGCGGCAAACGCATCTTCGTGGCTCCCGGGGCAACCGATCTGTGCGGGTACGACTTGGCGTTGGTGATGTTGGAGGATTCTTTCGATCCCTCCGAGGCGGAGCCACTGACACCGCGCATCGACGAGATGGCCCACAACAACGAGATCTTTTCCGCGACCGGCTACGGCTTGACCCAAGCTCGTCGCGATGCGTCGTCTGGCGTGCGGATGCGCACGGACGAGCGTTCGGTGATGTGTACGCTGTCGACGTGTGAGTCGTTCGATTGGCCCGTCGTCGATGGCAAAGAGTGGTTGAGTCAGGACGCCAACATCTGCTCGGGGGACTCGGGGGGGCCGGCGCTCGACGCCGACGGTCGGGTGATCGGAGTGGCTTCCCGCGGCCCATCGACGTGCGATGCGGCGATCTACGGTGACGTGGCGGCGTGGGGTGAATTCATCATCGACATCGGGCTGGTCGCCGCCCGAGATGGCGGTTACTCGCCCCCCCACTGGACGACGGGCAGCAGCGAGCCGGCGATGACGTTCGAGGTCGACCCAGACGCGTTGAGCCCAGCCTCGGATGGTCCGCAGCTGAACGACGGCGACTCGCTCGACCCCTCGGATGAGGACTTGGAGGCTGAGCCTTCGGACGATGCGCCGCTGCAGCCTGGGTGCAGTACCGCCGACGAGTGCGATAGTGGTGCTCTGGCGGCGGAGTCTGCTTGCTCGCTCGCACCGATGCGGCGCGCGAGCCACGCGCCGTGGTCGGCGCTGGTGGGGTTCGGTATCGCGGCGGCCGCTGTGATGGGTCGCCGCCGTCGCCGCTGAGGGCTCGCCGTTGAACGACCTCCACTGAAAGGTCACACGTCGAAGGAGCCTTGGCGCGCTGCCAGTGAATGGCGCGCGCACCCGGCTGACACGGGAGCGAAGTTCACCAGCAGTTGGCCGCGCCCTGTGGTCGAATTTGTTCGGGGAACCGACCTTGGTCGATGCTACACGGCTTCGATGTCCGCTAGGAGCGACCGCGAGTCTTGTCCGCACCGCCCGCCGTGCCCGGGTTGCCCGCGCTTTGGCGTGCTCGGCATCTCGGACGAGGCGCTGACTGCGCTGGGCGAACTCGGGCGACGAGATGGGATCACCGACGTGCCCGTTCACGAATTGCCGGCTGAGGGGTACCGGGGGCGGGCGCGTCTCGCCGTGCGGGGGAGCTCGCTTCGGCCCGTGCTGGGGATCTTCGAGCTCGGGACCCACCGCGTCGTCGACATTCCCCGTTGTATGGTGCAGCACCCGCTGGTCAATCGCGTTGCCGACGCGCTTCGACGCAGCATCGGGGCCACGTCGACTTCGGTGTACTCGGACACGACGCATCGCGGGTTGGTGCGATACCTTCAAGTGGTCGTCGAACGCGCGTCGAACACGGCGCAAGTGGTCGTGGTGTGCAATGCGGATCGCGTCGAACCGGTGGCGAAGTTGTTCGAGCATCTGGCGGGCGAGCTGGGGCCCGCGCTGCACAGCCTGTATTTCAATGGTCAGTCGGAACGCGCCAATCACATCTTGGGCAAGCAGACGTGTCACGTGACGGGGCCCGAAGCGACGTGTGAGGTACTT
Source organism: Deltaproteobacteria bacterium (assembly GCA_003235365.1). Lineage (GTDB taxonomy): Bacteria > Myxococcota_A > Polyangia > Polyangiales > Polyangiaceae > SZUA-265. The sequence goes on from QJWJ01000467.1 coordinate 3,719, forward strand.
GGGGGCGCTCGGGTCTTCTTTCCGCCGGACGCGTTCGGACAAGCCAACCTCGGTGGGTTCGAACGGATCTTGGCTCGCATCCGTCAACACCTCGACCCGGATGAACGCACTGTCGAGTTGTACGCCGGTGTGGGCGCCATCGGGTTGGGGTTGCTCCGGCGGGGGAATCACGTCGTCATGAACGAAGTCGCGCCGGGGAGCCTGCGGGGTCTGGCGCTCGGCGTCGACGCGTTGGACGACTCGGCCCGACAGCGTGGGCGAGTGGTGCCGGGGGCCGCCGAAGACGTGCTGGACGATCTGCCGTTCGATGGGGCGCACGTGATTGTCGATCCGCCGCGCAAGGGGCTGCACGCCCGTGTCGTTCAGCGCCTGGTGGATGCAAAGGTGACAGCCGTCACCTATTTGAGCTGTGGGTTACCGGCGCTGCTGCGTGACGTGGACCGGCTGCGTGACGGCGGCTTCGAGTGCCGGTCCATCGACGCTTACGCGCTGTTTCCGTTCACTGAGCACGTCGAGACGTTGGTCACGTTGCGGCGGCGATAACCGGACGACGCCATGTCGGTGATTGGGGTTTCCCATTACGACGTACTTTTCACGCTCTGGGGAAGCCGTGCACTGCGCACGCGGTCACGGAGCATTCTTCTGGACGAGAAAAATACATGATGCCGGTGATTTGTATCGACCCAGAACGGGAAATGAAACGTCACGCGGGAGTGGATCTGACAAAAAGCCGATTCGCTTCGCCTTCAAAATGCGCGAGGGTGCGCTGCAGTCTACGCTTGGCGCAACACAAGGAGAGCCCTTCACATGTCCCATGACCCGAATGCTGAGATGACCGAGACCTGGCAGGTTGCCATTGGCCCCAACAACATCCAGGCCATGACGCTCGAGCAGTTGGATGCAGCCTACCAAGCAGGCACGATCACCGACCAGACGCTCGTGTGGACCGAGGGCATGGACCAGTGGAGTCCGCTCGCCGAAGTCGCCGGTGGTGACGAAGAGGAAGAGGAGGCACCCGCACCCGTGGCAGCTCCCCACGCTGCTCCTGCCGTCGCCAGTGTCGCTCCCGTTGCCAGTGTCGCTCCCGTCGCCAGTGTCGCTCCCGTTGCCCAGCCCGTCGCGAGCGTCGCTCCGGCGCCGGTGAGTTTCGCACCGCAAGCGGCGAGCGTCCCTCCCCAATCGGCCGCGCCGTACGCTGGGATGAGTCAGGCGCCGGTGGTCGCGACCGTTCCGCCTCCTGCGCACTCCGCGCCGCACAGCACCGCGCCCGTCGCGATGAACATGGATGCCCTGGCCGTGGATGACGACATGGCTTTCGCGGGCAAGCGCAAGTCCAAGGTCGGTGTGATCGCCGCCGCAGCCGTCGCCCTGGCGGCAGGCGCCGTCACCGTGATGAACCTCGGTGGTTCGGAGTCGGGTGCTGAGGCCGCGCCGGTCGCTGCTGCCGCTGCTGCTCCTGCGGTCAAGGATCCTCTGGACAAGTCGCTCCCGGTTGCGCCGGTGGCCGCCGACCCCGATGCGCCCCTCGGTGGTGGCAGTGGCTATCAGGTGACCGACGCCGAGAAGAAGGCGTTCGCCAAGCAAGAAGCGCAAGAAAAGGAAATGCGCGACAAGATGGCTGCCGCCCTGGCTGGCAAAGAGAAGGAAGAAGAAGCGAAGAAGCCCGCGGCCAAAGCCAAGAAGACCTACAGGCCCAGCGGCGCCAAGAAGAAGGCCGGTGCCGGACCGCTGAAGTCGGGGGGGTCGGCTTACGATCCGCTCAACTCGTCGCTGCCCTGAGCTGCGATCAGTCCCCTGGAACCGTGATTTCTCGAAGAATCGCCGCGGCCCCAATTGGGTGAGGGCCGCAGCAATTCTGCGAAACGCCTCGGTTCGTTCCGGGGGATCTTCTGCTTCATTCGTTCGAGGAACCTCAGTTCCTCGATACCAGTAGGCCGTGCTCGACGAGGTCCCGAAGCAACGCTTCGTGGGCCTCGTTTCGTTTCCAGCGTTCGAGAGCCTCGCTCGAAAGGCGTCGTTCACGGCACAGTGTATCGATGAATTCGGGGGCGACGCCCGAGCATTCGAAGCAGTGGCCATTGACGAACAAGTAGTGCTCGTCGGCGTCTTGCCACCACAGCCAGCGACTGCCCTTGCAGTGTACGAACCCACGCGCGCTGCAGACGATCCGGTGGCTCTCGGATCCATTGATGGGTTCCGCGACGTCGGCAAACAATGCCTTGGGCTCACTGACGAGGCTGCCAAATGCCCGAACGAAGCGACCTCGGTCCGGCGTGAGGTGGCGGGTGAACAATTCGTGAGCGAAGTCGACGTCTGTACTTTGCAGTTGCGCGGCGTTCGGAGGCGCCGAGCGATCAGGATCACAGAAGTGTTCGTCGCCCGAGACGGCGTCGATCAACTCGGAGGCGATGTGCGTCAGCAGTTCTTTCGAGCTCGGGGCGCGTGCGCCGAGCGACAGGGTGATGCAATCGTCGCTGGTGGCGACGCCGTAGTGCGCGACGTGGGGCGGAAGGTAGAGCACGTCTCCCGGCTGCAGCTCCCAATCCCGCTGCGGTCGGAAGTCTCGCAGGATGCACAAGTCACAATCATCGAGCAGATCCCGACGATCGAACTGCTCGCTGATTTGCCACGTCCGTGTTCCGCGGGCCTGCACGAGAAACACGTCGTAGGAGTCGTAGTGAGGGCCGACCGAGCCGCCTTCGACGGCGACGCTGCCCATGATGTCGTCGAGCCTCCAGCGCGGAAGAAAGTCGAGGTGCGCGAGCAGAGGCTGCAGCGCGGGCAAGTGCTCGTCGAGATCGGAGACGAGGACCGTCCAGTTCTGCTTTCCGAGCCGATCGAGTGCTTCAGACGCCAAGGGGCCAGGATGCAGTTCCCACGTGTCGTTCCGCTGACGGACCACGCGGGACTCGACGTCGGGTTGGGTGGCCAACTCGAGTAGCGTGCTCGGACCGACCTGCAGCTGCTCGATCGGCACGGCTGCACGACACAACAAGGGCGCCTTTTGCCAGTGGTTGCTCAGAAACTGAGCCGGGCTCGAGCCGCCCAGGAATGCTCTCGGTTCATCGAAGCTTTGCGGCGAGGGGGTCGCGCAGGGGGAACGGTGCACGGGCGAGGCATCGCCCAGCCTGTGCGGTCCGTCAAGGGAACACGGGGTAGGGACCCCGCGCCACCCGGTGTTCGGTCCCGCCCGTCGGGTGGCGCGTCATTCGTCGTGTGTCAGGCGCGCAGCATGTCACCCATCACGCGCATTACGTCGCGTCGACTGATCAAGCCGACCAGGCGATCGCCGTCGACGACGGGTACGCGGCGGATCCGTTTGGTCGTGAAGATGTGCGCAATCGAGTACAGGTCGGTGTCGGGAGTCACGCTGTGCAAGTCCGTGGACATCAGTTCGCTGACGGGTCGCATCGCGGGCATGCCCTCCTGGTGAAAGGAGCTCGCCACCAAGACCTTCATGCAATCGAACTCGGACAGGATCCCGACCAGCTTGCCTCGACTGTCCTTGCCGTGTGCCCCCAGCACCGGCACACCGCTGAGCTTCTTGCTCACGAGCAACTTGATCGCCTCGCCGAGCGTTTGATCTTCGCGCAACGAAACGACGTTCGTGGTCATGAACGCTTTGGCCTTGATGGCGGTCGGACGCGCCGACGGTGGCGGCCTGACGCTCGCAGAACCGGCAGCGATGCCTTCTTGCATGGTTCTCATGGGTTCCTCCTCATCGCGCAGTGTCGCACGTTCCGTGCGATTCGCCAACGCGAACCGGTGGGCCCGTGTATGCCCGCTGCACGACAACAGCTACCGGAAACCATTGATGTTCTGCTGTGAAAACGCCTGGACACCGCGCCGTCCGTTTCCAACAATCAGTCGAAGCCGCTCGGGCAACGGGTCAGACGATGTTTCGATACAATCGCCACATTTTCGCGCAGTCAGCAGGGGTACGTGCGTTGTTCGAGCTGCTGGTTGCGAACAAACAGCAGGTTCCGAACGAATTGCCTGCTCCGTTCCACGAGATCACCGTCGACGCACCCAGTAACACTCTGATCGACGACTTCGTACGATTCAGTGGTGGCGATCCGAGCAACTACCAGGGCGTCGTTCCGCCGCACCTGTTCTGTCAGTGGAGTCTGCCTGCCATGTTAACGGTTGCTTCCGGGCTTCCGTATCCCGCGACGAAAGTGATCAACGCCGGGTGTCAGCTGCGCATTTCGTCACCGATCCCGCGCGGAGAGCGGCTGACGGTCGCGGCGCGCCTGGCGTCGGTGCAGGTCGAGGAACGTCGGGTACGACTGGCGATTGACGTCAACACCCAGCACGCGGGCACGGCGTTGTTGGAGGCACAACTGCGAGTCGTCGTGCCGCTGCCAGCGAAGCAGAGCCGCACGCCTTTGAAGCAGAGCCGCACGCCTTCGCCGAAGAAGCAACCGGAGTTGGTCCCGGCCGGGGCCAGGGAGTTGCTCTACCGTCAGCTGTCGCATGGGGCCGGTGCGGATTTTGCGCGGCTCACTGGGGACTTCAACCCGATCCATTGGCTGACTCCCTATGCGAAGGCGGTGGGGTTTCGCCATGTGATTTTGCACGGTTTCGCCTCGTTTTCGCTCACCTTCGAGGCGTTGGTTCGTCACCTGTTCAGTGGGGACGCCCGTCGCGTGACGCGGCTCGAGGCGCGGTTCGTCAGGCCGCTCGTGTTGCCCGCTCGCGTCGGGGTGTACGTGCTGGACGACCGGGTCGTGTTGGGCGACGCATTCGGAGGTGCGGTGTACCTGTCGGGCAGCTATGGCTGAATCGGTGGAATCGAACACGGCTGCCTGTCGAGACACGCGCGGCGCGAGGGCGGGTGGCTGGGTCGAACGACGTGTGGCGGTGAGACTTGCCGGTTGCGGATTTACAGGTGGCGTCGAAGTGTCGGGTAGGCGCGACGCGTGATGGTGCGAGGAGGCTGTGATGGATTACTTGTTGGAACTGGGGAAGCAGCATGCGGCGCGCAATCTGGCGCGCAAGATGGGGGTCGCATTGCCGCCCGCGTTGCGGCGCGCCAAACGACCGTGGCGTCATACGTTCCTCGACGATGCGGCTGTCGCCGTGCGTCGCGGTCCGGATCCGGCGTGCGACCAGGCACTGGCCCGAGTTCTGGCGCCGGCCGGGGCGCGCGTGGTGTGGCCCGAAGGCGAGCCGCTGCCGGAGGTGTTCGCCTTTGCCGCCGAAGGCTGGGCGCGGCCGGTGATCCGCGTGGCGTCGGATGCCGAGCTCGAACTCCGAGGCTTGGTTTACGATGCGACGGGCATCGCGTCGGATGACGATTTGGATGGTTGCTACGAGTTTTTTCACGCCGCCGTGTCGCGCTTGGAGCGATGCGGGCGCGTGGTGGTTTTGGGGCGTCCTACCGATGGTGGCGATCCGTACGTCGACGCGGCGCGCGCGGGACTCGAAGGGTTCGTGCGCAGTCTCGCCAAAGAGCTCGGTAGAAAGGGCAGTACCGCCAATCTGTTGCTGATCGAACCCGGCGCCGAGGCGCGCTTGGACATGCCGCTGCGCTTCTTTCTCAGCCCCAACAGCGCGTTCGTCAGTGGGCAGCCGCTGCTGATCGACACGCGTTGTGCCGGCAGCAGTGAACCGCCGGTGTATGAGCGCAGCTTGGTCGGCAAGGTGGCGTTGGTCACTGGAGCATCGGGTGGGATCGGGGCGGCTACCGCCGAGGCCTTGGCGGCCGAGGGCGCGACCGTCGTCGTGTTGGATCGCCCCGGGACGGAGTCGATGGCCAGCAAGCTCGTGCGACGCATCGGCGGGTCGTTGCTGCTGACGGACATCACCGACGCTGCCGCTCCGCAGTACATCCGCGATACGCTCGTCGAGCGGCACGGCGGCGTCGACATCGTCGTGCACAATGCCGGCATCACCGCAGACAAGACACTGTCGCGGATGTCGAGTGAGGCGTGGTCGGCGGTCCTGGACGTCAATCTGCGCGCGGTGCACCGCACGACGGACGCGTTGCTCGCCGACGGTTGCCTGCGCGACGGCGGGCGGCTGATCGTGTTGTCGAGCGTGGGCGGCATTGCCGGCAACGTCGGGCAGACCAACTACGCGGCGTCGAAGGCCGGGCTGATCGGCTACGCGCGGTGCCTCGCGCAGCGCCTCGCGCCGCGGGGGATCACCGTCAACGCCGTCGCGCCGGGGTTCATCGAAACGCGTATGACCGCGAAGATGCCCGTCGCCGTGCGCGAAGCGGCGCGTCGCCTCAGTTCGCTCAAACAGGGCGGCTTACCCGTCGATGTCGCGGCGGCGATCACTTTCCTCGCACTGCCGACGTCCAGCGGCTGCACCGGCCGCGTGCTGCGGGTCTGCGGCGGCGCGTTGATTGGCGCGTGAGCGCGGCGCCTCGCCAGAACGACCCAGCACGACGCGCGTCGTCGCAGGCCGTGGGTCGCGTTTGCTATCGGCAACGGTAGGCAGCCAGCTGTTTGCCTCGGACGCGCAGGAGGTATCGACCGTCCGGGGAGAAATCCAGAACCACGGGTAGCGCAGCGCCGCGCGGCGCACCAGGCTCGGGCGCTGCCAGCATCGGGGCGGCTTCGATCAGTTGGGAGTGGAGATAGTCGGGCGCCGACGCGAGACGCAGTGCTTCGCGTTCGTCGAAGTAGGCCACGCCGGCGTTCACCGGGTGAATGGCGGCCGGGATCGCGAGCGATCCTGGAGGGTCGAGCGCGGTGTTCATCAGCGCGCCAGCCACGTCCAGGCTGGCAACGGGTTCGAGCCGCGGGCCATCGAGCACCATCGCCGCGGCGGAAAACACGCCCGGTTCGATGTCGATGAGGTTGCCGTCGAACCACGTGAGCACGATCGTGGCGCCATCTGTCGTCGAATCGATGCGACCGACGGGGCCCGGCGTGGCCAAGTGAGCGACGCCAAGCCCCGTGGGCAGCTCCGCTGCGCGCAAGCCAGAGCGATCCCCAAAAAACCAGCGCTGCGAGGTGACGTGAAACGCCGTCAGACATGCTGCATCACCGACGTCCAGCTCGTGCGATGGGTGACCCGTTTCGGTGTCGTAGGCGGTCGCCGACGCGTTGCCACCCGCACAACGCGAGCTCACCAAGGTGTTTCCGTCGGGGGATACCGCCAGACTTCCGTCGCTTGCGTCGAGGCCTGGGTTGGGTGACGGCATTTGCTGGTTGATTGCGCGCAGCACGTAGTCGCTGGAGACGGAGTGCGTTCCCACCCACGCGCGCCAGTCGATGCCGACGTCGAGCTGGCTGTCGTGTGGTGTCGACCGGCGTTCGGGGGGCTCCGCGTTCCGACCATCGTCGAGCCGCAGCCAGGCAATCCGTGGCTCAGTTTCGAAGCTGGACCACAAGGTTCGCGCCGCCTCGGGGTCCGTCGATAGCCAGGCGGGTGCGGTGTTCGCCTGCCACGATGTGTCGAGAGCGCCCGCGACCCAGCTCGGCTCGTCGTCGCACGGCGTCGTCGGTGCGCTGCCCCCCGCGACGTCGCTCGGGTCGGAGAACTGCTGGGGACCAATGGCGTTCGGATCGGCGGTGTTCGCGGGCGCAGACAGTGCACGTCGAGGCAGCGGCGAGTGTTCGTCCGTGTGTCCGAATTCGAGGCCCGTCGCCGCTCCGCAGCCCTGAGCCAAGCAAAGCACCAGCGCGGCCCATTTCGGTCGAGCGCGCTGCGGTGCGAAGGCGGCGGTTCGGCGGGGGGCGGCTCGGGTGAATGGGGCGAGTTGGGCTCGTCTCGTCGAGCTCGGCCGTGACTGTCCGTTGGTGCGCTGCTTCATGATTGCGATCGCGTGCGCGAAGTGTGCCAGGCGCGGGGGGGATGTGGGGGGCGACCGACAAATCATCGAGGGATCCGCCAAATCATCGAGGGATCAGCGCAGTCGTGGATTCGGTGCAACAGTGCCGGCCGCGACGTCGCACCGATTGGATCGCGCTGCACTCCAGGGGTTTGCTCGCGGCGCTGCAGTTGGTAGGTTCACGGTCATGGGAACGGGTGGCAACGGGTCGTTGTTTGCGAACATCGTGGGAGTACCATCGCAGCCAGCGTGCGAGCTGCGGCAGGGCAACAGCCCCGAACGCGCAGGGGACGCGGTGTCGGTGAGTGGGCGTCGTATGAGCGGCGGCGGCGTGCCGCTGTTGTTGGCGCTGCTCGTGTCTGGCTGTGGCGGGCAGTCGTTCAAGGGCGACCGCGTCGAGTCGGAGGATGCGACGAAGACCGGCGATGCGGGCGCACCGAGTTCGTCCCAATCCGGAGCCGACTCCAAGCCACCGTCCGACGAGGCGCAGGGGGCGACCGACGGGCAACCCGGTTCGATGGGTTCACGGTCGGGATCCGAGGGTACCGAGGCGCAGGCTGGCGGCGGACCAGACTCGGCCGCTCCAAACCCGTCAGCGACGTCTGTGTCGGGCGCTGGTGGCGAGATGATGTCCGACGACGGCACGGGTTCGGAGCCGGCTGATCCCACGCCAGATGACGCGATGTCGGGTGGGGGGAGCGGCAATGGTCCGAGCGATGGATCTCAGTCTGGCCCTTCCGGTCCTGGCTCAGCCAACCCTGGCGGTAACGGCAACAGCACGACCGCTGACGCAGGCAGTTCGGAGCCAGAACCGGAGCCAGAGCCCGAACCAGAACCGGAACCCGAGCCCGAACCGGAACCCGAACCCGAGCCCGAACCGGAACCCGAGCCCGAACCGGAGCCAGAACCCGAGCCGGAGCCAGAACCACAGTACGTGCTGTGTACGGACGATCAGCGCGGTCTCGAATGTGCCGACATCTACGCGCCCGTTTGCGGCAAGTGGGCGGTCGAGATCAACTGTTTTGCTCCGCCCTGTCCGCAGGTCGCCGACCACAGCAACAGTTGCAGCGCGTGCTCGAACGAGGACGTCGAGGGCTACTGGGTCGAAACCTGTGCGTCTCTCGGTCTATTGCCTCCGAAATAGTGCCTGTCGATCTGAGTCGCGAGCGCGCGAAGCACGCCCTGGGCGATACTCTCGCCGTGCTTCGCGGGCAACGCACTAGACGCGAGCTGTGCTGTGGACCAAACTCGCCGATGTGGAGGCGACGTCGGCTCGCGAAGTGCCCAGGCCTGCAGCACAGGTCTTCTATCGATACGAAGATCCGAACGGGCGCCTCGTCATCGTCGATTCGCTCAGCAAGGTCCCAATCGCCGCGAGAGAACACGTGGAGCGCGTGCGGCTCGGGGGTGGATCGGACCAGTCTGGGCTGCAGGGGTCGCTGAACGTCGTGGAAGCGCCGACGGTTGCTCGAGCGCCCGTAGGGGAGGCGTCGTCGGTCGCGCGAGCACCCTTTGGCCCGGCCTTGCCCAAGTCTTTCGATGCCGCTTCGTTCGGAGCGGGGTTTGGCGTGGGGGTGATCGTGGTCGCCTCGGTGATGTTCTTCTTCGGGCGCTCCGGTGGCGGGGTTTTGCGTCGATTGGTCTTCGGCGGCGCGCTGGTGGTGGGTCTGGGCGCGCTCGCGAGCGGTGCGTACTTCGGTTGGTTGCGTCGCACCGCAGGGCAAGGCGACGGAGCGTTCGCCACCCCCGCCGATCTCGTTCAGGATGCGCGCAGCGCAGTTGACGGTGTCAACCAACGCCGGGCCCAGCAGGAACAGCTCCTCGAGGAGATCGACAAGCTAGCGAAATGAATCGGATTCACGCCGACGGCGTGTCGGCGACAGTTGCAATAGCTGTTGCAATTGCAAAAAGCCTGGCCCATGCTCCACGGGTGCGGCCACCTGTTCCAACCCCATCTCCATCGACATCCGAGCTCAAGGATCGGTTGCGAGGGGCGGGTCTGCGGGCGACGGCGTCGCGCATCGCCGTACTCGACGCGCTTCAGTCTGCTTCTCGCCCGCTGAGTCATGCCGAGGTCGTCGACTTGCTCAAGGACGGGCCTTGGGATCGAGCGACTTTGTATCGCAATTTAATCGACCTGGTCGGCGCGGAGCTCGCCCAAAAGGTCGAGCTCGGCGATCGGACGTGGCGCTTTCACAGCGGCGGGCGCTCGGATCACGATGCGGCGATTCACCCGCATTTCATTTGTACCGAGTGTGGCGAGGTTCGCTGTCTCCCGGACGTGTCGGTGAACGTGCCGCGCCGCGGCGTCCCGCGTTCGTTGCAGGAGCGCCACGTCGAAGTCCAGTTGAGGGGCGTCTGCGACACGTGCGACTGACCTCGCCGTATCCCGCCGGATGAACGCGGCCAGCGAGTGAGTGCGCGCGCATCGGATGTACGTCCGTGGCGTGGGAGCTGTGTGCACTGATTTTTCCCGCGCCACCGTCCGAGATGGGATCTAGATGTGCACCTATGACACAAAGACACAGTTTCCCGCTCCGATCCGAATCGCCACAGCCATGGGCCTGGCGAGTGCTCTGCTCTGGAACATACTTCCGGCATGACTGATGGACGAGCCAGGCGAGAACGACCCACGCTTCCCGCTCGGCGGCTGCGTCCCCCGGGACCACCGCTGACCCTCCCGCGAGACGTGCCGGAAGGGCAGAGCGACAGCGCGACCGACAGCGATTCCGATGGCAATCGACATTCGGAGTTCCGGCCTCTGGAGCCGGTCAAGCGCGTTCACCAAGGGTGACGCAACGAGCCCGTGTGACGCCGCTTTCCTAGATGGCGTCGCTCGTCGAGCGTCAGGGCGTGTTCCCGCCGGTCAGCGTGGACGAAAGCGACTGATCGACGCCATGCGTCGTGCGGTTCGGATCATTGTTGAATCAAGCTCGATTCGAAGAACCGCGAGGCAAGCCCTCCGGTCTGGCGCCGCAGCTCGGCAACGGTGCCGCGGGAGTCGAGCTTGCCCTTGTTCAGAACGAACAGCTCGTCGGCGATCGAGTGTGCCTCTGCCATGTCGTGGGAGATGATCAGGCTGGTGACGCCGAAGCGGTCGCGCGTCTTGACGATGAGTTGGTCGACGAGGCGCGCGGTGATCGGGTCGAGCCCACTCGTCGGCTCGTCGTAGAGCAAGATCTTGGGCTCGAGGATCAACGCGCGGGCGATCCCGACGCGTTTGCGCATGCCGCCGGACAGCTGGCTCGGCAATCGCTCTTCGATGGGGCCGAGTTCCAGAGCATCGAGTTTCTCGCGAACTCGTTCTCGACGCTGCTGTTTGGTCAAGTGGGTGTGCTCGACCAGAGGCAGCGAGACGTTCTCGAACACCGTCATCGAGTCGAGCAGAGCGGCATGCTGAAAGACCATGCCGAACTTGCGTCGCACGACCTGTAACTGACGTTCATGCAGTTGTGTGATGTCCTGCCCATCGATGAACACCGAGCCCGAAGTCGGGCGATCGAGCCCGATCAAGATGCGCAGCAAGGTCGTCTTTCCCGCGCCTGAGCCGCCGATGATGACACCGATCTTGCCGGTATCGAGACTGAACGACACGTCGTCCAACGCCAGCACGTCACCGAACCGCTGGCACACGTGTTCGACGCGCAACTCGGGTTCGGACTTTTGCGGGAGCGCGGAGGTCGTCACGGCGGCAGCGTACCGTCAGCAGCAGCGCAAAGTCGAGAGGTGAGTCGAGAGGTGAGGCCAGTCGTGGGTCCTGCACGCGCCGAGACCGAACGTCAACGCGGGGCCCGACAAATGGACCGCGACGACCACGGCGCGCAGAGTCGCTTGCGCGCGGCGCAGAAGCGCAGGGGGCGAGTCGGATTGCGACGGCTATCGGAGCTGTGCTCGCAGTGTCTCCAACAACTGCGCGAAGGGCTTGTTCACCAGGAACCGATTGAACGACTGACGGTAGTGGTTGACCATGCTCACCCCTTCGATCGAAAGGTCCTCGATCATCCAACCGCTGGGGGTCTTGTGCAGGGTGTAGTTCATCGGCACTTTCTCATTGCTGGCCGTGACGAGCGTGGTCTTGACCACGAACAGCTCTTCTTCGGCTTTGGCATCGAGGACCTTGACGTCTTCGTTGCCCTGAAAGCGCTCGATGTCGCTCATGTATTGATTGGCGATGACCTCTTTGAACACGTTGACGAAGTCGGCACGCTTGGCTTCGTCCAGCTCGCGCCAATGAAAGCCGAGACTGCCCATGGCCATCGCGCGCCAGTCGAAAGCGCGGTCGGCAATCGAACGCAACTTGCGCTTGCGCTCCGCCAATTCGGCCGGCGTGGCCTTCTTGTTGGGCTTCTTCGCGTCTTCTTTGACCGCGGCGCGCATGACCCCCAACGCGTCGGTGACCATGGTCGTGATCACGTCCTTCGCCGTTCGCTCGCCAGCTTGGGCGAGGGTGGTCGGAAACGCCACTGCCAGCGAGGCGGCGATCAGCAGCGCTCGTCGCGACAACTTCAGCGTTCGTTGGAGGGTGGGCTCTGGGGTCTGTAAGTGATTTCGGGCGAAGATACGGAAGTGGAGCATAGCGGGTCAGTCTTTGGTCGGATACAAGTCGCCACCTGGTGCCGTCAGCATTCCTGTTGCTTTGGCGAGGCTGGCCACTGCTACGTTGTACTCGAACCTAGCGCGAAAATTCGCCAAGCGCAGCCTCACATAAGTGGCGGTTGCGTCTTCCACATCGGAGCTATCTCCCAAACCGAGCGCGAAATCCGCTGCTGCTTGCACGGACCATTTTTTTGCGCGTTGCACCGCCAGTTCCGTTGAATCGAAATCGGCCTTGGCACGTCGAATGTCTTCTAGGGCAACCGTGATCTCGGCGGGCATACCCACCGTCGCCCACTTTTCCATTTGTTGCATCTCCAGGGCGCGAGCCCGACTCTCCGCGGCGCGTTGATCCGCCATGCCGTTCTGGAATTGCCATCGTGCCCCCACCAAGGCGCCGGGCACGAAGTGGTTGAGCGGATCGGAGACGAATCGCGTATCGACGAAGTCGCGACCCGGCGTGTAGGCACCGGACGCAAATGCCGCAGCGAAGAAGTCCGGCCAGTTTCCAGCTTCTTCCGCTTGGGCGAGCTTCTCGAACGCCGCTTGGGCTTCGCGTGTGGCATGGAGCTCCGGGCGGTGTTGCAAGGCGAGCTTCAGTAGTTGCGCATCCGACAGGCGACTGATCGGCAGCAGTTCCAAGTGCGCGTCCGCGGGTTCGATGGGACTTCCGGCGGGCATTCCGAGGTAGGCGACCAGCCCGGCCGTGGCTTGAACCTGGCCGGCGTCGGACTGGTGCTGTCCGAGATCCAAGTAGGCTTGGGCGGTCTGTAGTCGCAGCAGATCACCCTCGGGCAGTCGTTCGGCGGCAACCTCGGTTTCCGTGCGCCGAAGTGTCGATTTCAGACCGTGGGTCATCTCTTCGAAGAAGAGCCGGGCATCGCGCGCGAACAGCAACGACTCGTACAGCTCGGCGACGCGGAAGGCCACGTCGGCCCGGGTCATGTCGGCCTGGGCCTGTCGTGCGCGGATCTCGTGCTCGGTCGCTTCTTGTCGTAGGTCGATCTTGCCGAACGTGTACAGCGGCTGCACGACGCTGAGCACCCCGCCAAACACCACGGACAAGTCACCCCAACCGACGTCGCCGTAGGCGTTTTCCGTCGACTGCAGTGCGGTGCCCGGCTCCAATTCCGCTTTGAGCGAGGGCCCGATCCCGACGGTCAGGCTGATGTTCGGGTAGCGTGCGGCCTCGACCTGGCCCTGGCGCGCCCGTGCCTGATCGACGACGGCGCGCGCCGCTGCTACTTGGGGATTCTGCGCGAGGGCTCGCTGGACGGCGCCCCCCCGCGACAGCGTCTCCGCTTGGGCTGATGCGCAGATCAGCAGCGAAGTGCCAATGAGCCAGAGCCGGTAGCGGAATGAGTGCATTGGGTTACTCCAGCGGGTCTTTGAAGACGGATTTCTTGGGTTGGGGGATGGGCGATGAGTCGCTCGGCGGCGCCGGATCGCCGCTGCCCGACGTCGGTTCGGCGGCGCTCGGTTCGGCGGCTGCGGGCTTGGGGGCCAGCGGATCGACGAACGGACTGGGGCTCGCTTCGGGCTCCTCCGCGCTGGCTTTGGAATTGCCACTGTCCGGGTCGGCGGGTGACCCGAAGGCGTACTTGCCGATCAGCTCGGTGAGGCTGATCGCTGGCTCGGTGCGAACGATGCGCTCACCACTGGCCAGGTCTTCGTCAGATGCGCCTGGCGAGATCGAAACGTAAGCGTCGCCCAGCAGCCCCGCGCTCTGAATCGAGGCGATGCTGTCCTTGGGGATGGCGACGGGTGTCGTGAGCGCGAAGGTGGCTTCGGCTTGGTAGTTCACCAGTTGCACTGACTCGACACTGCCGACGGAGACCCCGGCGATCTTCACGGGATCGCCGGGCTTGAGGCTACCGACCGAGGAGAAGCGCGCCGTGAAGTGGGCAGACGGCGTTTGGAGCACGTTCAGCCCACCGAGCTGCACGGACAGATAGGCGAGTGCCAACCCGCCGAGAATCACGAATACGCCAACGGCGATCTCGTGTCGTGAATATGAGCTCATCGACTTGCGGTATCCTCTGAAAGCAAAGCGGCGGTCGGGGGCAAAAGGAGACGGGCAGCGCTGCCGCTGCGAGAAGGGTGGGACGCCCCCCACTGGCAGACCTCGACACTAGAACAAGAACGCGGTGAGCACATAATCCAATCCCAAGACCAAGACGGAGATCTCCACGACTGCCCGGGTCGTGGCCTGACCCACTCCCTTGGCGCCGCCGACGGCGTGGTATCCCCGATACGTGCTGATCCAAACCATGAGGACCGCAAAGGCGATCGACTTGTAGAGCCCCGCGGCGACGTCGTCGACGTCCAGTGCGTCGACGGCGCTGGTCATGAATCGCGACGATTCGAGGCCGAGAAACTGAGCTGAAAACACCTGGGCAGCACCCAGGCCGAGTACGATGAACATGCTGGTCAGCAGCGGCACCACCAATACCGCCGCGAGGATCCGCGGCGACACCAGATACTCGAGGGGGTCGATCGCCATCGTGCGTATGGCGTCGATCTGTTCGGTAACCCGCATGTTGCCCAGCGTGGCCGCGATGGCCGAACCGGCGCGCGCGGTGATCATCAGGACGCCGAGGACCGGGCCGAGCTCGCGGGTCAGACTCAAGGCCACCAGTGCGCCGACCATCTGCTCGGCTCCGAAACGCGACAGCGCATTGTAGCCCTGCAGGGCCAACACCAGCCCGGTGAAGCAGGCGGTCAGGGAGATCACCAGTAACGACCGGTTGCCGATGAAATACAGCGACTCGAAAATGGCGCTGACTCGCCGCAGCGCGCGGGGCGAGCGCCGCAGGGCGCGGAGCAGAAAGATGGATGCCCGCCCGACGTCTCCGATGACGTCCACGGTTGCCCGCCCCGCTCCACCGATCACGTCGAGCAGCCACGTATCCTTGGGGACGACGGCGGCAGGTACGTCGGACATGCTTGCGCAGTGGTATCGAACGAATCCACCGATGCGTCAAGCAAGGGCGCCGACTACGGCCCACTCGCGTCGGTGTCACACCTACGGTTGGTGCGCACCGTCGTTGCCGTGGAACGACATTGCACCGGGGATTGGCCGAGGGCGGGGCTCGCCCGGCTGAACGACACGTGGTGAACGAAACTCTGCTGCCAGACTCAGCCCGCCAGACTCAGCCCGCCAGACTCAGCTGCCAGACTCAGCCACCCGAACTCAGCCACCCGATTGAGCGAAGAGCTTCGGGATCCGCAACCAGCGCTCGGCGAGCTGGGGCTGTCCGGTGTACCGCGCCAACTCTGCCAGGAGCATCTCACAGGTCTTCGTTCCGGCGTCGTCCCCGGCGCGTCGCGCGCTCGTGAGTGCCTGCAAGGATTCGAGCAACGCGTCGGCGGGTTTGCCGGCCTGGGCCAGACACAGGGCGTGCGCCAGCGCGACGCGGGCGCGGCCACTGGCGTCCTCGATCGGATGTCCCTCGGAGGCGACCTGCAGTTGTGACAAGGCGCTTTCGAGGTCCTGATTCGTGGGCTTGACGAGTTGTCTCAGCGCGTCGACGAGTTCTTCGTCCTTCTCTTCGTGCCACAACCGATCGGCCATCCTCATCATCGATTTGGCGTCGTCACCGGCCAGCGCCGTGATGTGACTGACGCGGGGCACCTGGCCTTTGCGCTCCGGCGCGTCCGGAGCCGCGCTGATTCTGTCGGTTGCAGCGCGACTCGGTTTCGGCGGTGGTGTCGACAGCCGCGAGCGGGAAGGATTGCTCGACTGTCCCGCGGGCTTGGGCGGAGGCGGACTCAGCCGCCGAATTGGCGGCAGTGCGATCGCGCCGTCGCTCGCCTCGTCGTCCAGGGGGGCGACCAGTTCGGAGGGCGCAATCGAACGGCGCTGCGATGGCTTTGGCGGCGGCGCGCTCAAGCGCGACGAGGAACGGGCCAGCGGCGGTGGCGCTGGAACGGTGGAAGCGACCGGGCCGACCGATGGGCTTTGGCGGCGCGGGGGCGGGCTGGGCAGGTCGGGCCGGGGGACTTTGAGCCGCGGGACCGTCGAGGTGTCGGGACTGGCCGTGGCGTCCGAGACGACGACCGCCTTCAGCGACGGACCCGATTCGGAGGGGGGGGCCTGTTCGCCATCGACGGCTTGGCTCGTCGCAGGTTGTTGCTCCGACTGCACGCTGATGCCGGGGTTCGTGGGCTCGTCGGCGAGGGAGAACAGCTCGTCGTCGTTCTCGTACAGATCGTGGAGCACGCCGCCACTGGTGTTGACGGCACCCGGTAGCGTCGCTGGCTCGGTGGGGTAGAGCGTGCCGCGCGGCGGCGTCACCGTGTCCCAAGCTCCGTCGTCGAAGTGCAGCATCAGCTCGTCCGAGTGGCTTTCGGTTTCGGTCGGCGTGATGGAGGGGTTTCGGCGCACGCTCGGCGCGAACCCAGACGCCGAGGCACTGGTGGCGACCATCAGCGCTGCGCTCACCGACAGCCCCGCGACGTCGAAGCGAAGTGAACCTACGGCCGTGAGCTCACCACGTTCGACGGCTTCGATCGACGAGTCGACGAGCAGCTCGCCGGACCGCGTGGAGGAGGCTAGACTTTCCGCGACAGCTAGGGCTGGTCCCATTCGACGCCCCGCGCCATCGGCGAACAACTCGCGCTGCGCAAAACCAACGCCGTGGGTGGCGCGCTCGCGCAACAAATCCAACGCCACCCGCAGCATCGTCGGGAACGCTACCGGCGGTAACGCGAAGCTGTAACTATTCGTCGTCCAAGCGATCGGCGCAGCGCCTTCTCGCGCCACCCGTTCGAAGACTCGGTCGACCGCGCGCAGATACGCTTCAGGCGTCGTCCCCTGCTCATGCCACCGAAAGCACACGACAAGTCGCTCTGTCACACACCAACAGTCGCAGCATGTCGGTCCTGCAGCAAGCCCGGTGTGGGTGATCCACTCCGCCATCCGTTGGGGGTAGACGCCCGACACACCCTCGGGAGCACTTCGGAACGACTCGTCGCCGCACTGGGATGCGTCGAAGTGGGCCCCGATGGCTGCTCGCGACGCGTCGCACTTTGGATGCAGTCCTGACGCGGTGCAACGTGAGCGGCGGGAAACCTCCGATTCAATTACGCAAAACGAAGGGCGCCGAGCAGCGGCCGGCGCGGGATGCGATGTTGTCGCGCGCGGTCATCGAAGACCCAGGGCATCTGCATTCGGCACTGCATCTTTTCCGTGTAGGCGCAGGTGGGGCGCCGGCCGTCAACTTGGCTCGGCAAAAACTGCGAACCAGCGGCCAGGTAACTCGTTGGGCGCAGCATCGACGGGCAGCACGTAGGCCCTCCGCGCGGTGGTTCAGCGGATCCGTCCGCGTGGAGGGATCTCCACCTGGCACTCGTGAACGGGGGGAGCCAGCGAATCGTGGTCAGACCGCCGCCGCACCGGTCGACAATGCCGCCAGTAGCGATAGCGGTGTCGGGAAACGGGTGAACCGCGAACGGTGTGACGTGGGTCGAAGCATCGGGGGAGTCACTGATGGAGAATGGTGCCGAGTGGTGAGCGACGCCAGCAGAGGATTGGTGCCTGCCCGGCGCTTGCGTGAGCACGAGGCATCGGCGACGGGTCAGCGAGCGCGTCGATTCGCTGCTCGGAGGCGGAAAGCGTCGCGAACGAACCGCCTCGATTGGCTTCGACAGCTCGTGTCCGGCCGCTTGTCGCGTCGTATCGTGCTGTGTTTTCAACGTGATTGGTTCGTGAGCCCGAGACGTCAACTGGCCAAGGCGACGTCGACACAATAGGCTCCTGCCGCAGAACATGGATGTGACCTTGGAGCTGAGCGAGCCGACGCGGCAGCGTGCTTGGCGATTCGAACGAATCGTCGAGTTCCTCGCGACGGGCGGGGTCAGCTTCGCGCTCTTGCCGCTGATGTGGGTATTACGCGCGCACGCCGGTCTCGACAGCGCCGAACTTTGGGTCGGCTTCGTTGCCTTCTACGGCGCGTTCGTGATCAACGACCCGCACTTCGCTGTCACGTACGTGTTGTTCTACCGCCGCTTTCGCGCTCGCGTCGCGGCTGGGGGGCGCTTGGCTCGGCGCTACTGGCTGGCTGGCGTCGTCGTGCCGGTGCTCATGGCAGCTTGGCTCGCGGGGGCGATTGCCGGTCATTCCGCCGTGCTGTTGGGCGCCCTGATCCAGGTGATGTTCTTCCTGGTCAAGTGGCACTACGTCAAACAGGGGTTCGGAGTGTTGATGGTGCTTTCGGCACGTCGTGGAGTGACGTTCAGCACCTGGGAGCGGCGTTGGGCGCTGATTCATTGCTTCGCAGCGTGGGCCTACGCTTGGGCGAGCCCCGCCGATCCGGGCAGCCGCTTCGAAGAAAACGGCGTCGTGTTCACCACGATCGCCCACCCGGTGGGGTTGGAGCAGGTGTGCGCCGTCGCGTTCTTCGGCAGTGCCGCTGCGCTGGCCGTATCGCTTCTGAACCGGGTTCGCGCCGGGAATGCGCTGCCGCTGACACCGGTACTGGGCTGGCTCACCAGCGTGTGGTTGTGGACGGTGTACTCCAGCTCGGATCCGCTGTTCGTCTACGTCATTCCAGCGCTGCATTCGATCCAGTACTGGTACTTCGTGACGCTACTCCGGCGCGGTGAGGCACTCGAGAACAGTGGGCCGCCGCACTTTCAATCCGTGTCGCGGCGTCTGCTGACGTTGGGCGCTTCGGCACTGCTGCTGGGCTGGGTGCTCTTGCGGGCGCTGCCCGGTTGGCTCGACGATTCGCTGGTGCTTTCGGATCGGGCTGCCGTGCTCGGTTCGACACCGTATCTCGCCGCCTTCGTCACGTTCGTCAACCTCCACCACTACTTCATGGACAACGTGATTTGGCGACGCGGCAATCCGGAGATGGCGCTGCTGACGCGGTCGGGGCAGCAGCTGGCGGCGACTCGCCCCGCGCTCGGCCCAGCAGCGTGAAGCGCGACGGTGAGCGTTGCTGGCCGAGCGCGCTCACTCGAAGCGCACGATGTTCATTCGAAGCGGGTAATCGCGTTCTTCCCGCGGCGCAACCAGCGGATCGGACCAGAATACGCTCCAGCGTCCGGCGCCGTCGGTGGCCACTTGCGCACGGAGGTCGGACCAGGTGCCGTTGACGGCATCGTCGAGTCGAACCACCGGCTGCCAGCTCGTCGAATCTGAGGAAAACAACCGAGCGAAAGCTGCGCCGCCCGCACGGTCGTGCTCGAGCCATGCCAGCAACGCTCGTCCACGCCCATCGTTGACGAGGTCCGGCGGATTCGAACCCCGGTTGCTCTGCATCAGGTTCTCTGCCGCGCTCCACCCCTGGTCGCCCCCGCTGCGAGTGGTTGCGAAGAGTCGGCCGGCGCGTGCCATTCCAGGCGTGACGTCTCGCCAGGCGACCACGGCTACCGGCCCGGCGAAGGTCGCCGCCGCCGGACCGTCTGGTGCTTCATCGCCATCCAGCCGCCACGGTTCTGACCAACGCGCGCTCGATGGTGTCCACCACCGTGCTTCCAAGGCTTCGCTGCGGCTCGGCCACGTCACGAACACGTCGCCGTCCGCCGCCAGCGCGATGCGAGGAATGTTCGCGTTCGGCGCGGCGCCCAGCGCTTCGGGCGTCGACCACACGTTCGACTGCAGTTCGTGGCGTGCAGTGTACACCGTGCGCTCGTCGGCATCCCCCGAGACCCACGTCGCCCAACACGCCGCCTCGCCGCATTGGGCATCCGGAAACATCCAACTGCCGCTGCTGGTGACGTGAAGCGCGATCGGCGGAGCCAGGAAATCGCCGGAAGGCGTCGAGCGCGCCGCCATCAGCGTGCCCATGGAGGCGCCCGAGGCGTCGAGTTCGGTGCGCTCCCACAACAGTAGCGAGCCCCCGTCAGCCGTCCGAACCAAACTGCGGGCTGCAAGTGCACGAACGCCGGAGCCAATCGTATCGACGGTAACCGCCGAACCCCAGCGTCGTTCGGCGGCGTCGTACGGACGCGAGAAGATGCCTCGGTCAGTCGTCCACAACAGCGACAAGTTGCCGTCGCCGGAAGCGGTCAGACCGCCGATCGCGTCGTGGTACCCAGTGACCGTTTCGATCAGCTGGGCGGCCTCCCACTGCGCGGTGGCGACCGAGTAATGCGTGGCGCACAACGTCTTCCAGTTCGGACCGATCCAAACCAAGTGGGTGCCGCCCGAGGAATCCATGGACATGCGTGCGTTGCCATGTCCGGTCGCCAAGCGCGCCACGGGATGAAAGTGTGGGCCGGCGCCCGCGGCCACGTCCGAACCCGATTCCGGCAGACACTCCGGAAAGACCCCACACGGGTCCTTGGTGGGATCGACGCAACCGCCGGGACAGGCGATTTGTCCCGGTCGGCAGTCGAGGGCAGTGGGGTCGAAGTCGGGGTCGGCGGTCGGGCGTGGTGCGGAGACGAGCGCTTCGATCCCGTTGGGGGTCCGCTCGCCGGCAGCTTGCCGCTCGGCTTCCTGTCGCACGGAGAGCGGACGACCGCCGCCGGTTTCCTCGGGCTGCGTGCGTGCGCCGCACGCAGCGAGCAGCGCCACACAGCAGCCACCGAGCCAGACCCGGCGACTGCTCGTGACGCCGGGTCGTCGCGCGGCGGTGTCCACGTTGGGGACCTCGCCGCGCTGGGGTGTCGACGCGGGAAGCCTCAGAACTCGACGCCAATCGGACCTGGGCTGGGAATGCCGATGATGCCGCCCGTGCTGTTGCCGATTTGGACCGTGACTCGTTGCTGGCACTCGAGCGATGCCGCCTCGCAGGTCTCCCATGAAGTTGCGGAGGAGGGGAAGTCGAAGGAGTCGTAGTTGCTACCGGAATAGCAGTCGCAGAAGTACTGGCCGGGATCCTGTTCGTAACACGAGGTGTACAGTTGACCGTCGACGCTGATGTCGACGCCGTCCACTGTCGCGGACTGCCCGCAAGTCAACTGCAAGCTGCAGTACCCTTGACCCGATGACTGCCCGCTGTTGGCGCAGGTCATCGGTCCCGTCGGCTCCACGTCTTGTACCGAGGAGCACAAGTCTGTCGCGTCGACGCAGGTCTGCAGTGTCGAGCTGGCGGGCGGAGCACTGAAGCTGATCTGACCGTTGTCCGTCGCGCATTGACACGACCAGTCGGCGCCGCCGGCGGTGCACGACGTGGACTGGTACGTGGATAGCTCGGCGTTGACACCGCCGCCGAGGTCCGCCGTCTGGACACACTCCTGATAGATGCTGCACGACGTCGGCGTCGTGGACTGGGACTCCGGTGTGCAGGTCGCCGGACCAGAAAAGTCAGGGGTGATGACGCCGGCGCAGAGGTCTTTCACCGTGCCGCACGGCGGTTGTGAAACGCCGCTGAGCGAGTAGTTGTGCCAGCTGTAGTTCGCCTGACACGTGCAATCCCAGGAATTGGAGCCTTCGCTATTGCACCAAGCCGACTGGTACTCTGACGACCAGAGTGTCACGCCGTTGCCGAGATCAGCTGCTTGTCCACAGATCTCCGACTCCTCGCAATAGTCGCGGGACTCGGAGCTGTAGTCGGTCGTGCAAGTCGTCGGTCCGCTGAACTCCGGCTCGTCCCCCGACGTGCACACTTCAGCGATCACCCCACAAGCTTGGTCGGCAGTGACACCGGTCAGACCCCATTCGAACGACCGGCGATTGTTCGAGCAATAGCATTGGAAGCGGTCACCGTTCTTGCTGCAGTAGCTGTAGACGTAGTCGTCGTCGCACGTCAGCTCGTAGTCGCAGTAGTTGGTCGACACCGACTGTCGCTCGTCTTTGCATCCGTCCGGGGGATCGGACGGTGGCGTCGTGGTGGGCGTCGTCGTCGGCATGCTCGTTGGAGGCGGCGGGGTGGTAGTTGGGCCGGTGGGCGTCACCGTCGGTCTGGTCGTCGGAACGCTGGTGGGCATGGTCGGTGGGACCGCCGTGCCAGGCGGCGGAACCGACGTTGGGAGGACGGTGCCGCTGGGAGTGTTTGTCGGGCGCGACGTGGGACCCGATGTGGGCGTCGGCACCGTCTGCGCCGGAGGAGGGACGGGGCCCGTCGGGGGGAGGCCGGTAGCGATCGGACCGGTGATGGTACCCGATGGCGTGGTCGTCGTGCCGTCCGGGGGCGGCATCGAAGGTCCGTCGTCAGTGGTGCCGTCGTCGGTGGTGCCGTCGTCGGTGGTGCCGTCGTCAGTGGTGCCGTCGTCGGTGGTGCCGTCGTCAGTGGTGCCGTCGTCAGTGGTGCCGTCGTCAGTGGTGCCGTCGTCAGTGGTGCCGTCGTCGGTGGTGCCGTCGTCGGTG
>QJWJ01000066.1 GCA_003235365.1 Deltaproteobacteria bacterium
GTCGCGATCAACCTGCTCGTGGGTCCGGTAACCCTGCGCAAAGCGTTGGCAGCAGCCCAGGAGATCCCCGGTGAAGAGGCAGCGGCGCCTGCCGCGCCGACCAGCGTAGTGCCGCCGTCGACGTCTGCGACGCGCACTCCCCTCGCAGTATCGGGCGTCCAGAGTCAGCGGGTCCTGTCGGAACCATCGCTGGCAGAGCCCTTCAAGGCGTTGCGCGACAAGACCTTGGCGATTCTCGACGAGTTTCGAACGACAACCCTGGGTAGCTTGCCACTGCTCCCCCTGACGACGGCCGAGCCGCGCCTGGAGGACTTCGAACGTTTCGTCGCTGCACACCGCCGGGCGTGCCGCGCACTGTTCGACGAACTCGTCGGCTGCCTCGCATCGCTGCCACCTTTCGTCGACGCCCCCCTGGCGGCGTCAGCGTTGAAGTCTCACGGTTCGGACAGGTGGGGGATGCGCGTCCGACTGTGGTGGCTGAGGCTGCGCTACCGCTTGTTTTCGAGGGCTCGAAGACGCGCCGTGCCCGTACGGCTCGGCGCTCGTATGACGTTGGAACGGGGGTTTGCCGAACTCGCCTACGCCGTCTTCGAACGCAGCATCTTCCAACATCTGAGCGAATTCGAACGTCGCGCCACGGGCAAGCCAGCCGACGATAGTGAGGACGAATGGTTGCGCCAGCAGCTCGCCGCGCAAGTGGATCGACACTTCGAGGACTTTGCCGACTTGCTGGTGCGAATGGACACGCCACGCTGCTCGACGGCGCAACTGCGCTTTTCAAACGTCGAGCCGATGATTCGTGCGGCGGTGGAAGCGCTCGAGGCGGGGCAAGAAGACTTCTGGTCGCGGCGGGCCCAAGCCGTGTGGGGCTCTGGCTTAGCGCACAACCACGCGACGGAACTCGAAAAGACGGTCACTCGCGCAATCGACGAGAACGTGCTGAGCCCAGCCCGAAACGCAGAGAAGCGTGTCGGACCGGCTGTGGCACGACTCACCGACGCCGTGGAAGTCGTGAGGTTGCGGTGTGGCGAAACCGACGAGCTCAATCCAGCCGCGGCGATGGCCACTTGGCGCCACGATCTGGATGCCCTGCGCCACGAAGCACTCGACGAGCTATCGCGCGAACTGCGCGCCTCGACGGCCATGCGCGCTCTGGGTAATGAGCTACGACAAGCAATGAGCGCCCTACCCGCCGAAGTGCGATGTCTGCAGCTCAATCGCGAACAGTCACCGAGAGAGGGGTCAATCCGCCGTGTCGAGCTGCGTGCGTTGGCGGAACGCTATTGGGTGAGGGGGCTCGTACCGGGAGTGGACCAAGCCACCCGCGCCATTTCCAACTCGTTTGCGCAACTGCCACGACGCGTCAAAGAGGCGCTCGATCCCTCGTGGACGCTGCTCGAGGCACTCGCAGAGCAGTCGTCGCGTTCCGACTTCAACCAACGCGCAGCCGACGAGCTCAGCCTGGCCGTGCATCGCATCAAACTCACCGAGCAGCGCATGCAGCGTCAGCTCGAAGCGAGCTATCAAGCGATTCAGAACGCCTTCGATCACGCTCGCAAGGCCCTTCTCGACCACATCGAACTGCAGGGTACTGATGCGACCACCCGTCAACGGCTGCTGGAACGGCTGATTGAGCACATCAGTGCCAAGGTCGTGGCGATCTTGGATTGGCTCAAACGTCACGGACCCAACACCGCAGCCCTGCGCGACGCGACTGACCTACGTCACGCGGTGGAGCGCTGGCATGGCGAGCGACTGCCAGCAAATGTCGCGCGCTGGTTCTCGCAAAGTCCCGTGCGCGACGAGCGAATCTTCACTGCACAGCGAGACCTGCTCGAGTCCATCGTGGACGAGGAAACCCAGTGGCTCGCGGGACGCCGCAGCGCGGTCCTACTGCGCGGTGGCGTTGGCGCCGGCAAGAGTTCGTTGCTGAACATGTGCGAGCTCGAACTGCGCAGTTCCCGGGTGATACGCCTCGATGGTGAAGGCCCAGAGCAGGCCGGGACTTGCTTTGAAGCGCTATCTCTCATGTTGGGTTGTAGCGCCGACGAAGGGACGATGCTGCGCTACCTCGCGCTGTACCGACCGGCGGTGTTGCTCGACAATCTCGACGTCTGGCTGGCACGCACGCGTGAGCGCACCGCCGAGCTCAACCGCTTGCTGTCGCTCATCACGCAGACCCGAGATACCGCGTTCTGGGTCGTGGCCGTGGATCGCTCGTCGCTCGAGGTGTTTGAAGAGATCAGCAACGTGGCCGAAGTATTCACGCGCGTTCTCGATTGCCGCTCGCTGAGCGTCGCGGAGCTATCGGAACTGCTCGAAGCACGGCGCCAACGCGCGGGGGTGGAAATCACCTTTTCCCGAACCTTGGTCGGCGAGTTTCTACGCCGCTCCGGCATCGGCGGCGAAAAGGAACTGTTCCTACGTACCCTGGCCCACGTCAGCGACGGTAACCCAGGACGCGCGCTCGCAGAGTGCACTCGTGCAGCGTCGATGCGTGAAGGCAGCATGTTGCTCAGCACGGCCGCCCTGCGCGCAGGTCGCACGCGCATCGCCCAATCACTGACGACCGCACAACTGGCGGTGTTGGCGACGATCGTTCGTCACGGCTCCGGTGATTTGTCACGGCTGAGGCTCGAGTTGGGGCTTCAACACGAGCAGCTCGAGCGGCACCTGTCTTTCTTGCTCGGTGCCGGGTTGCTCTCGCTCGCACCGGAGGGACACTTCTACGAGGTCCCTGAAGAAGCCCGTTGGCCCGTAGTCCTCGAATTGCAGCGACTCGGCGCGCTGGGACAGGCAAAGGCGTAACATGGGCTTCGGCATCTCGATGTTTCAGTTGGGAGTGGCCTTCGGCGTGGCCGCTGGCGCAGTGACACTGGCCCGGGCAACGTCGTCGTTGGTGCACCGCGTCTGGCGCGCCGGCTACGACCCCGACCGCCGCTTGGCGCTGGTCGTGAGCCTGCTGCGCTTCGTGCTCGTCGTCGGTGCAGCCGGTTACTTCCTTCGAATCCTGACTCCGCTGATCGAGCGGCTGAGCATGGCCAACGCGCTGCTGATCGGTGGGGCGTTCTTGGCGGCGGCATTCCCGACACTGCAAAACATCCTGGCGGGGTTGTACCTGATCGCGCGCAACGACATTCGCGAAGGGGACCGAATCAGACTTCACGACTTGACCGGCATGATCCGCGAACTCGGCTTGGCGCGAGTTCGTGTGCGAAAAGATGACGGCACGACTGCCCTCGTCCCCAACCGCCTGCTCATCCAACAACCAGTCGAGGTGCAGCGTGCCAGCGGACGGGCTCGCATCGTGACGGTGCTGGATGACCGGAGCTACGGCAACGAGGACGTGGCGCGCGCACGCGAATTGGCATACCTGTGCCCGTACAGGGTTCCGTCGAGCCCGATACACGTGCACGCGAAAACGGGAACACTTCAGGTGGAAATCCAGGCATGGCGCCCGCGCTGCCACGACGAGGTGCTCAGCTATTTCCAGTCTGGCCTTTCGCCCGAACCGCTCGTGGGCTGACGCGACACTGAACGCGTTTGGAGTACTCTCCCTGACCGACGGTGAGAGCGACCGATCAAACCCACCGACAGGCGGGCGGGCAGGGACGCACTGAGCCAAACGCATCGGTCCGCTGGGGCAAAGCAGTTGCGCAATCGCGGCCGCTCATCTACAGCGCTGGCCCATGAAGATCGCCAAGGACTGCGTCGCCGCCATCGAATACACGCTCAAGAACGACGCTGGAGAAGTCATCGACGCCTCGCGCGGGGAGCCCCTGTACTACCTCCACGGGCACGCCAACCTCGTAAGCGGGATGGAAACGGCCCTGGAAGGAAAGGTCGCTGGCGACCAACTCGAGTTGACCCTCGCCCCGGCCGAAGCCTACGGCGAGCGGGACGAGGCATTGATCTTGGAAATCCCCCTGAATCAGCTCCCTGACGGCCTTCAACCACAGAAGAACGTAGCGCTGCAAATGAACGTCCAAGGGACTCCTCGTCGTGCAGTGATCACGAAGGTCAAGCTGCGTTCCGTCGTTGTCGACGCCAACCACCCCTTGGCAGGAGAGACGCTGCACTTCAACGTCGAGGTCAAGGAAGTGCGCAACGCGTTGAAGCAGGAGCTGGAGCACGGCCACGCACACGGACCCGGCGGACACCACCACCACTGAGAATCGATCGCGATTGCTGAGGTTGGCTGGTTTCAGTTGGTTAGCGCTCGTCTGCGCAGGTGGCTGCGCGGGCCACGCACCGTCTCCCCCGCCTCCGGCAACGACGCCGGTCGTGCCAGCGGGAGAATCGTCCGCAGACCAACCCACATCGGAGACCGTCGCTGCCGCTCGTGCAGACACAGTCGACCCCGCAGGTTCCGATCCACCGCTTGAGCTCGACGCCGAAGCTGAGCTTCGCGAACTGAGGCAAGTCGACGACGAGCCCTCAGACCCGGTACATGAGCAAGTCAACGTCAGCGACAACGAGCCATTCAAGCAGCCCGTTCCGCTCGGTCTCGCAGCACGAGCCCCCGCCAATCGCTACGCGAACCTGAGCCCTTGGCAGTGCCGCAAAGAGTTGTCGCGACGACGGCTGCCGGTCAAACGCTATCGAAACGCCAAAGGCATCGCCGTTCCCCTGAGGTTGACGGAGGCACTCGACGGGGTGCGCTTCAACGACGGTGGCCAACGCAGTCCGTTCAGCATGCTCGACTGCAGACTCGCGCTATTGCTGGACGACTTCGCCGACGTGCTGTCCGCCCACGGCGTGAGCGCCGTCCGTGTGGACAACTACTACCGAAGGAACGCACGTCTCCCTGGCTCTCGAAAGCGCAGTCAACACGCACATGGGCTCGCGATCGACATCACCGAGTTTACGCTCGAAGACGGGCGAAAGCTGAACGTCGAAGAGCTCTGGGGCTCAGCAATTGGTGAGCACCCGTGCGGAGCGACAGCAACATTGTCCAACCCCAGTGCTGAGTCTCTGCTGCTGCGCAACCTGGTATGCAACGTGGCGCGAGCAGGCCTGTTTCACCACATCTTGACACCTTGCCACGACAGAGCCCACAAGAACCACCTACACCTCGACATCAAGCGCGGAACGAAAACGACGATGATTCGATAGAAGGTGAATTCGTTCGAATCAATCTCATCTGACGCTGAGCCTTCACCCGCGCGCACATGCGCCGACAGGCAAAACCTGTTACGCTCAGTCAAATTGTCGAGCGCACGGTCACAACATCAAGATTTGACCTTGCGTCTGTTGTCGGGGCAGGCGCCGGAGGAGTATCGCACGTGGCTCCGCGCGGGGATCTGGGCCGGAATCATCGGCTACAGCCTATCGATCATCACGCAGCTAGCCACGCAAGGCCTGCACGTGTGGAGCGAACTTCGCGAGCCATACGTGGTGATCGCTGGCTTCGTCGCGCTGTGGTTGGAGCGCGATCACCGACAACGGACTGCCGCAGCGCTCTCGCTCGGAGCGCTTTGGCTGGAGTTACACGTCACCCTCGCCTTTCGGGGACCCATCTTTCCCGGAGCCGCAGCTTTCCCCGTCGCCATCGTCGGTGCGACGCTGTTTCTGGGAGTGCGTTGCGCAATGCTGATGGGCTTGAGCTCAATCGTGAGCATTCCCAGCGCGATGGCTGCACGTCCCCTGATGGGTACCGGCCCCTGGCTGCCCGCTAGCGAGATCAACGCGTTGGTAATTCTGCTGGCGAGCCTGCTCACCACGGCTGGCTTGTTGGCGCTGTTCATGCGCTCGTTCTCACGCGTACTGGCACGGTCCGAGCAAAGCGCCAGTCAAGCACGCGCACTGTTGGACGGAGCCCCCGACGCCATCATCTCCATCAACGACCGGGGCCTGATAGAAGACTGCAATCCCACCGCCGAACGACTGTTGGGAGTAGCTCAAGGCGACGTCCTCGGTTCGTCGCTAGGCACGTTGGGCCTGCGCGACGCCGACAAGAACGCTGCGGCAGCTCCGTCCATCGGCACCATGACGGACCGGACGCGGGAATATGTCGCTGAGCGGACCGGATTGACGTTGGAAGGCCGTTTGCGAACAGTACCAAAGCCTGGTGGAAAGCAGGGGTCACTGATCGTTCTGCGCGACGTCACCCAACGCAAACTCGCAGAGAGACGCGCCGTCGCACTTCAGCACCAGCTGCAGCACTCGCAGAAGCTCGAGGCTATCGGCCAGCTCGCGGGGGGAGTCGCGCACGACATCAACAACCTGTTGACCGCGGTCGGCGGCTACGGCGATCTCCTGTCGCGGCACCCGGAGCGTTTCATAAGGGACACCGCGCAAGAGCTGATCTCCGCGCGAGAGCGAGGCACGGGTCTGACGCGGCAGCTGCTCACCTTTGCGCGCAAAGAGCTGGCCCAACCGCGCGGCATCGACGTCGCTGAGGTCGTGGGCGGTCTGGACCGTTTGCTCACACGCATCGTCGGCGAACAAATCACGCTCGATCTCGATCTGCGAGGACCAGCCATCATCTACTCGGACCCTGGGCAGATCGAACAAGTCGTCCTCAATCTGACGATGAATGCGCGCGATGCCATGCCGGACGGCGGGGTACTGCGCATCAGGTGCCAGCACGAGCAGGGCGGAAGCGTCGTCCAGCTGGTCGTCGAAGACACTGGCGTGGGCATGGACGAAGCCGTCCAACGGCGCATTTTCGAACCCTTTTTCACGACGAAACCGCGCGGTCAAGGGACGGGGCTGGGGCTCTCCACCGTTCACGGGATCGTCGAGAGTTCCGGAGGCACGATCGCGATTTCGTCCAAGGTCGGCACAGGCTCTAGGTTTACGCTGAGCTGGCCGTCCTACGACGTCGTCGAGGTTCCCGAGCGCACCTCGACGCCACCAGAGCTTCCCGAAACCCGGAGGGGACGCATCCTGCTCGTCGAAGACGACCCCCAAAGTCGAACGTTCCTGGTTCAGCTGTTGGGCGCAACAGGCTACGAGGTTACCGTCGCTGTGGACGGGAGCAAGGCGCTATCGGCTTTCGAGGAACTGCGCAGGCGGGACAAGCTGCCCGATTTGCTGCTCTCTGACGTGCGCATGCCAGGTATCAGCGGTATCCAACTGGCGGAGATGCTCCGGAAAAGGAGCCCCGATCTCCCAGTGCTGTTCATTTCGGGGTACGTCGATCAAACGCTCGATGACACCGGCTTCGATCCGGTTCGAGACCTATTGCTCAAGCCGTTCAGCACGGCGACGCTGTTGGATCGCCTCGAGCGCAAGCTGGGGCGCACGAGCACTTCGTCGATGACGCTGGCCGCGCAACGAGACTCGTCCCCTCCAGAATCAGCAACGCCTCAGCTCGGTAGATAGGAGCCGAGAATGAAGAAGACGTAAGCGCCGACGACTTGGTGCGAGACCACGACCCCGGCAAGGTTTCGCTGTCGGGAGAACAGCCACCCCCAATACAGCCCAGGAAGGAACGACAGCGCTGCGAACAGAAAGGACATGTGCAGGTGACATACGGAGAACAGCAGCGCAGAAACCCAGATGGCGTTACGGCGGCTGCTGGGACCGACCAGAAACATCTCCAGCGTGCTCTGCAGCGCCCCGCGCACCGTCAGTTCCTGGACGAGCGATGATACCGAGTAGATGATCAGCCATTTGTAGACGTTCGGCTCGAGCAACCGCTGAAGCACTGCGGAATGCTCGAACAGAGGCAACTGGCGGTACCCCGGAGTCAGCTGGAACAACGCCCACTTGGCCAGAGTGACCAAACCCAGCAACGGGATGCTCAGCAGCGCAGCCTCCAAGAGGGCTGACGTGATCCCACGACGACGAACTCCGAAGAATGCCAGCGGATAGCCACTGCCACGGATGAACCGCCAAGCGGCGTAGCCGAACACGAGCTGGATGGGGATGCTCAGCTGCGCGGCGTCGAAGTCGACGCGAGGTTCGAGATAGGGCAACCCTCCAAGCAGCAACACGTACAGGCTCAGCAGCGTCAGGAGATTCACGACGAGTGATCCCATGGCCACGCGCCCCTGCACGGCAGCAAGCGATTCGTCCGCCTTTTCACGAAGCCGAACCACCAAGAACTCGCTCATGCTGAGAATCAGCTTCTGGTACGTGCGCTCGGTGAGCGGAGTGGTTCCCTCCTTCGCCGCGCGGCGCAGTTGATTGACGGGAATGGCGACAAGCTCGGTGTTCGATTTGGCACGCACAGACGCCGTGCGGGGCAAGCCATCGACCAACGCCATTTCACCCATCGTGTCGCCGGCACGCAAGATCGCGACGCGGTGCTCCCGGTGACCGTTCGTCTCGCGCTTGAGGATTTCCACCGTGCCACGTTGGATGAAGTACAAGTTGCTCGCTAGCTCACCTTCTCGAACCACGTACTGTCCAGGCTCGTAACTACGAACATCGACGAACCCTTCGAGGCATTCGAGCTCGGCTTCCGAGAACTCCCGGAACAGCTTCGCTGATTGCCAACGCATGACGCGAGGATCGATGAGGCGAAGCTGTCGAGACGATTGAGCCATTCCTACTGTCGCGCGCCTGCGCGGACTTCGCCGCCGCCCCCAGTGCGCCCCTCTCCTTCGTCGCCTCGAACAACGGTCATTTCGCTTGCCATCTAGTGCATTGCATGCGGAGTTCAGTCGCGCCAGCGCGCCTCGACGGCAGATCGCGCACCACCGGGGTCGGGTGGCGCCACTGCCAAACGAACGATCCGCTGGCCCAACCCGGGCTGGTCACGAGTCCGTCGTGGTCCACTGGCTGCCGCCGCCCAGGCGGCGTTCGTTCATCGCTGCTAGAGCGGCAATCATGTTGATTGCCGCGACAAATCAACAACCTAGAGCACCGAGCTGTGAGCAAGAGTGCCCGAACGTGGCCCGGAATAACGCCCTCACCCCCGCTGGGGCGGTTCTTCTGGGCATTTCCGGCACAGGCAAGCTGATTCGCTGCTAGGTGTCGGTTGTAGGTGTCCGCTCGGCGAGCGCAGTCGGCGGGTGCACGTCGAACCCGCTCACCCCGTGCCCCGATCCGTCGTGGCTCATCGGGAGTGGGCCACACGTTCGCCAGGCCGGCATGGGATCGTTGTCGGTGCATACGTTCACGGGGACTGTGAAGCCATCGTTGCAAGTGGCTCAGTACCAGCGGATTCCAGCGTTTTTTTTTCCCGATCCGAGAACGCCGCGATCTCGAAGGTGCCGCAAAGCGCCAAGCCCTACAGTAGCGCACAGCCGCAGCCATCCCCCCATGCTAACGTCCCCGGCCATGAACTACGGTCGGCTGATTTCCCGCAATCCTCTTACGGCTTTGGCCGCGTTGGCAAGTGTGCTGACCGCCTGCGGCGACGAGGGGACCCAAATGAGCTCTGCGCCGAGCACGACCAGCAGCACTCCCGGAACACCACTCGGGACGACGCCCTTGGCGACCGGCCCTCAATCCACGCAGGTCCCCATGGACATGCTCGGGCCAGGGGCGAGTAGCTCCACGCCCGTCGGTGGACCAACGAGTACACCCGTGGGTCCGACTGCCTCGGCGACGCCAAGTATTTCTACGCCCAACGGCCCGGTGGACGTCGTTGCCCCAGGCCCCTCCAGCACCGACGCCGTCGAACCCACCGAAACGCCCGTCGACGAGACATTGATCGACGATTTCGAGGACGAGGACGCCTCGGTCGTCGACGTGTCGGGACGCGCCGGAACGTGGAACGTGTACAACGACGGGACGGGAACGCAGATGCCAAGCTCGGGCAGCCTCACGCCCGAAGCGCCCGGCGCAGACGGCTCTGGGTTTGCGCTGCACACCAGCGGCTCCGGATTCAGCGACTGGGGGGCGGGCATCCAGGTCGACCTCAACAACACCGGCAGTGGCGCCAGTGGTCGCAAGCCACACGATGCCAGCAACTACGAAGGGCTCACCTTCTTCGCCAAGGGCTCTGGCGACGTGCGCGTCGAATTCGTGATCCGTGCCATCACCGAAGCAAGCGGTGGAGGCACCTGCACCGAAGAGTGCTACGACGCCCACGGCAAGACGATCGTCATCACCGATGAGTGGAAGCAGTTCAGCCTGCGTTTCAGCGAGCTCACCCAGGAGGGCTGGGGTGCTGCGGCAGACTTCTCTCCCGCAGACTTGTTGGGCATCAACTTCAAGATGACCAAGCCCGACGAAGACACGCCCGCGGAGTTCGACTTCTGGCTCGACGACGTGAAATTCTTCAAAGCGGGCGACGGTCCCGCCGCGGAGCCTGAACCCGAGCCCGAAGTGCCGCCCGAGCCGATGAGCACTCCCGGTTCCTGCAGCCCCGACCTCAAACGCTATGACGGAAACGGGTCGGTGACGTACTACACGTTCTCGATGGGCTCGAGCGAGGTGAACTGCAGCTATCAGATCACCGGAAACAACCCCGATCGCGTTGCGCACGTTCACACGGGTGAGGGTCGCTACTTCGGGGCAATGAACACTACTGACTACAACGACGCAGCGATGTGTGGTGCGTGTGTCGAAGTAACCCGCGACGGCGGGCGAAAGGTCACGATCACAATCGTCGATCAGTGTCCTGTGGCGACCAATCCGAAGTGCCAAGCGGGGCACATCGACCTGAGCTTGGAAGCCTTCCGTCAAATTGGCTCCGACGGCGAGGGCCACCTGGGCACGGGCAACGGAGGCGCGACCGGTAACATCTCTTGGCAATACGTCCCGTGTCCCGTCGGGGAACAGAACGTCATTTATCGACTCAAGGAGCCAGATCGCAACGACTGGAACGAGATCCTCGTTCAAGGCCACGTCTTCCCCATCGCCAGCGTCGAAATCGACGGCAAACAGGCCACCCGCAAGCCGTACAACTACTGGGAACCGCCTGGCAACATGGGAACTGGTCCGTGGACGATCAAGGTCACCGACGTGGCTGGTGGTGTCATCGAGAGCTACGTCAGCCGAACTGAAGGCGAGCTGGACGCAGGCACACAGTTCACCTGCCAGTAGGATCGAACGATACGACCATGGTGATTCGCCCGCGAACACGGTGAGCGATTCCCCCAAGCCCTAGTCCGGTGCGGGCTTTGGGGAATCGAAGCGCCAAATGGGCGGCGCAGGCGAGCGCGATATAGGGGGGCTCCTGCCCAAAGGCGCCTCACTGTAGGACGGCGCTCATCGAAGGGGAATGGCCACCATGGACTGGGTGGGCTAGCGATTCGGGTGCACGCCGCGGACCGCCTTTGGGACCGCGCGAGGGACGCTGGGTCGCACAGGCGAGGGCCGCCGAGCCGAGCGCGACCCGGCTCAGCTCGACTCGGCGTGGCCGACACACATCTCACCCGCCCCTCTCGAGATTTGCCACATCGTTAATCTACACCGCACACACCACTGTTCACAAAGAGCAACCAGACCACAGTGTGGGTTACCGTGAATGCAGAAGTCACGAGCCATATCGACCCGATCGGCGCCTGACACACTGATAATCGCCTCGAAACGCGACCACAAGCCTCTGCGCGCCGATGGAATGTCCGTAGTTCCCGAAACGCCAAGTCGAACTCACCGTGTGTCAGAATCACACACTGCCTTCTCGGAGCCCAGTGAAGCTAATTAGACCCCTGTTTGCGTTGAGCATCGTCCTCCTCAGTTGTAGTGACAAGCCAAGCACCAACTCGAAGGGCGCAGTCGAGGCACCGGACGCCGCTGTGGATGCCGGGCAAACGGGCCCGGGTGAAGACATCTTCATCGCCGACGACCCATCGGGGAGCAATGGCGACGGAGGAACGCTCACGGCGAAACCGGCTTGCGGCAACGCGCGGCTCGACGATACCGAGGAGTGTGACGACGGGAACAGGACTAACGGCGACGGGTGCACAGCCGACTGCCAACTAGAGACCGGCTTCGACTGCGCTGCCGTCGGCGTCGCTTGTGAGGAGTGTGGCAACGGCATCGTCGAAAGTCGTGAAGAGTGCGACGATGGAAACCGGAAAGACGGTGACGGGTGTAGCGCCGACTGCAAGACAATCGCCAAGGGCTTCGTCTGCGCAGTAGCCGGTGAAGCCTGCGAGGAATGCGGAAACGGCGTGGTGGAGGAGTTCGAGGCCTGCGACGACGGAAACGGAACAGGCGGCGACGGCTGCGCTGCGGACTGCTCGGCCGTGGAAGACGACTACACCTGCTACGTCCCCGGGGAAACCTGCGAGCTGTGCGGCAATGGTGTCAAAGAAGAGAACGAAGCTTGCGACGACGGAAACACGCTGTCGAGCGACGGCTGCCTCTTCAACTGCACAGGCATCGAACCTGGCTACATCTGTGAGACGCCGGGCGAGCCCTGCAAGGCCTGCGGAAACGGTATCATCGAAGAAGGCGAAGTGTGCGACGACGGCAATGCCGAGGCGGGCGATGGTTGCAACGCGACGTGCACAGCTATCGACGCGGGTTACAGCTGCCCCGTTCCCGGCGTCGCTTGTGAGGGGTGCGGCAACGGTGTCGTCGAGTCGAGCGAGGCCTGCGACGACGCCAACACGGAAGACGGTGATGGCTGTAGCGCTGACTGCAAGACGCTCTCCGCGGGATACGTGTGTTGGGTGCCGGGTCAACTGTGCGAGTTGTGCGGCGACGGCAACCAGGAGCCGAACGAAAGCTGCGACGACGGAAACACCGCAGATGGCGACGGCTGCAACGCGACCTGCACCGCCGTGGAGGACGGCTTCACCTGCACGACGCCAGGCCAAGCCTGCACGGAGTGCGGTGATGGGCAGCTCGACAGCGGTGAGGCGTGCGATGACGGCAACCGCGTCAACGGCGATGGCTGCCGTTTCGACTGTAAGGTCGTCGAATCGGGCTTCGTTTGCGCCGTGCCCGGTGAGGCATGCGGGGTCTGTGGCGACGGCGTCGTCGGCAGCGAGGAAGTGTGCGACGACCGGAACAACGACGACGGCGACGGCTGCAGCGCCGATTGCAAGACCGTCGAACCGGGCTTCACATGCGTGCTGCCGGGCTTCCAGTGCGAACAGTGCGGCAACGGCATTGCCGAAAGCAGTGAGCAATGTGACGACGGGAATGCCGACGCGGGCGATGGCTGCACTGCGAGCTGCACCTTGGAGGCTGGATGGGTCTGTCCAATCGGCGGCCTCCCGTGCTTCCTTTGTGGTAACAGCATCGTCGCCGCTCTTGAGACCTGCGATGACGGAAACACCAACGACGGCGACGGTTGTAGCGCCGATTGTCAGACCGTCGAACCGGGCTTCACATGCTCAACCCCAGGTCAACCGTGTATCGAGTGCGGCGACAACATCGTCGATCCAAGTGAAACGTGCGACGACGGCAATCGCGTCGGTGGCGACGGCTGCAGTTTCGACTGCAGTCGTATCGAAGAAGGCTACGTTTGCCCCGACGGTCAGAACTGCCAGAAGTGCGGCAACGGAAAGCTCGAAGGCCCCGAGGTCTGCGACGATGGCAACAACGACGACAGCGACGGTTGCACTGCCGATTGCTCCACGATCGAGGCCGGCTATAGCTGCCCCATCCCCGGTACCCTGTGCGAGCAGTGTGGCAACGGGATTCGAGAGAGCAGCGAGGAGTGCGACGACGGGGATACGGACATCGGCGATGGCTGCGACAACGCCTGCAAACTCGAAGCAGGATGGACCTGCGCCGTACCGGGCGAAGACTGCTTCCAGTGCGGAGACGGAGCACTCGGCGTCGGCGAGGCCTGCGACGATGGCAACACCGATAGCGGCGACGGCTGTTTGAGTACCTGCCTGGGCGTCGAGCTTGGTTTCCGTTGCCCAATTCCTGGCGACGATTGCCTCGAATGCGGTGACTTGGTCCAAGACATCGACGAGGAATGCGACGACGGCAACAAGGTCAGTGGCGATGGCTGTAGCGCCGATTGCACCGTCGTCGAGCTCGGCTGGACCTGCCCTGCGGTGGGTCAGTGCCAGCGCTGTGGCAGCGGCGTGTTGGAAGGAACCGAGAAGTGCGACGATGGCAACACCATCAGCGGGGACGGCTGCAGTGCCGACTGCAGCACCATCGAGACGGGCTACACCTGCAACGTCGCTGGCGTCCCTTGCGAAAAGTGCGGCAACCTACTGATCGAGTCGCAAGAAAACTGTGAAGACGGCAATACCGACAGTGGCGACGGCTGCAGTAGCAACTGCCAGTTGGAAACCGGCTTCTCGTGCCCAATCGTCGGTCAGCAGTGCTACGAGTGTGGCGACGGCAGTATCGACGGCGCTGAAGAGTGCGACGACGGCAACAAGAACGGCGGCGATGGCTGCGGCGCGGACTGCCGGATCGAAAATGGCTGGGATTGCCCCGAAGCCGGCAGCGCGTGTGTCGCCCTCGACTGCGGCGACGGCGTGGCCGTAGACACCGAGGAGTGTGACGACGGCAACAACGCCTCTGGAGATGGCTGCAACATCAACTGCAGAATCGAAGAAGGCTTCAACTGCCCGCCAAACGGCGGCTCCTGTCGCCTGTCTGTCTGCGGCGACGGTGCCATCGAGGGCGACGAAGAATGTGAGGATGACGACACCACGCCGACTTCTGGCGATGGTTGCTCAGCTGACTGCAAGATCGAAGTTGGCTACAAGTGCCCCACCCCGCAGCAGGCGTGCGTCGCCACCGTGTGTGGTGATGGCAAGGTCGAAGGCGCCGAGCAATGTGACGACAGCGAGGGTACCCCTGACAACGGCGACGGCTGCGACAGCAACTGCCAGCTGGAGTGGGGTTGGGAGTGCGCTGTCGACAACCAAACGACACCACCGACTGGGGGCGCCTGCACGGCAAACCCATGTGGCAATGGCGACATGGGTGGCCTCGAAGAGTGTGACGACGGCGACACCGACGACGGTGACGGCTGCTCTTCGACGTGCGAGGTGGAGCCGTTCTACGACTGCACCGAGAACGGCGCTGGCCTGAGCACGTGCGCAGTGGGCCTGAAGTGGGTGGCCATCCGCAAGTTCAACGTCAGCAACATCTCCCCAGACGCGCTGCACTACGATCCGCGCACGCGTTCGTTCGTCGGGTACAAATCGTCTTTGGCGAAGCCGCCGATCGAACTGTGCTTGGACGGCACCTTGATCAATCCGGACACCAACCAGATCTGCCGGCCCGGAAAGCCCTGCACGAACCCGAGTCCAGCACTGGTTCCGCGTCCACGCTACGACACCGGCAGCATCGACGGCGCGACCTATGACCCGTTCAACGACACCTGGCTGTTCATGGAGGATTCGGGATCGAAATCGAAGATCACGCGAGTCAACCTCGATGGCACGGGACTGGTATCGACGACACTCGGCGATCAGTACGACGGCTTGACCATCGGCGAAGACGGCAACCTGTACATCGTCGACGACAGCACCGAGAAGATGCTCGTGTTCAGCCGCAATCCTGCAGCAGCGACGGGCTTCGACTTCATGACCGCGGCGAGAAACTGGAGCGTTCCTGGAAGCAACCCGCTCGACACGACATTCACCGTTCCCGGCTTCGACGTCGTAGGCACGTTCAACACGCCTGACGGCGCCGCCGCGCCACGGTTCCGCTTCTATGGCTTCCAGGGCAACCTGTACGGGACATCGAGCATCCCGGGAACGCTGATCAGCCCCACTGCGGCCGACGGAACCTCTGTGTACACCTACACCCAAGAGGCCTCGTCAGCGGCGACGGCAACCGATGGCGGCGCGTTCATCGTGTGTCCACGCAACCCGTCGGAGCCTTGCCAACTCTTCGGCACATCGTGCGTGGACGACGCCGAGTGCGCGGCGCGCTCACCCGGAACCATCTGCAACACGGAAGCATCGGTCCCCTATTGCTACGCGCCTGCCATGGCGCGCGACGACAGGACCCGCGTCCCCGCGAACAGTTCCGACAACGTCATCGACGTTCTCAAAAACGATACGCGCTCCGAAGCCACCTGCGCCGACACCACCGTCGAGATCGTGAGTGTCACAGCGGGCGACAAGGGCGGTACGATTGTCATCAGCAGTGACGGCCAAACCGTCGAGTATTCGCCCTACCCGGGTTTCTGCGGTGGCTACGAGAAGTTCGAATACACTGCGATGCTGGGTGGCGGCGAGGTGGACACGGCGCTGGTCACCGTGCTCGTATTGTGCGAGTGCGGCGATGGAGTCCAGCAGATCGGCGAGCAGTGCGACGACGGAAACGTCAACAACGGGGACGGCTGTTCGTCGACTTGCTTGCAAGAGGCCGTCTGCGGCAACAACAAGCGCGAGTCGGGGGAGCAGTGCGACGACGGAAATACCGTCAGCGGCGACGGTTGCACCAGCGTCTGCACGAGTGAGGCCGTTTGCGGCAACAGCATCGTCGAACCCGGCGAGCAATGTGAGCTGGGCAGCGCGCTGTGCCGCGCCGACTGCACGAAGGAGCAGTGTGGCGACGGAATCGTGGACGCGGCCGACCAATGCGACGACGGAAACACCATCAGCGGCGACGGCTGCTCCTACAACTGCAAGCTCGAGACGTTCTGCGGCAACGGTATTCCTGACGGGGTCGAGCAGTGCGACGATGGCAACAACGCCTCGGGTGACGGCTGTAGCTCGGTTTGCATGCTCGAGGTGTGCGGCAACGGGCGACGCGACCTGGGTGAGCAATGTGACGACGGAAACACCACCGCTGGCGATGGCTGTGGCGCGACCTGCCTGGTCGAGACCAATTGTGGCAACGGGGTCGTCGAACTGGGAGAGCAGTGCGATGACGGAAACACGACTGGCAACGATGGCTGCGGCACGACCTGCCAAATCGAAGCCATCTGCGGCAACGGTCAACGCGCCGCGACCGAACAATGCGACGACGGAAACCTCATCAACGGCGATGGCTGCCGCGACAACTGCACCATCGAGCGCTGCGGCGATGGCGTCATCGACGCCACTGAAGCATGCGATGACGGAAACAACACGTCCGGCGACGGCTGCTCTTCGACTTGCAAGGGCGAGTCGGTGTGCGGCGATGGTGTCAAGCAGGGCAGCGAGCAGTGCGACGACGGAAACACCACCAACGCCGATGGCTGTGACTTCCTCTGTCGCCTCGAGCCCGAATGCGGGAACGGAGCCCTCGAAGGCCTCGAAGAATGCGACGATGGAAACAAGGTCAGTGGCGACGGTTGCCGCGACAACTGCACGGCGGAGCGCTGCGGTGACGGCGTAACCGACGGTACGGAACAGTGCGACGACAGCAATACCAAGAGCGGTGACGGTTGCAGTAACACGTGCAAGCTGGAAACGTTCTGCGGCAACAAGATCAAAGAAGGTGTGGAGCAGTGCGACGACGGAAACAACGTCTCAGGCGATGGCTGTTCGTCGACCTGCCGGCTCGAATCGATCTGCGGCAACTCGAAGATCGAGGGTTCCGAGCAATGCGACGACGGAAACACCACTGGCGGTGACGGATGCAGCGCGCTGTGCCGCAGTGAAGGCATCTGCGGTGATGGCGTCATCGGTGGCGTCGAGACCTGTGACGACGGAAACACGACCAGCGGCGACGGCTGTAGCAGCACTTGCAAGAAGGAGTTCTGCGGTGATGCCAAGGTGCAGTCGACACTGGGCGAAGAGTGCGACGACGGCAACACCACCAGCGGCGATGGCTGCAGCAGAACCTGTAAGAAGGAAGTCTACTGCGGAAACGGCGTCAAGGAAGGCACCGAGGAATGCGACGACGGCAACAACACGTCCGGCGACGGCTGCAGCAGTACGTGCAAGAAGGAAGCGGTGTGCGGCGACAGCAAGGTCGAAGGCAGTGAGGAGTGTGACGACGGAAACACCAAGAATGGTGACGGTTGCAACTCACTGTGTCGCCAAGAACACTACTGTGGCGACGGCGTGCTCGATGCCGGTGAAGCATGCGATGACGGCAACGCCAACAGCGGTGATGGCTGCAGCGCCAGTTGCCAAGTCGAACCAGGAACGGTGCGCTGAGAATCGCGAAACAGTCAGCTGCGGCGCCGGCCAAATAACCACGACGCCGGTCCCACCCGCTCGATGAACCCCGAGAGGCCTCCACGCAACGTGTAGGCCTCTCGGTCATTTGTTCAACGCTCGCGGAGCGAAACTCAGGCAAGGGTGGGTCCGTTCAATCGAGGACCGGAACGGCGGCAACGCGCCGCCAACTCCCCGCGTTGAGGCGCGTCCACAGTACGACGTTCACGATCAGAATTTCGGAACAGATGCCAACCCATGCTCCGTAAACGCCCCACCCGAGCTGTTTTCCCAGAAAGTACGTCAGAGGCGGAGTGCACAACCACGCTGAAGCAATGCCAGCGATGGCGACGAAGTGCACATCACCTGTTC
Organism: Deltaproteobacteria bacterium; assembly: GCA_003235365.1. Taxonomy (GTDB): domain Bacteria; phylum Myxococcota_A; class Polyangia; order Polyangiales; family Polyangiaceae; genus SZUA-265. The sequence continues at coordinate 18,249 of QJWJ01000066.1, forward strand.
CGCGAAGCAAACTGCGCGCAACGATGTTGGCCGCATCGAAGAGCTGAAACACGGCGAGCACCAGAAACAAGTTCACGGCGAGGTGTGCAAGCGCTTGTTCACTCGTGAATCGTCCCACAATCCATTCAGCGCCGAAGAACAGCACCAGCCCACAGATGGACGCGTACGCCAGCGCAAGCCACAGCGTGAGCCGGGTAATGGTTCCGACGAGTTCAGACCGACGTGCACCAAGGGCCTGACCGACCAGAACCGAACCCGCTTCGCCGATTGCCATCGCGGGCAAGAAGCTGAAATGAAGCACTTGGATGCAGATCTGATGGGCTGCCGTATGCAGCTCGCTGTACGATGCCAAGATCAGTGTCATCACGCCGAACGACGCGACCTCCATTCCGAATTGGATTCCAGAAGGAATACCGAACCGAACGAGGTTGCGAAAGTGGGCGCGAGTCGCCGAGAAGATACCCAAGCCGTCGCGCCAAACGTGAACAGTCGCCAGCGCGAGGAACTCGCAGCTCAGGGCGACATTCGACGCCCAAGCCGCACCCTCGACACCCCAGCCCAGACCGAAAATGAACCAGTAGTCGAGCGCTATGTTCAGCAGATTACCGAACAGGGTCGTGAACATCATCGTTCGGCTATCGCCGAAGCCTTGGCGTGTTTCCTGTATCGAGATGAGTGCGAGAAACACGGCGCTGCACAGGACCCGCACTGAAAGGTAGTCACCGGCGAGCGTTCCTGACTCGACGGTTGCCGTCACTTGCACCAGCGCAGGAGCCACCAGTAGGCCAATCGTGCAAACGATCGCCCCCAACAGGGCGGACAATGCCAACGCCGCGCCCAACAGCGGACGGAAGCCTTCGCGGTTGCCAGCGCCAGCGGAGTGGGAAACCAGGATCTTCACTGCACGAAGGGCTCCCATCGGGAAGCACCACAGCGTGAACGTCAACACACCAGCCAGGCCTACGCCGGCGACTGCCGCAGAGCCCAGTCGACTGACGAACAGCGTATCCATCAGCGTCATCGTGCTGACTGACAGCATCGATACGACGATTGGCCAAGCCAAACCAAACAGCGCTCGAAGGGGGGAGGCTTCCCAGTTCAAACGGGGAGAGGAAAAAGAAGTCATGGAAGGTTCCAAAGGTGGATGAAGGACAAAATCGAAAAAGCCGCGGACTGTTTCAGTCGCGGCTCGAAGGGGCTGGGCTCTGTTGGCTCTCAGCGGGTCTGGTTCAACTCGTTGGTTCTCGCCAGACCTCTTCAGCACGCGACCGGAGGTGATCGACAGCGTCGATTCGCTTGCTCACCATCACCGGGTCGCTGGAATTGGCGCTGCCCTCACACGCGACGCCTCTGGGCTCAAACCCCGAGGAGTCGACACCGCGACTCGACGCCCAAGCAGCAACCCGATCCGTGCGGATCTCGCGCACGGTGATCTGGTTGAGCAAGCTGGGCGTCTTCATTGGAACCTAACTCCTGTGAGGAGGCTGGGAGTGTATCCAGCAATCGAGTTCAGTCCAGCGCATTTGTTGAACTGTGTGTCTCACCGTCTGCGTTGCGAGTCGCTCCGGCTCGGTCTCCCATGCACCAATCCGAGACGGGCGACAGAAACCACTCGATCAATTGAGGACGCCACGCGGCTGACTCGGCGCGACGGGTGGATCGACCGGACCGGCGTGGTGATGAGTCATCTTCCACTCGAGGTTCTCGTAGACGAACACGTTGGTCGCCGCCAAGTGCGCGGGTTGGTCACCCCCCGCCTCGTAGCAAGTCACGACCGCGACGTTCCCCGCGATCACCACTCTCGGTTCCAGACACTGCAGCGGGACCGGCGGCGGCCGTCGAAGCATCGACGACCAACTCTTCATCACCGCGTCGCGTCCAAAGAGCACCTGTGCTCCCGGATGCAAACAGCTCACAGTCGTCAGATGCGCCCACAGCCGTGACATCTCGCGCAGGTCGCCGCGACTGAACGCTCTGTAGAAGGTTTCGTTGGCGGCCAACACCTCCGCCTCGGCGTGCACACGATCCACGGGGGACATACCGCCGAAGGTACTGCGTCGGGGTCGGGTCGTCGCCCGGCAAATCACCACGGCTCGAACGACGCCGCACCTGCAGGAGATTCCAAGAAAACCCTCAAATATCGACAAGATAGATTCGGCGACACGGGGAACGCGAACACCGACCAAACGTGATGAACGAACCTGCAGGGCGCTCCGAGCCAACCGCGGCAGATTGCCCTTGCGTCCCTGCTCCCTCACGGCAAGAATAATCCACATATTTCCGATTGTTTTAGTAGGGAATAGTCATGCTTCTCGATTTTGCTGTGAGTCTGGGTAGTTTCGCTGCAGGCGTCGTCGTCGGGCTCACCGGTATGGGCGGAGGAGCATTGATGATGCCCATGCTCGTCCTCGGATTTGGAGTGCCGGAGGTGACCGCCATCTCCAGCGACGTAATCGCGGCAATGGTCATGAAGCCCGTGGGCGCTGCCGTTCACCTAAAACATGGCTCGGTGCGTCGTGACCTCGCCTTTTGGCTGATGGTTGGCTCCGTCCCAACGGCATTGATATCCCCTTGGCTGCTTCAGTTCCTGAGCGATGCGGAGCAGGCGCGAACGCTGATGCGACCAGTGATCGGAGGGACGTTGCTCGTGGCCGCGTTGGCCATGGTGGCCAAAGTTCTGGTGCGGCGCGCTAACTCTGCACACGCATCTCTGGCGGGAATACCCGTCCGGGCCTTACCGACCTTGCTCATCGGAGCATTTGGCGGCCTCGTCGTCGGCTTGACATCAGTCGGCTCCGGCTCGCTGATGCTCGTGATGCTGATGTGGTTGTATCCAAGAATGAGCAGCTCGGAACTCGTCGGGACGGACCTGGTTCAAGCGGTACCGCTGGTCGTCGCCGCTGGAGTTGGGCACTTGTTGTTCGGCCAGGTCGATTGGTGGCTGACGGCAAGCATCGTGCTTGGAACCGTTCCCGGCATCTATCTGGGTGCGCGCTTTTCGGCGAAAGCGAAGGACTCGTTGATCCGCCCGCTCATCGCCAGCGTATTGGTGGCACTGGGATTGAAGCTGTTCGGCTATTCGAACCTGACAATGGGCGCGGCTGCGCTCGCGGCGCTCAGTCTGTTCGGCGCACACTCGATGCGCGAGCGACGGCGAGCGACGGCTCCGGTAACCTAATACCAGGCAATGCTGTCGAGCTCCGAACCCGATCCGCGAAACCGCAAGGGCTCTCAGTCCAGGAGCAATGCGTGCAAGTCGTCTTTCAGTCGCACTCGCCTGAGCTTCAACGCCTCGACATACTCGTCCGAAGGCACTTCCACACTGAACCCGATCCGTTGCAGCTCTTTGCAAGCGTCATTGTATTGGGCATAGAGCCTTGCAAAGTGACGGTCGGCTTGCTTGAGCGCAGCGATTCGGTCTCTGTGTTCCGGAAACTCGCTGGCTAGGTCGTGTTTACCTTCGGACATGGTCTTGACGCCTAGCAATCCGAAGCGCGAAAGAAAAGTGGGTAACTGGCGCCCCTACCAAAACAAACCGCATCGATTCCGGGAGTTTAGCTACACAGGACACGCAGATATTGCGTCACTTGCGGAAACTCTGGAGCAATCTTGAGCGGCTAGGCTGCCGCCGCGGGGATACAAATGGTCGTGACCGTGGATGCCCACGAAACGGAGCTTCAGGCTGGGATGTTTTCCGCACCTACACTCTCCGTCGGTTCAGCACCGTGCCACAGATGAACGCACTCCGACAGCGCACCCTGTGGGCCGCGTTGCTGCGACTTTGGCAGGCAGCTCGAGCGCAGGATTTCACGGCGTTCCACGACTTCCTGAACGGCAACCCTACCGTGCCGTGATCATGCCGTGCTGAAAGAACGCACCGCTCTCCGTCGGCAAACGAGACGACGGGGCGCAGTCGCATTCGCCGAGGTTCCGGAAATTCCTGCACCAAGAGGGACCCATCGGGTTCACGCAACACGCTTTGATGCAGAGACTCACACTCGGCGCTCGAAGGTACTCGGCGCTCCCCATGCCCCCGCGGCACTTAACACTTCTTCACGAACCGCCCAACACTTCCGCAACACTGCCCCCGCATCCTCGCAGTGTCGCTGACAATCGGGTCAGCGGGCCCCGAGTGCCGATGCGCGCAGGGATCACGTGAAAGCCTCGTCGCGAGGCAATGCGAACAGGTGAGATATGTTGGGATTTTTCATTGGAACGACGTGCTTGATTGGTCTCTTCGCGGTGGCACTCGGCGGCCGCCGTTGGGGTCATCATCACTGGCGCCACCATCGGCGCCGTGGCTTGTATCGGGCCTTTGAGCGGCTGGACACCACACCTGGTCAAGAGAAGGCCATTCGTTCTGCGCTCTCTGATCTGATGGACAGCGTCGGAGGCATGCGCTCGAGCTTGCGAGAGGCGCGAACCCAGGTCGCCGAGGCGATGCGACAGGACGAATTCGACCCCCGAGTCGTTCACGACGCAGTGGACTCCCGCAACGAAGACCTCGTCGAGATACAAACCGCCGTGGCCAGTGCGCTGACGAAGATTCACGACGCGCTCGATCCCGATCAACGCAAACGCCTCGCTCGATGGGTCGAGGCTGGCCCCCACGCTGTCTGCTGCTGACCCTCACCAACGTACGAGAACCAACGGAAAGGAACAATCCATGAGACGAAAGCTTCTGATGGCCTGGCTGGGTGTAGGTGCGCTCGCAGGCTTCGCTTGGGGTTTCCACTCGGTGCGACATCACCACGACCACTGGCGCCACCACTGGTGTGCCCAAGAGGGCGGAGAGACGAATGAGCATCAATCGCGCGTTGAGTCCGAGCAGCACAGCGACGACAATCCGACGGACTGAGCACCACCCGGTGGATGCGCGCCCACGGGGCAGCGCATCCACCCCCCGAGACATGACCAGCCCAGACTCCAACATACTGATCATCGACGACGACACTCGGTTGTTCGCGTTGCTCGAAACGTACCTTCGCCAGAATGGAATCCTGGCGCGGTCGGCATGCGACGGTCAGCAAGGGCTCCACTTGTTGCGTTCGAACCACTTCGACGTCGTCTTGTTGGATATCATGATGCCCGGCATGGACGGGCTGACGGTGTTGCGCAAGTTGCGCAACATCAGCGACGTGCCGGTAATCATGCTGACAGCCAAAGGTGAAGACACGGACCGCGTCGTCGGCCTGGAGCTCGGCGCCGATGACTACCTGTCAAAGCCGTTCAACCCTCGTGAGTTGCTGGCTCGGCTCAGGGCAGTGTTGCGAAGAACTCGCGGCGCGCTGACGAGGCGGCAGCTCGGCGTCGCCGACGTCGTCGTCGATCTGGAAGGTCGTCAGGTTCGACGTGGCTCCCTGGCAATCGAGCTCACGGGGCTCGAGTTCGATGTGTTGGTAACGCTCATGCAACGAGCCGGACGAGTCGTCCCCCGGAGCGACCTTCTGAGTTTGGCAGGCCGAGGAGACAGCGTAGTCAATGATCGAACCGTCGACGTTCATGTCTCACACCTGCGGAAGAAGTTGAACGACGATCCGCCTCGCTTGATCCGTACGGTGAGAGGAGTCGGCTACGTCTTTGCCAAAGGTGACGCCATGGAGGATGGCCACGGGTGAAACCGCGTCACCGCAGAGGTCTGCATCACACGCTCTTCGCCTGGCTCGCTATCACGATCCTGGCGGCGATGGGCTCGATGTGGCTCGCGTTCGCATTGACGCGACCGGAAAAGTCGATGCCGATGGACCGAGATGCCGCCATGAAATTGGCCGCGGACCAGTTCGCAAACACTTGGGACTCCCCCGCAGCTCGTCAACAGTTGGCAGAGGGCATCAGCGACGCATTCGGTTTCTCCGTCGTGGTGCGTGACCCCGAGGATCGAATCGTCGAGCAAGCCGGCTCCGATTGCACTGGCTGGGGCAAGACCCACCGGGTAATACGGCAAGGACGACATCTTGGGGACCTGGAAGTGTGCTTCGCACATTCTCCCGGACAATACGCCGGATCGTTCTTGGCAGCGGTCGGGGCCGCGGTATTCGTTCTCTGGGGCGCAGCGGCCGTCGCGGCCCATCGCATCACCCGCCCGCTGTCGAAGCTGATCTCGGTCACTCGCGAGATGGGCAGCGGCAACCTCTCAGCGCGAGTTCGCCTGGGGCGGCACGGTCGCGGCGAGTTGCGCGTTCTGGCTGAGTCCGTAAACGAGATGGGAAGGCGCATCGAAAAACAGCTACACGACCAGCGAGAACTGTTGGCGACGGTCTCGCACGAAGTTCGCAGCCCACTGGCTCGGATCCGAGTCTGTACCGAACTCCTGCGCAGCCAGTCCCGACCGACAATCGAATCCGAGAGCCGGCGCGGCGATGCCCCCGAAAACGGCGAGGCAGCGATGACTGGCGACTCCGCGACCGACGCCCAAGCTCTTGACGGCACGTTGACGTCCTTGGAGCGCGAAGTGGAAGAAGTCGACCAGTTGCTGGGCAAGTTGCTGGCTCACTCGCGCTTGGACTTCGATGCGTTGGAACGAAAAGAAGTATCGGCGGCGCATCTGGCTAGACGAGCCCTGGAGAGGCGTGGGCTGCCCTTCGACCGCCTGCTCGACGAGGCAGCGGCGCCCCAAGTCGAGGTGGACGTCACGCTCGTGGCTCGCGCTCTCGACAATCTGTTCGACAATGCGGAGCGCTACGGACGCGCGCCAGTCAGCTGTGTGTTGAGATGGGCGACGCCTCGCGAGTTGCGCGGAGCCCGGCGGGCATTGGTGTTCGAAGTGCGAGACGAAGGCGGCGGCTTCGACACCGCCACATTGTCGCGCGCGTTTGAAGCGTACTACCGCGCCCCCGACGCAGCACGCCGTGAAGGTGGCGGGCTGGGTTTGGGACTGTCGCTCGTGCGGCGAATCGCCGAAGCACACGGGGGCTGGGCGTGGGCATGCAACACGCCCACGGGAGCTAGTGTTTCGTTCAGTGTTCGCTGCGATGACGTTGGAGCGAGTTGACGGAACGGCAAGAAGGCGCAACCCGGCGTCACCGTGCAGCGGCCGGCTTGACGAAGCGCAGCGCAAAGCGGTCGCTCTGCCCGCGCCGTTCCGCAGCAGCTCGTGGGGAAGCGTTCCAATCTCGAGGATCGTCGGCGTGGCGCAAGAAGTCAGCCGATTGTTCCAACGTAAACCCAGCCGCGGTCACTTCGGAGACCACGACGGATTCCTCGATGCGATGCAGTGTTTGTGCTTGGCTCACGCCATCACCTGGTCGCGCACTGTGGTCGACCACGATGAACACACCACCCGGCGCGAGTGCTTCGAAAATTGCTCGATTGAATTTCGCGCGATCGGTCTTCATCCACACCATGTCGTGATAGAACAGCACCATGAATACTGCGTCCAGTTCTCGCACGTCCGCCGGCAGCGGCTCGTCGAACTCGGAATCGACACGCGACACGTTGGCCATTACCGGTTTCTGAAGGCGAGCTGACCAAGGGCCTTCCGCAAACCGTTCGAGAATGAACGGGCTATTCTGTCCGTACACTCGCCCCTCGCTCCCGACGACGCGTGCCAGCAGCTCGGCCGTGTATCCGCCACCCGCAGCAATTTCCGCGATGCGCATGCCGGGGCGCACCTCCGCGAAGCGCAGCAGCTCGACGGGATGGCGCCCCTCGTCCAGAGTCCGATCGTCCGCACTGCGCTCTTGACTCTGTACAATCACCGAGTAGTCGGGCAAAGCGGCGCTCGCAGACGGCGCCGGCTCGTCGCGCGGAGGTTGCGACACCACCGGCTCGGATGGCGCAGAGACCGGCTCTGGCGACGCACTCGTCACCGGTGCTTCCGCGCTCGGCTGTGGAGTCTGACACCCGACGAGTTGAAACCCAAGGCCCCCCAGAGCCGTCGCAAGTGCACTGGCACGCAGTGCACCTGGGAAGAACCAACGACGAACCAACGCTGCTTGCAACATGGCCGAGGCATAGGACGTC
>QJWJ01000315.1 GCA_003235365.1 Deltaproteobacteria bacterium
GCGTTGAGTTTCGACTTCACCGGTGCCGGGGTCTTCGCGGGCTGGGGTTCGGGTGCCGGCAGTGCCTTCTGCAGTGTGGCGCGACTCGTTGCAGTGGCCATTTCGACGACGTCCAGGTTGCTGATGAGTGGTGCCAGTTGGGGCGCTTCATCTGAGGGCTGATTGGCGGCCAGGTCGCGCAGGAAGTATGGGGGCAGATTCCGAAACATCAGCCGCGCCTTGACGGTCAGGGTGCTGGTTGATTCCGGCACCGGAAACGTATAGGCGAACTTCCGCGTCGTTCCTGGGGGGATGGAAATGAGGGGTTGTTTGTCGCTGGGGCGTTTGCGGACGATGGGATTGCCGGCGACCCGCTGTATCGAAGTTTCACTGGCGCCTTCAGCAGCGACGGGCGTCAGCTCCCCGCGCTCGTTCACGACGGGTTGGCCTTGCTCGTCACGCAAAACGTCGGCCTTGTCGACGAGCTTGCGCTGGAAGTTGACCAGTTGCGGATCCGAGGCCTTGCAGCCCTGCACGTGCTTGCGGATTGGACTGTTCTCGTCGTCCATCGTTGCGGCGTCGCACAGATCGTCCGTGTTCGACTGGATGACGCCGCTCTGGTAAATGACGGCCTTCGTTGCGGCGTCGCGAACGACGATTTCGACCCACATCTGACGGGCGAATGCGAAGCCGCTCGGGAGATTGTGCCCGGCGCCGACGTTGCTGAGTGAGACGTTGACGCTCGCCACGCCGTTCGGGGAGGACTTTGGCTTGTCGACGTCGAACTTCGCGGCAGCACGCAACAGCCGCACTCTTGCCGGGCGGTGAGGTTCGGTTGCTCCGCTGTGATCGAGCGGGTAGTCGACACCGACGAACGAGTGATCGCGAACTAGACGGGGTGGCGCTGACACGTCTTGTTGATCGCCGACGCGCGCGGCCTCGGCTACGCGGGTCAGCCCGGCGACCACGGGCATGTGACAATCGATACAGCTCGATGGTCCGCCGTTGTTGCGGTACTCGAGGTACTCGCCGAACGTCGTTTGCAGGACGAGATCGTGTCCCAGCTCGATCTTGCCATTGCCGTCCCTGTCGAGGTTCACGTCGTGACAGTTTTGGCACATCAGCGAGGCGTCTTCGGTCATCTCCGGGCGGATTCTGCTTTGATGATACGGGTTACCGACTGCGCTCGCGAATGGGCCGTACATCACTCGCCCGCGCTCCAACCCTGCGATCACGACGTCGGTGTAGGCGCCGCCGCCCGAACGTGACGCACCGTCGAACTGGTGACAGACACTGCACGTGATGCCGTGGTCACTCGCTGAGCTTCCAGTGAAGGGCAGCATTTCAGCCTGCGCCAGCTCGGTGGCAATCGGGCCGTGACAATTGACGCAGATGCGCTTGGGATCCGGAATCTCCGCCTCGTTGAGCTCGCGCAGCATGACTTGGTTGTTCTGCACGATGGTCACTGGGCTGCTCAGAGCGTGGGCGTGCATCGAGTGCTGCCACTGCTCGTAGATCGCGCGGTGACACTCGCCGCACGCCGCGGGGTCGTGCACGCCGCTGAGTCTAGGAACTTCGGAGAGTTGCGCGCGCATCTCGGGTGGCAGGTACTTCGCCGGAACGTCGTAGACCTCGACCAGGTGTAGCGGGAGCAGGATCACGAACGCCAGCGACAGTGGTACGTGAACGATGCGCCAGCCCTGCAGCCGCCCGGTGATGGTCTTTTGCAACCGCTGGCGCGTCAACGCTCGGCCGCGGCTTTCAGCCAATGCGCACAACTGATCGAACACGGCCGCCTCCGGGGTGCTCGCGAAGTTCGCGCGCGCCTGGTCCAATTCGCGCCGTGTGCGCGGCCGCTGCAGGAGCCAATCCTTCCACTGATGCAGGAGCTCGCTCCCGCCGGCGGCGACCTTCTCCATTTCCAGCGTTTGTTCGCGGGCTCGATCGGAACTCGCCTGCTGCGAGTAGTTACCGATCTTGCGCGCGGCGCCCGCTGGCACGACCTTGTAGACGATGCGCCAGACGACGCCGCTCAACGAGATCAGTACCAGAAACCAAAACAGGGCCTTGCCCGTCGTCAGTTGCTCGTCGAACAGGCCAAAGCCCGCATGGAGCATTGCGGCGAGTAGCGAGACCAGGCCGGCGAAGACGTGCACCCACAGCCAGCCAAGCATGCTCCCCCGTATCAGGGGCAACCGTTCTTGAAGCCAACGTTTGCGGATCGAAAACAGCAGGCAGAGGCCAGCAGTCGCTGCGGCGATGACGCCGAGGAGCTCGCCGTGTCCCGTGTAGCCGCGAAGCACCGGCGCGAAGATGTCCGGGTCGAAGTTCGCCCACTTGCCCGACAAGGCCACGAACACCAGGGCGAACAGCCCTGCGCTCGCGACGAGGGTGACCAATAGCCACGGCCAGCTGCGTTCGTGCCAGCGCAGTGCTCGCTCCAGGCCGAGGGCTTGGGCTCGGCTCTTGCTGTCACGCGTGCTCACGCCGGTTTGTCCTCCAGCTCACTGAGCATGTGACCCAGTCCAAGCTTCGCACTCGGATCGGTCCTGAACGCGGCACCTGTCGGACAGGCAGTCACGCAAGCGTAGTCGTCGTAGCCCGCACACAAATCGCACTTCACCGCGATCTGCGGCACGTTCGGATCGAGCTGGCTCAAAGCTGCGGCACGCGGCTTGGGGCCGCGAAGCAAGTCCAGGAGGTTGAAGAACAGGCCCCGCTTCTGCGGCTGTTTCGGATGGAGGCTGATGTTGCCGTAGGGACAACGCTCGGCGCATGCTCCGCAACCGATACAGTTCTCTCGTTCGATGCCGATCTCGCCGCTGGGACGTCGAACGATGCCGTTGACGCTACACAACAAGCACTTGGGATCTTCACAGTGTCGACAGGCCGTGGGGAACAACAAATGCTCGACTTGTAGACCGCGAAGTTGCAGACGACCATGCCCGTGCCGACGCTCGCAGGCGCTGATGCAGTTTTGGCAATAGGTGCACTTCGTTTGATCGATGACGAGCACTTCGCGCCCTTCGGCGACGCCCATCTGCATCAACACTTCCGGCGACAATGGCATGGCGTGAGTCCCCATGCTCGAGCTCAGCGGAGTCGCCGACGGGCTCAGGTTCGGCGAGCGTGCGACACGTTCGGCCGCCATGGCGTCCTTGCTCAGTGCTTCGAGCGCACCAGAGTGGCGCGAGAGCACCGACTGCAGCAGCCCGTTGCCGATCTTCACGAGCTGGCTGCGCGTCGCGGCGCGTGCGTCGAATGCTTGCGCGCGCTCGCCGTACAGCAACGGGAGTAGCCCAAAGCTGTCGCCCTCGCGAAAGTAATTGAGAACGCGTTCCCCCTCCGGCAGCCTGCGACTTGCCTTGATGAAGCCGCTGCGAACGAGAAAGAAGTCGTTCGGCGGGTCTCCCTCGCGGAATACGGCTTGCTCTGGTTCCAAGGTGACGAGTTCGGCCCCTTCGAACAGTTGCTCCACCGCACTGCTGGGCAAGCCCCCGAGGACCTCGGGGCTGCGGGCGTAGGTCCACAACGCCCTGCGACGGAACAATTCGTTCATCGTGCTTTCGAAAGCTGCAGAGCGCTGCATGAGCCTACGCACTGACGCTTTGGGGATTTCCATCACGATGCTGGGCACGAAGGCGGCGACTCCGAAGGTTTCGGGCTGGTCGGCGAGCACTCCCATTTCGCCCAAGAAGGATCCCGGGCTGTAGCTGACGATTCGGGTGCGACGTCCAGTTGCGTCGCTGGTGAACTGTTCGAGGCCACCGACCAACACGACGAACAGTCGCTCGTGGTATTCACCGGGGTTGCACACGACGTCACCCCGCTTGAGTTGTCTCAAGGTGACGGTGAGCAACATGCGCCGGATGTCCGTGACCTCGACTTTCGCGAAGATCGACAAGCGGGCTAGTTCGTGGCTGAGCGCGTCGAGTGTCCAATTCGACGTTTCCACCCGCTCTCCAACCTGGACCGGAAGAGGATGGTCGGGGATCTGGTCCTCGACCTTCATCTTGTTGAACAACACCATCTCGGCGCGGCTCAGATCGGCTGGGCAGGCGGGCACGCATTGACGGCATTGAGTGCAAGCCGTGACGAAGTCGATGACCGCTGCGTCGTCGATCACCGACTCGTTCACCGCGGCGTTGAGCGACGCAATGCTGATGCTCCTCGATTGGGGTAGCGGACACGCCAACATGCAATCGTTGCAGCCGATGCAGGCGGTCACGTCCGATAGCGCACGAGCTGCGATATCTTCCTTCATGCCGACTCCTCGTAGACGAGCTGCGTGTTTGGTCCGAGCTGGAGTTGGTCCCCGTGAGCGATCGGGACGTTGGAGGGCCCCAGATCTGCGCCGTTGCGGCCGACGCTGCCCGGCGCGCCGAGGTTGCGCGCATACAGCGTTCCGCCAAAGCGCTGGAGTTCGAGTTGCTGAGGTGCGACCAACGGATCGGTCAGCACCCATTGACAGCTCGGCTGGTGCCCGATCACCAAGTACTCGAGGACCTGGCAGGTTTGCCCCGCGTTTGGTCCGGAGAGCACCCGCAAGCGAGGAAACTGGCCCGTAGTCGTGGCGATCTTGGCTGGGTTGACGGCGGCGAACGCTTGCATGCGTTGGCCGGTCCCTCGCGCTTGCGACTGGGGCTGGCTGGGACGGGGGGGAGCGCTCGCTCGTGAGCCCCGCGGCGGTGCAAATATGAGCTCGAGCGCCACGCTGCCCAATCGAATCGCCGTACCTGCGCTCAACGTGATGCCCTCGCCGACACGGTGTGCGCGTTGGTTGACCCACAATCCTGCGGTCGAGCTCAGCCCGGTGACTTGCCAACTTTCGCCGACGGGATCGACTCGGGCGTGCTGACCGGCGATCGTCGGGTCGTCGAGCCACAATCCGCACGCGGGGTCGCTGCCGATCACGACGGGGGCCACGAGCGGAAAGCGCAGGCCGACGGAGTGCCCGGAACGTACTTCCAGATGCGGGATGTGCTCGGCTTCGATCGAATGGGGCATGCTCGAGCGCAGCGCGGTCTGTTCATCCCCCTCGTAGAAGAACACGAGCTCCGTTTGTCCGACGCGCAGTCGATCTCCGCTGACCAAACGCCGTGGGGCGGCGTCGGACTTGCCGTTCACCCAGGTCCCGCTGGTGCTGCCCAGGTCTCGCAGGTACCAAGCATCACCTTGCCGCTGCAAGTGCGCGTGGGTGATGCTCACCATCGGATCGAGCAAGTGGATCTCGCTGCTGGCATCGCGCCCGATGCGACACAGATCACCTTCCAGTGCGCGTCGCTCGCCGTTGACCAGAACGAATGCCAAACGACCAGACGTTGCCGCCGTACTGGCCGCGGGAACAGGACGTGGGTTGAAATGCGTGAGCATCTGGGTTCCGAGCGCATGGGTGGCAGCGAGATTCGCGGGCGCTGCGTCGCTCGGTCGGGATTGGGAAACGAACGCCCCTGGCATGAGGTTCGTCGCACCAGCCGAGGCTTGCGCTGCCTGTGAGGTTGGAGCGCTGCTGGGGACGGCCGTTGCGGAGGCCAAGCCCAAGAATTGGGTGCCGCGCAACGATGCGCCGCTGGCGACTTCTGGCTGTTGGGGGCGCGCGGTGGAGTCGAACGTCGGGATCGCTGCGAGGGCCGCGCGCTGGCCGTCCGCAACCCCTTCGAACCAGGCACCGACGTCGAAGTCGTCATCGAGCAGTTGGTTGGCCACTGAAGACACGTCGACTCCGGCGTCCATGATGCGCTTGAACCAACGGCCGCGTCGGCGAACCTTGTCTTCGCGGTGCCCGAACATCAACGCGCCGACCAACTGGCCCTGGTCGACGACGAGCTTACGGTAGTTCAGGCGTCCGGTACCCTTCGGCAGGTCCACGATTGGTTTGGCAGTGGCAGAACCCTGAACGTCACCGAGGCTCGCAAAATCCAGATCGAACAGCCGGGTCGCCATGTAGTGAACCCCCGGCGCGTAGTGGGCAGGCGTGCCGCGCATGTTGCTGGCTGCGACTCGCGCTTGAGCCTGCGCTGGCTCCCACAGGCCCAGCATGCGCCCTTCGAACTCCGCGACGTCGCCAGCGGCGTATACGGCATCGACCGACGTTTGCATTTGCGTGCCAACGGCGATTGCGCCGCGCTGGGTGAGCATCACCTCGCTATTGGTCAACCACTCGGTGTTGGGCACGATGCCGATCCCCGCCGCTACCAGCTGGCAATCCAGGGTGTGCCCGCTACGGGTCGTGACGCGTGCCAAGCTACCGTTGGGTCCGGCAAGCGCTGCGGTGATTTCGTCGCTGAACAGGAGTTTGAGGCCGGCGTCGCGCAGGCGTGCCGCAAGCAGATCCGAAGCCACGCCGTCCAGGCTACCGGCCATGAACACGTTGCCACGGAGGATGACCGTGATCTGAATACCTTGTGCATGCATGCCCAGGGCCCATTCGAGAGCCAGAGGACCGCCACCGAGCACTACCGCGTGGCTGACTTGTCCCGATGCGATGCGCTCCATCGTGGCGCGACAGTCCTGCAGGGTGCGCAGCGTGAGAACGCCGTCGAGCTCGTGCCCCGTAAAGTTCGGGCGTCTCGCGCGGGCACCGCATGCCAACAGCAACGCGTCGTACTCGACGGCTTCCCCGGTGGACATCACCACGCGTCGATGTCGGGTGTCCAAGGCGCTGCAGCGGGCCCGATGTCGGCGCAGCTGGTACCTCTCGTAGAAGTCGGGGCGGGTTGCCCAGATCTGTTCTTCGCGCAATTCGCCGAGCAGGTAGTTGGTCAGCGCGGCGCGAAAGTACGCCGGGTTTGGGTCGTCGGAGACGAGAGCGATCTCCGCAGCCGCGTCACCCTCGCGCAGGGTTCTTGCGGCGGTGATGCCGGCGGCACCATCACCGACGATGACGTAACGTCTGTTTCGGAACCCCATGACGGCTGCTCGGTTCTAGCCCGGTCCTCCTCTCGAAAGGAAGTTTCATACCCCGAAGTACTCGGGTCGGGCCGATTCGTGAGGGGCAGCGCGGTGATAGGCACACATGTGACTACAAGCGGTCCGGGCCCTCGAGCCCGCGGTCCGTCAGTTTCGAAACAGCCACTTCACGACGCGTTCATCGAAACTCGAAAACGCACTTTCGGCCATCGTCAGGTAGACGTTGGCGATGGTCAGTTTGCCTTTGCGCAGCTTCAGCAGATCCGGTGGCTTCCAGGTCGAGTACTTCGTTTCGAGACTCTGCTCTTCGCCGGGGATGACGAAGGTGGCTTTGAACACGAATCCGACTCCCACGAAGGTACCGTTGGGTTTCACGTTGCGAATGCCGTGGCCCATGTTCGTGCTGTGACTGATGAACAGCGTTGGGACGTCGGGCTTGTCGGGGATCTTGTCTGAGCTGGCGAGGTGTTTGCCGTGAGCCAGTGACAGTGCCTCCGAGTTGAACGCCTTGGAAAAACGCTCTGCCAGATGGCCGTAGATCGCTTCTTCGCGCTCGGCGGAGCGCGCGTCGTCGAAGTATTGGGATGGCAGCATGCTCTTGATGAAGTACTTGTCGCGACTCACCGCCGTGTCGGCTCGCTCTACCGAGTCGGGCACGATTCGGTGAAAACGGACCTCGACGCGCGGCCCGTGCTCCGCCAGGTGCTTCAGCAGTTTCTCGAAGAATGCGACGAGCTCGTCGCCTTTCGCCGCGTAGTTGTCGGTGAAGTTTGCCAGCACTTGCTTCATCAAGGTCGTGCGCGCCGCTTTGATCTCGGCTTCCACGAGCTTGGACGTCGGGTGAGCTTCGGCAAACTTGTCGAGGGCCGACAGGGCTTGAGCCTTCTTGGCGTCTTCCAGCGCTCCGAGCAAAGCGTCGCGCAACGCCAGATCGATCGCGGCCTTGACCGGTGACTCCGGATTGTCCAGGGCGAACTTCTCGAGCTCGGCGAGTGAGTTCTCTTTCT
>QJWJ01000242.1 GCA_003235365.1 Deltaproteobacteria bacterium
ACAAGATGCCCCCACCCGGGCCCGTCAAGGCCAGCGTTTGCGCTTCGGCGCCGACCTCAGGGCCACCCACCTCGTCCCCGTAGGACTCGTCTTGGTAACCGGTGCCGCACGCGGTGGCATAGGCACAAAAGGTGAACATCAGGGCTTGGCCTATTGAAAATCTCGGATTGCGTTGCATGATCGTTCCTGTTTCGCGTTGTAGGTTGAGCCCGTTGGCAGCACCGAACGAGAGCGCGGACGGTGCTCAGTCTCAGTGGGGTTACCCGAATGCTGCAAAGTCCACGCCAGCGTGCCGCCGTCGCCCCGTGCGTCATGCGTCGTTCAGGCGTGCATGGACGGGCCTAGAGCACCGACCAGCTTGCCTGTGCACGGAAATGCCCCGAAAAATCGCCCCAGCGGGGGGAGGGCGCTTTTCGGGGCCACGTCAGGGCACTTTTGCTCGCAGCTCGGCGCCCTAGGTTGTTAATTTGTCGCAGCAATCATCCTGATTGCTGCTCTAGCGCAAGTTCGCGAGCGCTCGCCGAGCGTGCGCGAGCTCGTGTGCACACGATCGTCGTGAAACCCTTGTCGCGCCGAACTTGTGCTCACAGCCCGAACAACGGCAGTTGTGCAGTTCTGGCATCTACCAGTTCTACCGGGCTTGCGGTCGAGCCCGGTGGAACGGCCACCGGTGCGCAACTTGGCTCAGCCGTATTCGTTCGCGACCAGTTTGGCGATGGTCTGCAGCTGCATGTTGCTGGTGCCCTCGTAGATCTTCCCGATCTTCGCGTCGCGGTAGAGCTTCTCGACCGGGTACTCTTTGGTGAAGCCGACTCCGCCGAGGAACTCGACGGCCATCGACGCACTTCGCTCGGCGACTTCCGACGCGAACAGCTTCGCCATCGCCGCTTCCTTGATGAACGGGCGCCCCTCGTCTTTGAGGCGCGCCGCGTTGTAAACCATCAGCCGAGCCGCTTCGATTTCCATCGCGAGCCGCGCGTACTGAAACTGCACGCCCTGGAACTCGGCGATGGCTTTGCCAAACTGTTTGCGCTGCAGCATGTAAGCCATCGCGTGGTCGAAGGCGCCTTGGGCAATGCCGAGCATCTGGGCACCGATGCCGATGCGGCCCTCATTCAACGTCTCGATGGCGATCTTGTAGCCTTTGCCGACTTCGCCAAGCACGTTGCGCTTGGGAACCTTGCAGTTCTCGAGGTTCAACGCACAGGTGCTCGAGGCGCGAATGCCCAGCTTGTTCTCTTTCTTGCCAACACCAAATCCCGGAAAGTCGCGTTCCACCAAGAATGCCGTGATGCCTTTGTAGCCGCGTTCAGGCGCCACGTTCGCCAAGACGATGAACAACTTGCTCTCGTTGGCGTTGGTGATCCACAGCTTCTGACCATTGAGCAGCCAGTGGTCGTCGTGCTCGGTGGCGCGCGCTTCGAGTGCGAAAGCGTCCGAGCCCGAGCCCGCTTCGCTCAGCGCGTAGGAACCAACCCAGTTCGACGTCATTTGGGGCAAGTAGCGCTGCTTTTGCTCCTCGTTACCCCAGCGCAGCAAGGCGTTGTTGACCAGCGTGTTTTGCACGTCGACCAATACAGAGAAGCTCGCATCGACACGTCCGAACGCTTCGACGGCCAGGATCGCGGTGAAGAACGAACTACCCGCGCCCCCGTACTGCTCCGGGATCTCGATGCCCATCACGCCGAGCTCGAACAGTTCTTCGATCAGCGAAGGATCCATCGCCGCCGCTTCGTCCATGCGGGCCGCGTGCGGGGCGATCCGCTCCTTCGCGAAGCCCAGTACACTCGTTGCAAACAGTCGTTCTTCCTCGGAAAGGACGGTCACCGCGCTCATGGGTTGGTTATAGCTCGCCGTCGCTCTCGGGGCGATTGAGAACCGACTGCAGCCGAAGCAAACCCACACGTCTCGAACGAAAGGCGCTTCACACCCGGCATCGCGCTGGTTGGCCAGCTCCCACGCTCGGCTTCTCGTCCTGGCGCTCGTGTGGTCTCCGCTGAGTCTCTGCGTTCGGACACGGTGCGGATGCTCGGCGAGCATCGCAAACGCGCACGCTTGTGGTAGCCTTCGCTCACGCACGATGCGACGGGGACCGGTTCGAGCTACTTCATGGCGCCCTTGGATGCTTTCCGTGGGGCTCGCGCTAGTGCTGTGTCACTGCGGTGGTGGCGAAGAATCCACCTCGCCCGAAGACTCCAAGGCGTCGCCATCGAGCTGCGCGGAGCCGAAGTCGCAGGGGGTCTCCGAGCCGTGCTGCATGGCGCATGGAGTCGACGCTTGTGGCGGGGGGTTGTTCTGCGAAGCGTTCGACGGTCGAACTCAGCCGACCTGTTACGTCGAAGGTTCACGCCTGGATCTCGCAGAATGCTCAGCGGACGCGCAGTGCGCGAGCCAAAGCTGCAATACCGACATGAACCAGTGTCGCAGCGTGTTGGGCGCGCGCTGCGAGTCCGACGTGGGCTGTTCGTCGGTACTGGTCAACAAGTACGTCGCTTGCACGGCGGGCACCTGCGTGGCGGGTTCGACGGGACCGACGATGGGCAGCCGCCCGGGGAGTGCATCGACGGGTTGCTCGAGCAGCGCTGAGTGCTCTCGTGGCAGACCGTGCATCGCAGGCACCTGTCAAGCCGGCACCAACGGATCACTGTGCGACGAAGACAGCCACTGCCTGAGCATGCCGTGCATCTCCGGAGAGTGCAGCAGCGGTGCGGAGGGGTCTCGCTGTGTCCTCGACTCTGACTGTCGCGACGACGTGCAGTACTGCGCCATCGGTCGCTGTAGCTACGGTCGGCTCGGCGATGACTGCCAATCGACCGACGATTGCTCCCCGCCGTTGACCTGCACGGCGCAGTTTTGCAGTTCTGACTGACGCAGCGGTGGTGTGTCACTTCATCAGCAACTGGTGCAGCGCTTCGAAACTCGACAGGCGCGCTGCCCGCGCGTGATCCTCGGGCCAAGCCCCGGCGCCGCCGAGGACCAGCTCGGCCTGGGCTTCGGCGCAGGCGACGGCGAGACCGTCAGCAAATTCACGGAGCAGCTCTGGATCTCGAGAAACCGCCGAAGCCGAGACGACGACCAGGTCGATGTCTCCGCCGCGAACGACGCTCAGGATTTCATCCAACGGCATTTTGCGCCCACCCCATTGCGTTGGCCTACCGGCTTCGCGCAGGCAGAGCTCGGCGAGAGAAAGGCCCAGGGTATGATCGTCACCCGGTGCGCACACGAGCAGACTGCGTGGCCCTTCATCCGCCAGTGGCATGCCGTCGCCGATGCGGTTGAGCGCGCGAGATAAGCATTCGGACGCCGCATGCTCCTGCGCGATGCTGAGGGCACCTGTTGCCCACTGTGTGCCCAACTCGGTCAATACCCGACCGAGCTCGTCCGCAACGCGATACCAGGTGCCCAGGCGCGCGCGCGCTGTCAGGAGCTGACCATCGACCAAGTGTCGCCGCCCGTCGAGCAGGCACTGCAGCCAGGAGCTGATGATGGGATCGTCGTCGTTGGCAGAGTGCATCTCGCGCAACACGCGCTCGACCGCCGTGCGCGCGAAGCGACGGTGCCCACCCGCGGTGCGCTCGAATGGCAGCACGCCCTCATCCGCCCAGCGCTTCACCGTCGTCGAGGCGACGCCGGCAATGCGGGCGACTTGGGCCGTGGTCAAAGATGATGTCACCTCTTGACGATGGTCGATTTGGACGTATCTGCAAGTGGTGAAACGACCAATACGACCAAGTTCAAACCGCCTGGGCCGGAAATCCCGGGCGCGAGTGGGGCTGGAGAGCTTACGCCGCCCCGCGAGCCTGCTGGCCCCCATTGCCTTCGCGACTGTGCTTTGGGCCATCCCCGGTGCTGCTCGCGCGTCGCTGGAGACCGAATGGGAGACCGGCGTCGTGACTGCAACGAGAAACGATGTCCGCATTCCCGGTTCAGATGGGACTTCGTTGTCGCTCGTGGACGACTTGTCCGCGTCTGCAGGACCGGCTTTTCGAGTTCGTGCTGGCCTGCGTCTCGGTGAGCGCCACCTCATCACCGCGCTCTACGCGCCGCTTCGGCTCAGCGCCGAAGGCACACTCGAGCGCGACGTGGACTTTGCCGGAAGGGCGTTTGATGCGGGGCAGCCCGTGCACGCGGTGTACCGCTTCGACTCGTATCGACTGACGTACCGGTACAGCTTCTTTCGCCAGGACGAGTTCGAGCTCGCGGCCGGTTTCACGGGCAAGATCCGAGACGCAGAGATCGCCCTGCATGGTTCGACCACGGGTCGAAAGACGAATACCGGCTTCGTCCCGCTCGTGAATCTTCATGCCGAATGGCGCCCGCATGGCGGCTCTTGGGGCATCCTGTTCGATGCGGACGCCTTGGCGGCACCTCAGGGCCGCGCTGAAGACGTGCTCGTCGCCGTTGCTTGGACAGCGCGTGAAGGCGTCGAACTGTACGGAGGCTATCGCACCGTCGAAGGCGGCGCCGACAACGACGAAGTCTACAACTTCGCTTGGCTTCACTACGGCGTGCTGGGGGCGCGGGTACGCTTCTGACCCGAGTCGATACGGTGCCGTCATTCGCTCGGGGGCTCGCCAAGAAGGCCGTCGAGCACCACATCAGAACTGTCGCGGAAAATACCATCGCGGATACGAGGCGAGGAAAGAACGATGAGCAAGCTCGGAGCTCAATCCAAGAGTCGAACGTTGCCACGACGCAGCTACCTCCGTGGCTGGTCGATTGCGCTGCTAGCATCATGCGGGATTTGGCTCAGCGCGTGTGCTTCAACTCCGCGCCGGCTGACCCATGCGACCGTGGAGAGCCGGCAGATGGGGAGGGAAATGAGCTTCGCGGTCTACACGCCGAAGCACTTCTCGCCCCAAGAGCGGTTGCCTTTGGTCGTGTACCTGCATGGTGCTGGCGATGATCCCGGTGCGCTCGATGGGGCTGGGATCGCTGCCCGGCTGGACGAGTCGGATCTTCCGCGGATGGTGTTGGTGGCGCCGGAGGGTAACTGGGGCTTCTGGGAGAACTGGGCTTCAGGCAAACGACCTTACCGCAGCTGGGTGATGCGGGAGCTCTTGCCCTGGATCAAGCAGCGCTACAACACCGCCGACTGCCCCGAGGGTTGTCATCTGTTGGGCAACAGCATGGGCGGCTATGGCGCCCTGAGTTTTTCTCTGCACGAGCCAGGTTACTTTTCGACCGTGACCGCCATCAGCCCGCCGATTCACGACACTGCTTCCATGAAGCAGTCTGCGGGGCGCTCCATTTGGAGGCTTTTTCTTCCCATCGACGAGATCTGGGGAACCGCCGACCCGAGCCGGGTCCAGCGCAAGAGCGTCTTTCAAGCCTGGAAGAGCCCCCAGGCCTTGAACGGAAGCAGATTGCTTCTGGCCTGGGGCAGCGAAGAAGACACGGCCTTGGTGAACAACAACGAACAGCTGCACCAACACCTCGTCGACCACGGAATCGATCACGACGTGATTCGGTACGTGGGCGGGCACGACTGGGAGAGTTGGTCCCCCGTCATCTTGGAGGCGTTGCGCCGCAACCTCGACCCCGGTTCGACCGGCTGAGCTGCGAGCACGTCACACGGCCAATGCGGGGTCTACACCCCAAGTGACCCGGCACCGGCTGCCGAGTAGTGCCGGTAGATCTCGTCGGCCACGCGCGCCACGACGGGGTTGCCGCTGGGATTGACCAACAGCACCAGACCGGGCATGAGGTTGACGAACTGCCACTCGGAGAAGGGATACGACGGTGCTGGTGGTGGAGTAACCGTACCGTCCGGCGGAGCTCCGTGAGGTTCCGCCGACGAGCGGGCGAGCGCCACCAGCTGGGAGCGGTCGAGCTGTGCCAATCGCAGGGGAATGTCGCGGAGGCGCACACCGCGAGAACGCAGCCGTTCGATCGCCTTGGCCAGCAACACGTGGGTCTCGGTGTAGCGCGTCGCGGGACCGCGCCCCTCGGGCGGCGGCAACACACCCGCCGTCGTCCAGCTGCGCAAACGGCGCTGGGGCACCCCCGTCAGCCGCACGAACTGTTGGGTCGTGTAGCGCGGGGGCGGGCTCGGTTGCTTCGCTCGCGTGGTATTCGGCGGCACAGCAGCCTTTCGGCCCGGTTTCCGCCCCGTGGACATGGCCCGAAGCCTAGCCTCTCGCGTGCATGGAGACAACGACGGGGGGATGCGGGCGTGAATCGAGACAAATTAGTCGCCTCTTGAGCTCTTGGCGGTTTCAATGCGGACGTTTTTGTCGGCAAGTAACGGTCTCACCGTTGCACTGGAGACAAATTAGTCGGCTATATACCCTGTATATGGTTGCTTTCGCACGGACGGAGCCAGATCGCGACCACCTGAAGACTCATTGAAGCCTAAATCGTCTGCAATGAGTCGCTCTCACCGTTCATTGAAGCCTAATTTGTCTGCAATACAACGGTCCCACCGTTCCCACGGAGCCCGATTTGTACATATTGCAACGGTGGCGCTCGTCCTATGGAGCCAAATTTGTTCGCAATGCAACGTTGATGACCGTTTGGTGCAGCCGCTGAAGGCCCGGGGGGATGTGGGCTGTGTTCGGGGATCAGGTGTACCTATTGGTGGCGTTCGAGCGCCTGTACGTCTGCGAGATCCTGAGCTCTGCCGGCTGCACGCTTGTTCTTCAACAGCGCTTGCCGGCCGATTATCGGTACCTTGCGGCCCTCGAGCTCGAACTCGAAATGGTCGCCGTCGGCGACGGCTTCTTCAAACGTGACACCGGCGACTCGATTGAGAATGTCGATTCGAAAAGGCGGGACTCCCAACTGAAGCACGCCGTCATACGTCACAAAGTCCGCTTCGCCGACTTCGAAGGCCGACAGAGGCGCCCCGAACTCGGCCAATGCGCAGTAGACGCGAGTGGCATTCGCATGGTCGGCGCGGACGAGAACGTAGAGGTCTTTCGTTGCTCGGGGGTGGCCGTGAAACGCCACAGCGTGGCCACCGACGACCACGAACTGCGCCTCGGCGTCGAGCAACGCGACGAGAAGGTCGCGAAAGTCGATCGGGAGCTCGATCACTCCTTGGGCCTTGGCACGAACCGCCACGGTATGGCCGCGCGTGTGTAGTCGGGTAGCGGAACACCGGCGAGAGCGTAGCTGTGAACCGTCAGCTGATATACCAGCGAGATGGCATGCGGTCCGAACGTTGGCACGACATCGACCTCCGGCTCCCCGAGCCGGCTCTTACGGACGGTCATTCGTAGGGCTCTCAGCTTGGCTCGCTGGGCTGCGTCGTCCGTCGTCATCCTATGAATCTAGACGACGGAGGAGCCGGGTCAAAGCAGAACTTGGCAGTTGGCCGCCGCGGCACGGCAGCTGCGTTACTCGTCGCTGAATTAGCTCCAGTTGCTCGACACTTCGCGCCCTTGCTGGCGCGGCGCATCGCCGCCCTCGGTGCACGAGTCATCTTGACCCGGCTCGGTAGGAGGTGGTCGCGACCGGCGCAGGTCGATCGGTGTCGCCTGAGCCGCAGGCAGGTAGAGCTCCTCTGCTCGGGTTCCAGTCTCGGTTTCGGGATCCGCCCACCCGCTAACGTCACTGATTGAGCGCGTCGCAGACGACCGTATCGCAGTCGGGCTCGACGTATTGGCAGGGGTCGGCGAAGTTGGCGGGGGCCGTGCCTTGCACGTGCTGCCAGTTGCCCTCACCGGCGTTGAGGCAGACGACCAGGTTGGGGTTCGCGCCGCGCATCGATTGATAGGAGTGGTCGTCGGCGTTGCGTAGATCAGCCCAGGTCGAGTCGTGGATTTGCACGGTGTAGGCGAACGGGTTGGTCCCGACGGGACCAGTGTTGCTGTTTTGCCAAACGTAAACCCACTGCTCATCGCTGAGACCGACGGCCATGTTTCGTGCAGCGCTGCCGGACTGGTACTGCATCTGCAAGTTGTTGCGCACCTCCGGGGAGAAGAAGTAGAGGAGTGCAATGTCCTGCCAGTTCACCATCGCGGAGCCCGCTGCTACCGAGAACTGCACCACGATCATCGTCTGTTCGTTGACGCCGTCGGTCGTCACGTTCAGCCCGAGTTCATCGCAGCCGGCCTCTGCGCACGCATTGCTGTAGCAATCTGAATTCACGTCGCAGGAGCGATTCAGTCCGCCCGGGCCACAGGTGGTGGTGGTGCAGTTACCGCTGTGGCAATCGTCGTCACTCGCGCAGCCGCCACCGGTGAACGAGCGCGCGCAGGTGCCGTCGGTGCCGCAGGCGCTGGTCGTGCAATCGTCGTTGGTGCGGCAGCCTTCGCCCACCGTGCTCCGTTCACAGACGAGATCTACACAACCGTTGCTCAGGCAGTCGTCGGCGCTCGCGCATGCGCCGCTTACGCTGCTCTTTTCGCAACGGCTGTCGGTGCCGCACAGGCCGCTGATGCAGTCAGTCGGTGCCGCGCACTGCAAACCGGACCCGCACGGCCCGCAACTGCCACCGCAATCGGCGTCGGACTCGTCGGCGTTGACTCGCTGGTCGTCACAGGTGGGGGGCAGGCAAACACCGCCACAGCTGTTGCTCTGACAGTCTTCGTGTTCGATGCACGGTTCGTCGAGTTCGCACGGCTTGCAGCTGCCACCGCAGTCGATAGCCGACTCGTCGCCATTCTTGACACCGTCATCACACGCGGGAGCCTTGCAGCGCTCGGCGTCGTCCCCGTCGTTCTGACGACAGACTTTTTCGGCGCAGTCTTCGGCACGGGTGCACAGTCGACCGATGTCGCAAGGTTTGACGCAGCTGCCGCCGCAATCGGTGTCGCTCTCGTCCCCGTTGCGCACGCCGTCGTCGCACGTGGCGGCTTTGCAGCGCAGTTCGTTCGAGTCGTCGGGTGAGCAGGCGTTGCTCTCGCAGTCGTCACTGACGGCGCAGTGGTAGCCGTCCTTGCAGGGAGGGCAGGGTCCGCCACAGTCGACGTCGGCTTCGGCCTCGTCGATGGTCTTGTTGGCGCACAGCGCCGGCGCGCAGACGTCTGAGATGCACAACCCGTCGCCACAGTCGCGATCCTGCTCACAGTCGCGACCGATCGCGCACAGCCCGCACTCCGAGTCGAAGCCGCAGTCGGTGCCCGTTTCCGCGCCGTTCTTGACGTCGTCGCTACAGCTGGGGGCGGCGCAGCGGTCGTCGTCGCCGCACACGCCGCTTTGGCAGTCCGTGTCGACCCTGCACTCGAGCCCGTCAGCGCAAGGTTCACACGCCCCACCACAGTCCTGATCCGTCTCGTCGGGGTCGCGAAACTGGTTGCTGCAACCGGCAGGAATGCAATCGCCGAAGCAGACACCGCTCTTGCAGTCCTCGTCGATGGCGCAGGACAACCCCAGCCCGCACGGGGCGCACTTTCCGCCTCCGCAGTCGATGGCCGATTCGGTGCCGTTCAACACGTTGTCGTTGCACTCGCCAGATGCCGCTGACGGTGTCGTGGACCCGGGCGCACTGGTGCTGCTGCTGGGTGCACTCGTGGATTCGGAAAGGCTACCCGCTGACAGTTCTCCGTGAATGTCGGTCGTGCATCCCGCGGGCAATCCCACCGCCGTGGCGGCGACCGCGGCGCGGAGCGTAGTGGCTGCGGCTCGTTCACGGCGACGCCGTCGTCCAAACGCAACTGCCGCGATCTGGCCTCGGGGTAGATCGCGGGCGGGCTCCGGCGCCGGGTCACCGGTCCCTGTGGGGGAGCGTTCCAAGTGGACCCGGGCGCGGACGACCCTTCGGAGTCCCGTGAGCGGGATTCGTCGACGTGTCATGCGCGGCAGGAAAATACGAGAGGTGTCGGTGCGAGCCGAAGCGGGCGCCAGTTTGTGCCGAGGCTTGGATGGTGTCCAGCACCTGACGCGGGCGAACGCACGCGACGGATCGCATTCCCTGATGCAGATCGCGGTGCATTCTGATCAGGGAAACGCCCACTCGATACTTTGCAACTCCGAGCAGATCTGCGCGGCTCGTCTGCCGCCGGGTCCGGGGCCCGAGCGCGAGCCACCGCGGTGCTCCCCCCCTGGGCGAGCCTGTGATAGACCCGCGACCCCATGGCAGGAAACAGTTTCGGTCAAGCGTTCCGGATCACTACCGCGGGCGAGTCCCACGGTCCGGGCAACGTCGTGATCATCGACGGCTGCCCCCCGGGTTTGCGCATCGACCTCGACGAGATAACGGCGGATCTGGCGCGTCGCCGTCCGGGTCAGAGTCGCTTGGTGACGCAGCGCAAAGAGCAGGACCTGCCGGAGATCCTCGCTGGAGTTTTCGAGGGACGCGCGACGGGTACGAGCATCGCTATTCTGATTAGGAACGAAGACCAGCGCAGTCGCGACTACGCGGACATCAAAGACAAGTACCGGCCAGGTCACGCCGACCACTCCTACGATGCCAAATACGGCTTTCGGGACTACCGCGGCGGCGGCCGTTCGAGCGCTCGTGAAACCACCGCCAGGGTTGCGGCGGGCGCCATCGCCAAGGCGCTGATCCGGGAAGCCTTCGGGGGGCAGGTGTTGGCGTACACCAAGCAGATCGGCGACTTGATCGCCGACGTGCCCGAGCCGGAAAAGCTGACGCTCCAGCAGGTGGAGCAGTTCGCGGACGGTCAGCCCAACCCGGTGCGCTGCCCCGACGAGGCCGTTGCGCAGCAGATGATCACTCTGATCGAGCGCGTCCGCAAAGAGCAAGATTCGATAGGTGGCGTCTCCGAAGTCGTTGCCACGGGAGTTCCCGCTGGCCTCGGTGAGCCAGTCTTCGACAAGATCAAGGCGGACCTCGCCAAGGCCTTGTTCAGCCTGCCAGCGGTGCTCGGCGTCGAGTACGGTGTCGGTTTCGGCTGCGCCACGGCGCGCGGCAGCGAGAACAACGACGTGTTCGTGGTTGAGGGCGGCGCGATTCGAACCACGAGCAACCGTCATGGAGGCATGCTGGGTGGGATTACGAGCGGCATGCCGATCGTGCTGCGTGCCGCGATCAAGCCGACCAGCAGCCTGCCGCAAGAGCAGCAGACGGTAACTCGTGAGGGGCAGCCGACGACCATCCGCACCAAGGGCCGACACGATCCGTGCCTGTTGCCGCGTTTCATCCCGATGGCCGAGGCCATGGTCGCGTTGGTGTTGGCCGACCACTGGCTGCGCTGGCAGGGGCAGTCCAGTGCGCAGGGGGCCCAGTGACGCCGGTCGATTGGGCCGGGCAGTGGGTGCTGGTTACCGGTGCCTCGGCGGGCATGGGTCGGCAGTTTGCGGTCCAGCTCGCCAAGCGCGGAGCGAACCTGGTGTTGTGCTCGCGCAACGAACAGCGGCTGCGGGAGCTGGGCGACGAGCTGGAGACGGAGGTGCGCGTGATTGCCGCCGACCTGATGACCGACGCAGGCGTGCAGCACTTGCTCGACCGCCTCGACGCTCTGGACGTGCGGATCGAGCACGTGGTGAACAACGCGGGCGTCGGCGGCGCGGGGCACTTCTCGAACCAGAGCCCGGAACAGCAGATCCTGCTCACGGCGATCAACTGCACTGCCCTGGTTCGCATCACGCGGCACTTGCTGCCCGGTTTTCTGGAGCGGCAGTCCGGCGGCTTCATCCAGGTCGCATCGACCGCGGCGTTTCAGCCTGTGCCTTACATGGCTGTTTACGGCGCGAGCAAGGCGTACGTGCTGCACCTGACCCAAGGGATTGCCGAGGAGATCCGTGATTCGGGCGTGCGCATGATGGCGCTGTGCCCAGGGCCGGTGCCAACCGAGTTTCAGGAGCGCGCTGGCTACGAACTCACGGGTTTGCAGAAGAAGAACAACATGAGCGCCGACGACGTCGTGAGCAAGGCGCTCGTCGCCTACGAGCGGGGACGTCGCGTTTGCGTCCCTGGGTTCACGAACTCGGCGCAGACGATCCTGCAGCGCTTCTTTCCACGCGAGTTCGTGACCCGCGCATCGGCGTTGGTCATGCGCCGTTCCGGTCGCGACAAGGTTGCCTGACTCGGGCTCCGAGCAACTGTGGTGCGAACGCCTACCGACCGCAGGTGCTGTCGTATGCCTGCTGGTCACATGTAGTTGCGTGTGATGATCCGAGCGGTGTAGAACCACTGGCGGTGCGTCTCGGGGCAACGATAAGGGCGGAACGGCAGGAACCCATTGCTCCGCGTTGGAGGAGTTTCTGCGTCTCCAATTCCCGATCTTCGCGATTGTGGAACATTGCCCGTCATCCTTTCGCGCGAATGCGCCGTTTTGGGGGATAATGCTTCACGTAGGAATCGCACTGGCCGTTCCCGCTACAGAACCCAACACCTCACCTGGTAACGGCTCTGTGAAAAACACTCCTCGTCAAAAACCTCCACTGCCGCAGCCACCAACGTTGGCTCAATCCGTTCAGCACGACGTTGCGACGGTTCGGCCACCGCCGAAGAGTCCGCGGCCGCTACCGCCGCCCCCGGCGTTGGCTCCGCGCGGCAGGCGGCGAGCGAGCTCCATCCCGGTTCCGCTCGAAACTGGAGGAGTTGGCCTGAGCTGGGACTTCATCTGTGAGGTCACGCCCGTCTCACGAGCGCTTCACTTTCGCGCTCTCGTTCAACTGTTGAGCTCCTTGTCGTCGCTCCACACCGACGTCTCGAAGTCCCCGGAAGAGCGGTTCTACGGCGCGGTGTGCGCGCCCAACGTGTTGGTTCGCACCGATGGCACCGTGCTGTTGATTCGCGACTTGGACACCATGGTGCCTCAACCGCCGGCGTACCGCGCGCCCGAAA
Organism: Deltaproteobacteria bacterium; assembly: GCA_003235365.1. GTDB lineage: Bacteria > Myxococcota_A > Polyangia > Polyangiales > Polyangiaceae > SZUA-265. The sequence goes on from QJWJ01000242.1 coordinate 12,701, forward strand.
TCACGCGGGCCAAATCGACCGGTGATCAGCAGACCGATTTGTTTGCCGTCTCCGTGATGTTGCTCGAGGCCATCGTGGGTCGCGCGGTGACGCCGGAGGAAGTGACGAGCCTGCAGACCATCGAGCCGCACGTGCACGCCTACTACCGTCAGTACGCGTCGGATCCGTTGCTGGCACTCGCTCGTCGCGGGCTGACCGCCACGCCGGCTCAGCGCTGGGGCTCTGCTCGGACCTTTGCCGACGCCATCGTTCACGTCGGTGGGCAGCGCGTGGCTTCCAAGGCGGATCTGCAGCAACTCGTTCAAGCCACGCTCGCGCGCCAGGGTGAGCGCACCACACCAGTTCACCCGGCGCCCGATGGTTTGGTGCTGCCCAAAGCTCCCGCCACGCCTCAGCTCGACGGCCTGACGTCGGGCTCTCGGGAGCCGTCTTATGCTCCGGATCCATGGGTGGATGAACAGCGGGCGGCGCTTGGCCCCTGGTTGGGCCCTGACGACGACGTCGACCGGGCGAGCTCCGCCGTTTCGCTAGAACCCGATGGCTTCTTCATGATGGCGCAGACGCCGGTACCCGGGGCTCGCCGGCGCGCGCCGTGGGCTGCAGCGGCCGCCGTGCTCGCGTTGGGAGCCATCGCTTGGGGGGTGTCGAGTCTGTTGGGACAGTCTGAAGAAGCGCCCCCCATGGCGTCGAAAGGCGACGTCCAAGAGCCGGCGCTGGCGGAGCCGGAGCGGGTTGCCACCGCGGCGACTCCGCGTGTCGAAAAGCCGGCAGCAGCGATTCCGGCGGCGGCCCAGGTTGCGGAAGATCAAACCGAGCCCGTCAAACCCGCGGCGGCCGCGAAGGCCCCGGAGTTGTCGGAGAAGCGTGCCCCGGCCCGATCCAAGAGCGAGTCGCGCACGGCGCCCGTCCCGCAGGCCGCAGCGGAGGGTCGGCAGAAGAAACCATCGATTCCCCGTTCGTCCTCGCCAAGTGGCAGTCGGGGCGTAAGCTCGCGGTACGACCCTGAGGGGATCTGATCATGGTGCGTCACCGTTGCTCTTTGCCAGGGCTGGCCTGGCTGTGCTTTGTCCTTCTTGCCGTCACCGTTTGTGATCCGTCGGATGCAGCGGCGCAAAGCGCCGTGCTGTCGGAGGGGGTCGATCCTTCCGTAGCTACGCCGATTCAGTTGGAGCAGGCGCAGAGTCGCTTCATGCGCGGCAAGGAGCTGTTCACCGAGGGCGATTTCGAAGCGGCTCTAGCGGAGTTCGATGCGTCGCGTTCGATCGTCGCCAGTCCCAATGCGCGACTGTACAGCGCTCGCTGCTTGCGTCGCTTGGGCAGAGACGTCGAAGCGTTTGCCGCCTACGGCCGGGCCATGATCGAAGCGATGGAACTGGCCAAGCAAGAGTCTCGATACACCAAAACGGCAGAGGCCGCGCGCACGGAGCGAGCTGAACTCGCTCAGACCTTGGCGTTCGTGAAGCTGACCATCTACGGCGCCAAACCCGAGACCGAGCTGTGGGTCGACGGCGAGCGGATCCGTCGCGCCGCCTGGAGTGAACCGGTGGTGGTGCGGTCGGGCAAGTCGCAACTCGAACTGAAGACACCAGGCGTGCCGACCCAAGTGCGCACCTTGGATCTGGCGTCTGGCGCGACGGAAGAAGTCGTGTTGAGTGTGAACGCGCCGCCGGGTGACGAGCCAGAGCAAGCGCCGCCGCCAGCAGAGCCGGTCGCCGAGACCAAGATCAGTGAGCCCGTGACGCCCCAAGAGCGCCCCGCGTCACTGCGCCCCTATGCCTACGCCGCGACCGCCTTGGCCGTCGTGGGTGGCGGCGCGTTCGGCTACTTCGGTTACAAGAGCACCAAGACTCACGACGACCTGGTCAAAGCTTGCCCGGGAGGGCAGTGTCCGAACGACGAGGGCGACCGTATCGATCGGGGCAAGCAGCAGCAGCTGTTTGCCAACATCGGGTTGGGCGTGGGCGTGGTCGGGCTGGGTGCTGCGGTCACCTTGTTCTTGCTCGAACCGGACGACACTGACACCGCGTTCGTGATCAGCCCGTTTGGCGTCGCCGTGCGAGGGACGCTGTGAAGCGGTCGTCAAACGTCGCCAGCGCGCGTTGGCTCGTCGTGGCGCTGCTGAGCGCGGCCGCGCCCTTGGCGTGTACTCAAGACTTCGACGAGTTCGTCGTGAACACGGCGCTCGGCGACGATGACGAGCGTGAAGCGGGTGCGAACACCGACGACCCGTCTACCGACGAAGCGACGGGGCCCGCCGACGACACCGACGACACGACTGACGAGAGCACCGACGAAGCGGCGACGGACGAAACCACCGACGAGGCGACCACCGATGAGTCTCCTTCGCCCGCGCCCACCGACGAGGGGCCCGCTGGCGGCCCCGATTCCGGCACGGGACCAACGCCGACTCAGCCCGAACCCGTCGACCCCGGGCCGTCGCCGACGGTTGATCCTGGGCCGTCACCAAGTGGTGTCGATGCCTCGGCCGCGGCCAAGCCGGACGCCAGCTCCGTCATCGATGCGGGCCCGCCGCCCCCGCCCCCGCCCCCACCCGAATGCGACCCGGCGCCGACCTGTGACGACCCTTACGACACGTGCGCATTGAACTGCACTCGCGACCAATCGGAGTGCGAGTTGACGTGCACGGGTAACCCCGGCACCTGCAAGCGTCAGTGCGGCGATGCGCGCGACTTGTGCGAGCTGGGCTGCACGCGGACTTGTGATGACTGCTACGCCGTGCGCGGGTGCAACCAGGGCTGCCAAGCGACGTCGACGATGATGTTGCCGGTTCCTTGATTGCCGCGCTATCGAGCGTGGACGCCGCTCGTAGGCGGGGGACAATCCGCCTTCGGTCTTACAGAGCTCAATCCGACGAATCGCCTGCATCGCCATCGTTGGCGTTCGCCTTCGCTTCTGCCCGCGCCTTCGCTTTTGCTCGTGTTTTCGGCTTCGCCGTGTCGTCGCTGCTCTTCGACTTGCTGGGGCGCTCGTACAGCCACACCACGGGCACGCCGTCGGGACCCGCGACGAAGCTTGGTTTCACCGTGCCGTAGTCGATCCAGATCTGATGCTCGACGCGGCTCATGTGCTGCTCGTGGTGATAGACGCCCAGGTGTGAGCCCGCGGGGCTGAGCTGCGGGCGCAGGTCTTTGCGTAGACGCTTGTCACGAGACATCATCCGCCAGCTGGCGATCGCCGTGTCGTGGACGAACACCTTGGCGCGTCGCTTGGCGAGCTCGTTGATCTCGTCTTGCACGGCGCCGGTCGTATAGCCCCAGAACGAGCGGTTGAGGCCGAGGGTTGCAGCGCCCGGTGAGCCGCCGACGACCGGCGTATAGGCAGACAACCCCCACGGGTGCGAGTGCGCGGTGATCGCAAACGGCGCGATCAGTACGCTTGCGCAAAGCAGGAGTTCGATGATGGGGCCGCGCGTGAGCGGCCTCGCGGCACTGTTGGACAGCGCGTCGCGTGCGCTGCGGACCACCTTCACGAAGGCCACCGCGCCGAACATCGTCAGGAACGGATACGCGGTGATCCAGTGCTTGGTGCCGCCGAAGATGGGCGAACCGCTCGACAACCACGGCGCGTAGCTGACCAGGATGCACAGCGCCCACAGCGCTTTGGTGTCGAGATCCTTGCCTGCGAGATCTGCCGCATCGTCGTCGTGAGCCGCGGGCGCCAAAGCCGCGCTCCATTGCCGATTGCGCAAGGCCGACCAGCGCGGCGCACAGCGTTTGCCCACTGCGAGCAGTGCCATGCCGAAACCGGCGCAGCCCAGGGCGAGCGTCACCGCGGGCACGGTCGCCAGCGTCATCAATGGCGCGTAGCTGCGAGGAAACGGCGGCTCGAAGTACGTCTGCCCGAGGAACTCCATGTTGTAGTAGACGTGCCGCGTGTGAAAGATCACGTACTGCCGCAGACGCTCGAAGGTGTCGAACCAGATCCAAGGCCAGGTCGCGTAGAACACCAACGGCCCGACGCTGGCCATGAACCACAGCGACGTCGGGATCAGACGCAGCGCCTCGCCGAAGCGGCGCGTGCGCAACGCGCCAAGCAGTTCGAAGCCGCGCACGAAGAGCAAGTGCGCGACCAACGCAAACGGCAGCAACCACGAGTTGTGCTTGGTGTTGAGCAACAAACCGTACAGCACGCCGGTGAGCAATGGCCAGGCGATGCCCTTCTTGCTCAGTGACAGCCAGTACACGTAGGTCGTCAGTAGCCACATGGCGGCCACGGGCATGTCGAAACAGTCGAGGTGCGCGTGATAAAAGACACGCGGCATCAACGCCAAGCCACCTGCCGCCACCACGCCCGCGGCGCGGCTGACGAGGACGCCGTAGCTGGCCAGCGCCCTGCGCGCCCACAGATACGTCAGTGCCACGGCCATGCAGCTGAGCAACATGCCCACGACGCGGTACGACGTGCCCGGTTCGTCGAACAGCCGCCACCTGTCGTAAGTGAGCCAGTGCGCCAACGCGAACAGCGACTTGATCAGTGCTGGATGCTCGTGGTTCACCGTCCAGTACCGGTCGACGCTGCTTTGCTTGATGGCGCCGCTGGGATCCTCTGCCAGTTGCTCGAACCACTTGAGATAGCGGTCAGCGGCTTGGAAGTAGAACCCCTCGTCCCGGGCGTAACCGAGGTCGTGGACCGTCGACAGCAGCCAACCGAGGTATGCGCCCGCCAGCACCAACACCAACACCCAATCGACGGCATGGGTGCGCAACCACGTCGCGGCGCGACTGGCGAAGGTGCTCGCCCGCGGCGTCGGTTGGACGTCGAGCGTGCCGGCGTGTTCGGCGCGCTCCTCGTCCTCTGAGCGAGCGGGGGCCTCGGCCTCGGCCCGGGTCGTCGTTGCCTCACTCATCGCACGTCCGCCTGGAAGCAAAACTCACGGTGGTGAGCGGACTTCGAGTAGACGCGAAACTCCACGTCCGCGTTCTGGCCGGCATACTGCTCCGTCGAGAACTCGAACCGCTTCCAGCCCTCGCCGTCGTCGTGGGTCCAGGTGTCGATCTTCTTGCCCGCGACGCGCAATTGCAGCTTGATCGGCGCGCCCTTCCCGTCGCGCTCCAGGAAGTACGACAAGCCCCCGTAACCGACGATCTTGCTCCCGAGCGGTACGTTCTTGAAGCGCACCGCCGTCTTTCGACCCGGGGCGGGGTGGGCCCAGATGCAGCGCCGGGGGCGGTAGTTCTGGTCTTCGATGGCGGTCACTCCGACGAAGTGCCAGTCGCCGCCGCGCGTGCAGTTGAAGCGTTCCTTCGGGAACGTCGGGTGACCGTGCAGGGCGCCGTTGCTCACCTTCGCCTTGTCGGTCCAGCTACACGGCTGCACGTCTTTCTTGTTCCGCATCGACGCGACCCAGGCGTGTTCGGAGTCGACCCAATCGACGAGATCGAGCTTCGGCGGATCGGGATTGGGATTGTCGAAGCGGCGCAAGCGGAACGCGCCCACACGCTGTTCGTCGATCAGCTTCCAGCCCGACACTTCCGAGTCCTGACCCAAGATGCTGATCTCGATGGCCTGGGTGAACCGCTCGGTGTCGGGGCGCGCGACGTGCTCGAGCGGCATGGCGTCGTCGCCGAGCACGCGCCGCGCTTGAGGTTCGGCCCAATACGGCGCCACCACGACCAGCTCACCCGCCTGGCGCATCTCGGCGATCGGCGCTCGCAGCTGCTCCCAGTCCTGCATCGACGGCGGCTGCGCGGCGTAGTGAGCGTGTGCTCCCCACTCGACCAGTCCCAGCGCCGGCACGGCCAACCACCACCAAGGTTTCCAGTTCACAGGCGGCAGACTCTGCCACAGCCCCCGCGCGGATCTCAAAGCGAGGGCATTGCCGCTCCGCCGTGCGCGACCGTCGGCCGGCTGAATCGCCGCGACCCGGCGTGTGAGTGCTGGTTTTGTTGGGTTTGGGGTGCGTCGCGGGGTCCCATCAGTCGGGCGTCACGCCGTTCGGCGCGGCACGCCCTTCCGTGCATCGACCGCTGCGGCGGAACTCGGGCCATCCCGCGTGTCGGTGACCCGCTGTGAACCAACTCGTGGCGCGCGGCCCTCGTGCTGTCACGGGGCCGGCGCGGCGGAGGTGTTATAGAGGCACATGGTTCGGTGGCGAGGCGGTGCAATGGTTTGGAGAGTCGGGTTGGCCAGCGCCATCGGCGCAACCACCCTGGGCGGCTGCGCCGACGGCGCTGATGAACCGACGCCAGGTGCCGACAAGCCGGTTGGCGGAGCGGCGCGAGAGCCAGCTGCAGGCCCCGACGATTCGCGCGGAGCCGGAGTGCCCGCGGGCAGCCCCGCTACCGCTGGTGCCCCAGCAAGCCCGAGCCCGCAGAGCTGCGCCTACGAATTCGCTCCCCCGTCGGTTCCCGAAGTGGACCCCTGCGGTGGCAACCCGGCGGGCACCTGGGTGACGGAGGATTTTCAGTTCCCCTACCTTCGCATCGACACCGTGGGCACGAACCACACGATCTACGGCTCGTGCAATGCCCAAATCGTGGAGGGAGACGGCGCGGCACTCGAGGACTTCTTTTGGCGCCTGGAACTCGACACGCTGCAGTTCGACGTCGAAGTGGACATTCCCCCCTTGGACGTGTTGGTGTACCGGGAGAACAGTTGTTTCCGAGAGGCGGCGGGTGGCGGGTCGTGCGACACCTCGCTCAAACCGCCTTGTCGTCTTTCCTGCGGGGTTTGCGCCTGCGACGTCAGCGAAGAGGGTGATGGAGCAACGCTGCGTTTCAATCTACAAGAAGGGACTGCCGCGCTGAATCTGTGGGGACGCAGTGAGACGTTCAACTACTGCGTCACCGGGGACGTGCTCGAGCTCTCTTCTGCCGAAGCGGGGATGTACATCCGGCTCAAGCACCCCAGCGGCTGTCGTCGCGGCGCGTGCCGCGGCACCGGCGTGTGCAACGGCGCCTACCGACAGGACCACTGCGAGCAGCGTCTCGACTGCGAGTGGTTCCCCGACGAGTGCAACGACGACCCGTGCCAACTCGAAGAGTACGGCGTCAATCCCGCTTGTATGCTGTGAGAGTGGTTGAGGCGCGCGGTAGTTGATTTGTCGAAGCGTGCCCGAGGGGACCGCCGTGCGGCCTGCTCATACGCGGATTCCAGAAACCCTGGCCCGAGCACCCCGCGCACCTCGAGAGCGACCCCGACTCCGGGTTTCGGAGATGGACCACCGTCTTGGACTGCGAGCCGCTGAGCCCAGTGCCCCAGGTGGTGCAGGTGCCGTTCCGGGTTGCCGTGTGGAGTTCGGGGAGTTTTACATTGCGACGCAGCGCTTGCGCGCCCGACACGACCCTGAGTGTGATAGACGTCTGCAAATGGGTCGGATGGGACGAGTCTTTACAATGAAACGTCGGTGGGTGAAGTGGGGCTGCGCGGGGGTGGCGCTGTGCTGCCTTGCGGGTTGCGGCAGCGAGAGCGAGGGTGACGGCAAGCCCGGTGATACGACCGCCGATGAGGGGCCCGACGGTCCGGCGGACGATGCTCGCGACGATGCCGGCTGCTTGGACGACGAATGCACCACGGACGACCGAGGCGACGCTCGCGACGACGCTGGCCCGTCGTCGCCGGTCGTTACCCCCAAGCCGCCAGTGACGTCCGTCAAACCAGGGCCGTCCTCTCCAGAGCCGTCCACGACGGTGCCCGACGTGGGAATGGGGAGCGGCGGTATGCCCGGCACCGAGCCCTCGGGTGACGGTGGTGCGGTGTTCGCTCCCAACGCGCCCAAGCAGCTCGACTTGTTGTTCGTCATCGACAACTCGAGCTCGATGGGCGACAAGCAGGCGCTGTTGCGAGAGACGATCCCCGATCTGATCGAGATGCTCGCCAACCCGCCTTGTGTGACTCAGTCGCGGGAGTTCGTCGCCTACCCGAAGCCCGGCGAGGTGTGCCCCGCGAGGGCCCAACGCGTGTTCGATCCCGTCACCGACGTCCACATCGGTATCATCACGTCGAGCCTGGGCCCCCAGGGAACCATCGCCGACGAGATCCCGCTGGGTTGCAGTGCCGTTCCCGGGGAAGACGACCGCGCGTGGTTGCTCGGCCGAGCGCGGCAGGAGCTGAACGCGTCGACCTATCAGGGCTGGGGGTTCTTGGCGTGGGATCCCAGTCAAGTGGCTCAGCCGCCCGGAGAGCAAGATCTGGGGCAGCTGGTTGCGGACTTTCAAGAGCACGTCTCAGCGGTGGGGGAAAGTGGCTGCGGCTTCGAAGCGCCACTCGAGGCCGCCTATCGGTTTCTGATCGATCCCGATCCGTACGAGACCTTGACGCGCGTGCCGTGTGACGACTTCGCTTCGAGTGAGCGGTGTGTCGAGCGCGTGGGTACGGACGATGAGTTGTTGGCCCAGCGCACGGCGTTCTTGCGCCCGGACTCGGTGCTCGGCGTCGTGTACTTGACCGACGAAGACGACTGTTCGGTGCGTGTAGACGGGTTTGGCTACCTCACGATGCAAAGCACTGCGCTGCCCGGTGGGACGCGTGCCTGCGAGGACGACCCGAACAGCGAGTGCTGCCGCCCTTGTGACGTGGCGCCGCCCACCGGCTGCGAGACGGACCCCGACCTGAACGGCTGCAACGATTCCCCCGCTGACATCCCCGAAGCGCGTCCGTTGCGCTGCTTCGATCAGCAGCGTCGTTTCGGTGTGAGCTACCTTCGCTCCACGGACATTTACGTCGGCGGTTTCAAGAACTCGATGGTCGCCGGTCGCGACAACAACGCACGGCCAAACCCCTTGTTCACCGGCGCTCGAACACCCGAGGACGTGTTCCTCGTGGGCATCGTCGGTGTGCCGTGGCAAGACACCGCAACGGCGGCCACCCGAGAGCAGGCTTCGGATCTGGAGCTGAGCTTGGGCTCGGAACTGGATTGGTCCTTGTTCTTGCCGACGGGATCTGCGGCAGCTTCGGATCCGTTCAATCGTCAATCCATGAGCGCGCGTCAGGGGACGCACCCGTTGACCGGTGAGACGCTGGGTGGTGTCGGCACCTGGAACAGCATCAACGGGCATGAACGCGCCTTGCTTCCAAACGATGGCTTCGACGACGACCTGCAGTTCAGCTGCATTTTCCAATTGCCCGAGCCTCGTGATTGCTCATCAGGCATGGACCCTGCAACGTGCGATTGTGTCGTGGAGACCGACGACGGCACTGAATACGACTACGCGAACGGCAACCCTGTGTGCTTGGATCCGGTCACTCGACTTTATGGGACGATGCAGCACTACGCTCGCGCGTATCCGGCGCCCCGCATCCTCGAGGTGTTGCGGTCCGTCAGCTGTACGTCAACGGCAGACTGTAGCGACCGCGCCGTCGTCTCGTCGATCTGCCCGCGCCAAGCTTCGGATCCGGCGGCCCTCGACTTCGGCTACCGACCTGCGATGCGCGCCTTGCTGCGCAGCATTGCCAGCGCCTCGACTCGATGACGGTGCCTCGTTGGCCAGTGGAACCGCAGGGCCGTCAAGCGCTTGCAGCTGCTTCACAGTTTCACCTGCTCTCACATTCATCTGCTCTCACAGTGGCAGCTGAAACTCGAAGTCGACACCGGCCGAAAACCCACGTTCCCGTGAGGTGACGTCGACGAGCATACCGACGGGCACATTGACAAACAGCCCGATGTTCTTTTCGACGTCTGCGCGGAACGCATCATCTACCGCGTCGCTCATTGCGAAAGACGGCACGATGAAGGCCCCGTGAAACGAGCGTTGAGCCACGCCCGTCTCGAGCGGAACCGTCGCTCGCGCGAACAAGTATCGGCCTCCGAGGCCGAACCCCCACAGAAACGGGCCGTCTGTCGTGCTGTGGGTGAGGTCCAGCCAGCGCAGGTCGACCGTAGTGCCATAGGCCAGGCCATTGTGAAGGCGCTCGCCGCCGCCTCGTGTATTGAGGCCACAGGTTTGCTCCGGGCACGTGGTCACTCCGAACAAGCCACTGACGTCCAATCGAACAGGTCCGGCGAAGTACCCGATGCCCAGCCGCAGCAGGGTGAGTGCATTGCTGTGCTCGACCCGTTGGAAGGCGCCGCTGAATCCGACGGTCACCAGCGGTTGAGCTTCGCGGTCGTAGCGGACACTGAGCTGACCAATTGGCAGACGTTCACAATTGCCGTCGATGCGCAGGTCCAAGGCGGACTGCGCATCGATCGACCCGCGTTCGAAGGTGACCTCGAACGTCGTCCCGTCCGCGCCGCGTCGTTGCTGCTGCGGTCGCGCCCCGCGGTGGCAGGGACCGAGTGCAGACGACGTCAGCTCGGCCCCGCTGACGATCGCCGTTGCAGGCACTCGCACGCGGATCGTCTCGCTTGCGTCCCAATTGGCTATCGAGACGCCGAGGAGCGTGGCGCGTTCGGCACCGGGTTCGAACGGTGCATGCGACTTGCCAGCGCCGGACGACTCCACGCGTGTTGCCGTCGAAGTATCGACTTCATCGCGCGCAGCGGGTGTTCGTTCGTCGACGAGCCGTGGGCTTTGCGTTGAAGACTCGTCGCTCGCCAACGAGCCGTAACAAAGCGACGGAACCTCGGCTGTCGGGCGGTACGCCGAATGGCCGCAGGCGAGCACCGCCAACCCGAGCCCCACGCTGACGTTGCCGGTCACACGATGGCTTGGTACCGAGCCGAAAATGGATCGGTGACGTGGCAACTCAGGCCTTCGGCGATGACCCCGACCGCGGTTCACCATTGGGTGCACGTTATCACACACCGTCCATCACCACACGCGCTCCGAACACCGCACCGAGATGAACATTGGGTAGATCCAAAGCATTTGGATTGTCCTCGGCGTGCATTTCGGTTGAGGGCCCCTTTTTTAGATCCGTGCTGGGCAGTGAGCGGGCAACCCGGCAATATGGCCCCACGTGGACGCGCGACTTCGCATTGCAATCGCCGGCGTACTCTTCGGGGGGCTGGGCCTCTTGGGGAGCTGCTCCCGAGTCGGCGTGCGAGGACTCGATCTCTCCGAACCGCAGCAGGAGATGGCGCGGCGCTGTCAAGACGGCGCGGGGCGAGATTGTCACCGGTTGGCAAGTGAACTGCTCCCGACCGGCGAAATCTTCGCCCCGGGCGGTTCTGCTCCCGCTTATGCTATCGGGTTGTTGGAGCGCGCCTGCGGCCTGGGCGTCGACGAAAGCTGTCTTCGCCTCGCAGCTTACCGCGTCTCACACGACGAGGGCCGCCACGCCGGAAAGCAGCTCTTGCAGCGACTGTGCGCGGAGCAAAGCGAAGTCCGGGCTTGCGCCCTGCTGGGTGAACTGTTCGACGACGCCGCTGCTGCCCAGCGCGCCTGTAGCGCAGGTCTCGAACGCTCGTGTGTACGACTCGCCGTCATCGCTCGTGAGACCGACGTCGAAGCGGCGACGCGGCTGCTGGAAGGTTACTGCACCTCGGGGATCGGCATGGCCTGCTACCAGCGGGCGCGCTGGGCGAAGGAGCAGCGTTCTGATCCAACGTACTGGGCGGGTCTTGCCTGCAGAGACGGGGTCATGGTGGGCTGCGAGTTCGAGGCCGTCTACTTCTTCGACGAAGCGCTGCGTTCCGGCGCTCCGGCGCCCTGTGTGGACATCACCTCTCCCGCGCGGGTAGCGTGCCAGGCCGGACTCGCGCCTGCGTGCGCCTTGCGCGACCTTTGTAGTTCTGCGTCGGCAACCCACATGCCCGAGTCGAGCGCGAGCAGTTGCGAAGGCGACGATGGCTTCGTTTGCTATGTGCGAACGGTTCTCGAGGCAACGCGCGCGGCACAGACATTCCCCAACTTTCCCCGTCGCTTCGTTCCGCAGCTCAAACGCGCGTGTCGTCTGGGCTACGTTCCAGCGTGTCTGGCCGTGGCGAGTCACGTCCTCGAGTTCAACGAGGACCGCCGGCTTCGGAAGGAGGCCATCCATCACTTGCAGCGCGGCTGCGACGACGGAATTGGGGTTGCGTGTCATCGCCTGGGGTCCGTATACACCGAATCTCGCGACGTCCCTGCGGACGTGCGGTTTGCGGCGTCGCTCATGGAATCCGCATGTGAACAATCAGTGCGGGATTCGTGTGAACGTTTGGCGGAGCTGCTCACCCGTTTGCAAAGCGAGCCAGCCGACGTGGTCCACGACGCAGGTACGCCCTGAGCTGCCTCGCACCACCTGGATGTCGAGACTGTCGGAGCCGTACGGCTCGGCCGCCGTCGCGGTTCGCGCCGCCTCGGGCTTTGACCATTCGGAGACCGCTTGGTAGCTTGGGGGTTCATGCTCGCTCGTCCCGCTGGTTGCGCTCTGGGTTTCTTTCTCGCAGCGGCAAGCGCTTGCACCGGCACCAACGGCACAGGTGGTCGCGCGGACGGTGTGGAGATCCCGGCAGGCTCCCGGGCAGTCGCGGTCACGGCGGCGGGCAACCACACTTGTGTAATCCTGGACCCTGGGGGAGAGGCCCGGTGCTGGGGTGCTTTGGGCAGCGACGCTTTTCCGTCGGCACCCAGCGAGCCGTTCTTGGACATCGACGCGGGGCAGTTCGACGTTTGCGGGCTGCGCGCCGCCGATGGCAAGGCGGTCTGTTGGGGGTTGGGCGCGGATGGGATCCGCAACGTTCCCGACGTCGCGTTTTCCCAGATCAGCACTGGCTCGGGCAACGCGTGCGCCGTCCGTTCGAGCGACGGCTTGGTCCAGTGCTGGGGCAGGAACGACGAAGGTCAGAGTCTGCCGCCACAGGATCGTTCCTTCTCGACAGTGAGCAACGCACGCTTCACGACTTGCGCTGTGGCGGCCCCCAGCGGCGAGATAGTCTGTTGGGGGGACGGTGAGCCGGAGCCTTGGAACCCAGCCTCGCAGAGTGCGTTCAGCCACGTCAGCAACGCCTCATTCCTGAGCTGTGGGTTGCGTCGTGACGATTCTCAGCTCGAATGCTGGAATGAGTTCTTGCCCGGCGACAGTGAGCTCGTTGGCGCGGCACCGATGGAAATCCCGTTGCGCGACGTCAGCGTCGGTACCAATCACGCCTGCGCGGTGCTTGCGGACGGCGCCGTGCGCTGTTGGGGCGAGAACGACGAAGGCGGGTGCGACGCACCGAGCGGCGTTGCCTTCGACCGAGTTGCGGTCGGCTCGCTCCACTCCTGCGCCATACGCTCAGACGACGGGCGGGTCACGTGTTGGGGGCGAAACGCTGAGATGCAAGCAACGCCACCGGCAAAGCTGCGAGCACCGTAGTTCGTTGCCAGCCATGCTGCCCTTCTTGTCGCGATGCGGGAACGCCGAAACTCATGCGTTCATTTGCCTGCGTCTGGTCGGCTGTGGAAGTCGGACGGACCTTTCGTGGAGGAGACGTCGCGGTCGACGGGTTGGTGAAGCGTACGGCGTGGCTGTAGATTCGGCCGACAACGTGTACGCCACGGCGTCGTTGTCGTTCTTGGGCACCGAAGCTCGCGTCGACCGCGCGTTTGTATATCAGCCAAACGCGCGTTGCTCGAGCTTTCGACTG
>QJWJ01000151.1 GCA_003235365.1 Deltaproteobacteria bacterium
CGTGAACCGCTCCCACGACGCGTTGCGTCCCTGTGGGTCTTGCTGCAATACTCGGCGCGCTCCCGGCCCGGCCGGGGTGGAACTCCGAGGGCCACCGCTTGCATCCGCTTTTCACGTTCGGCCGGGGGCCGGCGCTCTTCACTCGCCACCTTGGAGGAACCGCCGGGAGCGGCGGCGCACGAAGCAATGGGCGAAGATGCAAGTTCCTGAGAAGCAGTGTGGTCTTCGTGGCCGCAGTGGCGTTCTCGGTAGGCTGCAAGTGCGAGAAGGAAACGGCCAAGCCCGATGTGCCGCCGGCAGCGAGCACCGCGACGGAGCCCGGCGCCACCACGCCCGCGCCCACGTCGACCACGACACCAACCACCAGCTTCGCGCCGACGCCTCGCAGCGGCTCCAGCATCGCTCGTTCGCCGGACTCGAAGGTCCTGTTCGTCGCGGACGAGATCACCTCGAAACTGCACGTCGTCAGTCTGCCGCTCGGCGAGTCATCGAAGGTCGAATCGGTATCGCTGCCGGGACGTCCCGCGCAGATCGTCGTGGCCGATGATCTGCTTTGGGTGACCATTCGCGATCCAGGAATGCTCTGGGCGGCGAAGTTCGAATCCGGCCACGTCCAGAACACGGGACAAGTGGCGCTCCCGAGCGATGCCTGGGGCGTCGCCATCACTGCTGACCACAGCCACGCCCTGACAAGCAGCGCGTGGACGAGCCAAGTCTCGTGGGTCGACTTGCAGAAGCTGACCGTGGATTGGTCTCACGACGTGGCGCGCGAGCCGCGCGGGATCGTCATCGACGAAAACGGACAGTGGGCACTGGTGAGTCACTTGGTCGGCTCGGCTCTGACGAAAGTGGAGCTGACGAAAGGGGCGCTCGATGGCGGCGGCGCGGTGAGCCGAATTGCGCTGCCGGCCTCGCCGTTGCGGGCCCCGCACGATGGGTTGAACGCGTCGCTGGGCTACGCTGGCGCGCTCTCGCCCGACGGCAAGCGTTACTTTGCGGCGCGCCACGCGTTGGGAGCATTGGGCAAGAACTCGTGGTTTGGCGCGGCAACGGTGGACGTGCTCGGGCTCGATGACTGGAGTCCGCTGGCGCCCATGCGGCCCGAAGCGCCACTGGAGCAGAAGTCGGAATTGGCGACGCAGTTGATCTCCGGCGCCGATACGCGCGTGCCCGGGTCGAGCCTCACGCCGTTCGTACAGCCGCGCGCTGTGCTGTATCGCTCGACGACGCAGACGTTGCTCGTAGCCGGCGAGGGCGACGACCGGGTTGCGGAGTTGGACGCAATGGCCCTCGATCCGACGATGGCCGTCGTGGGCCACTACCAGGTCGGCGCGGATTATCACCCGACGTATCACTTGGCCAAGCACTGTGCAGCGCCAGCGGGCATGGCGCTGTCGAGTGATGAAAATGCGCTTTGGGTATATTGCGGCGCGACCAACGACCTGGCTCAGGTGCAGTTGATGCCGCCCGCAGCCAGCAGCGCCGCGGCGGCTCCGACGGGTGCCGCGACTTCAGCCGGCACACCCGCGCCGACTGCACCCCCCTCACCCTCTCCACCGTCCAGCGCGCCCAGCACGGGCCCCGCCGTCACACCAGGTGTCACTGCACGCCTCTTGCTCGCCGAAGATCCCCTGGGCCCCGGCGGCGCGACGGGGCGCAAGTTGTTCTACAACGCGACGGACTTTGCCACGAGCGGCGGGCTCGGCTGCGCCGGGTGCCACCCCGAGGGGCGCGACGATGGCCACGTGTGGCACGAAGCGAACTTCACGACGGAAGATGGCGACACGGTCAACTTCGTGGGCAGTGAACACACCATACCGAAGGAAGCGCACACCCGAGGCTATGCGCGGCGCACGCCGATGCTTGCGGGCCGCGTGAACGCAGAAGGGCCCTACGGTTGGCACGCGGAGAGCCCGACCATCGTCGACCGCGAGCTGAAGGGGTTTGCACTGCATCGCTGGGGCGCCATACCCGAGACGCCCAAAGAGGAACTGACCAAGCGCGCTCGCGCGGTATTCGACTTCTTGCGGCGCGGTTTGCTCGCGCCGGCCCGCGACGGGGCCGCGTTGAACCCCCAACAAGCCCGCGGGCAAGAGCTGTTTCTGAGCAAGGAGGTCGGCTGCGCCGAGTGCCACGATCCGACGAGCGGCTACACGACGCGCAAAGCCTACCCGTTGCCGCTGCGCCCATTGACTGACGGCTTCGATGAGGATCCGGACGCGCGCTACAAGATCCCGGGGCTGACTTTCTTGGCGGGGCGCACGCCATACTTTCACGATGGCAGCGCTGCGACACTCGAAGAGTTGGTCGAACGCAACGGCACGCGCATGGGCAATACGGGCACGCTCAGTGCCGACGACCGCGCCGCGCTCGTAGCGTTCTTGAAGACACTGTAGGCTTGAAGACACTGTAGGCTCGTAGATACTGTGAGCTGGATGACACCTGTGAGAGCACACTGATGCAACCCCCACGCACGATGTTCACCTCGAGACCAAAGCTCCGTTCGCTAGCAAAGGGCACCGCCGTCGCCGGCGCGTTGTCGAGCGTCGGCTTGCTGCTGACCGGGGTATCACTTCCCGGAGAGCTGGTAACGAGACACGACCTCGACCCACAGCGGTCGAACCAAGTGCCGAGCGCCTCGCCGTTGACCTGGCCACGCACGACCACCGCCGCCCCATCTTCCGAGCAATGGCACACCGCCACCGTCGTGCCCGCGACGCGCACGGTGGGGGCCAAGGCGCAGCGCTGTCGCGTGCGCCGCGTCGAAGAGTGGGCGTCGATTCGCTGCGAGGGAATGAAGATCTCGGCGATGACCCAGCTCGGTGGCGACTCGAAGGGCGTGAGCTTTCACCTCGATGCACCGGGGAGCGATCGCCTGCCGACTGAAGGGGTCTTGGTATTTCCGCTACGACCCGGCGATCGTCGCGTCTTCTCGCTGTGGACGCTGGGCGACGGCTATGACGGCCCGCTGACCGTCGTGGCCGGTGTCGTGGTTCAGGCGGAATGGATCGACGAGGCCGCGACGTTGTTGTTACACGATGCGCTCGTCGAACCGGTCCGCACTGCGCAGGGCGAACGGCGCAAGCAGGCCGCAGCCAACCCGCCCACGAGCACGCCATCGCCCCCCCGAACGGAGTAAACTCATGCAAGAGCCCGCAATCCCGGCCTGTCCGCTGCCCCTTCAACGTTGCCTCAGCTCCGTCGCGGTCTGGACGTGTTCGATTGCCTCACTCGCTTCTTGTGGTGGCTCTGCTGCCGCCGCTGCGGGCAGCGAAAGTCCCGCGAACCCGCCGCCCGACAGTTCTTCTCCAACCAGCAGCCACGCGACCACACCAGCAACTTCCGCGCCGTCCCGCCCCGCGCCTTCAGCGTCAGCCGGCGCTACGGCGACGCAGCCCACGCCTCAGCCCGCAAGCAAACCCGCCTCTCAAACTCAGCCTGCTCAGACCACCCCTGCCCCGCCGCCGCGTTGCCCCGAAGGCATGGCGCTAGTAGGCGGAGGCGAGTTTCAACGCGCGGGAACCGCGGCGCCGAAAGCCATTGCCGATCTGTGCGTGGACGTCACGGAAACCACCACGACCCAGTACGCCGAGTGTGTGAACGCCGGCGCGTGCACGACCGACGGCCTCGACTGCTCAGCGCAATCGACCTACGGCCACGAGGGCAAAGAGAACTTCCCGGTGGTGTGCATCGTGTACGAACAGGCCAAAGCCTACTGCGCCCACCGCGGCAAGCGGTTGCCCAGCGTCGATGAGTGGGAGTGGTTTGCCCGCAGCGGAGACGAGGCGCGCGCCTACTCTTGGGGGAACGAACCGCCCGACGAGCAGTTGTGCTGGACCGGCAAGCACAAGCAGAGCGAGAGCTGCCCGGTGGGGTCACACCCCGAAGACAAGAGCCGCGACGGGATCCTCGATTTGGCTGGCAACGTGCTCGAGTTCACCACCACCGAAGCCGACGCCGCGAGCCCCATTCGCATCGCGCGCGGCGGCGCGTGGAACGGCGGCGACGCGGGGCTGTTCAAGAACGCGCGCCTGGGAGGCTTTCGCATCGACTACCGCTGCGGCTTCTTGGGTGTGCGCTGCGTAACCGAGGCAAGTGAGGTCACTGGATCACCGCCCGACGAAACCACCGCCGCCAAGTGATCGACCGGTGACGAGCGATCACCACGCGAACGCCGTTCTCGTCGAACGGCTGACGAGCATCGTTGCCCAAACGCCATGGCTGATGGATGCGCTGTACACGGTTGCGCGCACGTTGCCGGCAGACGCGTGCATCGCCGCGGGGGCCATTCGCGACACGGTTTGGGACACCCTGACGGGACGGTCCGCGCGCGACCCCAACTCCGACGTGGACGTCGTGTACTACTCAAAGGCTGAACTCGAAAACGACCCGCCCGAGCTTGCTGCCCGGTTGCGGCAGGCGAACCCAGGGCTGCACTGGGAAGTCACGAACCAAGCGATCGTTCATCTCTACAATCAACGCGCACGCGGCGTGCGATTGCTGCCAAATCGCAGCCTCGCGGATGGCTTGCGCACGTGGCCCGAAACGGCAACGGCCGTGGGTGTACGACTCCTTCCAAACATGACCCTCGACGTCGTTGCGCCGCTGGGCCTCGACGATCTGTTCGCGCTGCGGCTCAGACACAACCCCTTGCAGACCCCCGTCGAGATCTTCCAAAGCCGCGTCACGTCGAAACGATGGCGTCAACGATGGCCCGAGCTGCAACTCGTTTGAAGCAAGCCTCCCAACCGCCGCACCGCGGGGGAAAGCTTGGAGCATTGGCTTCGCAGGCGGACTAATCAAGTAGGTCCGGTCGACCTGGCCGCGCACCGAGCTTGCAGGGAGGAACGGGAACTCACAATCCTCTCGATGTGAACCAGATCACACTGGCATGGCACACCGCACAGCGAGATGAGCCCCACCACAGCGTGGTTAGGCGTGGGGCAATTTTCGGCCAGCTCAACGAAGGCCCCGCGAATCACTCGAGTCGGTTGATCCGTAATACCGAAAATGAGCGGGCCACGGTGTGAGACACCGCCCTTCGCTGGAGTTTCCCGGACTTGATTTGAGAATCACCCAGCAACGGCACCGCACCGACTCGAAGACCGTTCACCCTACTCGGATACACAATAGCCAACGTGGCCTGATTGACAGCGGGCACCACCCGTGCCACGCCGAACGCACGCTTCTAGCATTCCCCTGTGAGAGCACAAACAAACAGACTGAGACGGCGGACACACCAACCGATAAGGCGCAAGACAAACAACGACCAACGGTGCATTGAGGTTTATTAATGGCGAGCGCGGTCAACACGGTAGTCATCGGGGGCGGACCGGCGGGGCTCACCCTGAGCATGATTCTGCTGGAGAAAGGTGTCTCACACGTCGTACTGGAGAAGAATGCGCGCCCCTTCGAGGCCTGGCGTAGTCAACGTTGGGATGGCTTCTTGATGAACACACCCCACGCCGGGAATCGCCTTCACGGCCAAGAAGACCAGCTTCCCCACGACGCCGTAGGGCTGCCGGTGGCGTCGGTCGTCGCGGCTTGGGACGCCCATCTCGCGCGCACACAGCCGCCGCTCAGGCTTCGACATCAGGTTACGCGCGTCGCCAAGGCGGATGACGGGGACGACCTCATCGTCACCTGGCGCTCGCACGACGGACGCAACGGCATGCTCCGCGCGCGGAACGTCGTCGCCGCGCCTGGGTACCTCCAGATCCCCAAAGTACCCGCCTGCGCAACCCGATTTCCCCCACACGTCATGCAATTCGACGGTACGACGTTCAAGAACGCCGGGCAGCTCAACCCCGGCTCTGTCCTGATCGTGGGTGCGGGGCAAACGGGCGTGCAGCTCGCCGATCACCTGCTTCGGCAAGGGCGAAACGTCTACCTGTGTACCAGCCGCGCGGCGGGTCTTCCGCGCACGTTTCGCGGGATGGATATCGTTCAGGCCATGATCGAGACGGGCATTGCAACCGTCACCAAAGGGATGGTTGGCGAGAAGGAGCGCTACACCATCCCCGTCCGCATGGTCGGCGCCGACCGGGCCATCAGCTATCACTCGCTCGCCCGACTCGGCTGCTGCCTCGTCGGTCGGCTCGAAGATATCGAGGAAGGCTCGCAGCGCCTGGTGTTGCGGGACGACCTCGCCACCAACATCGAGCATGCCCAAAAGACTTATGAAGCGACATTGGCAGATTTGACGTCCCGCTCCAACGGGCTCGAGGCATTCAACGGCAGACCACCCCCGAAGCGTGAGCCCGAGTTCGAACCATACGAGCCGCTCCTGGCGTATGCCAACGACGCCCCTCGTGAACTCGACATCGAGCGCTGCGGCATCACCAACGTGATTTGGGCGACGGGGTTCTCGGCGCGCTTCCCCTGGCTCGCAATCGACGAGGTTCGCAAAGCCTATGCAGGTCGCGCATTTCCCAACGACTGCGCGACGCCCCACCCAGGCTTCTTCTGGTTGGGGTTCGCATTTGCCCGCAACCGCTTGTCGGACTTTCTCGTCGGGCAGCACGCCGACGCACTGTGGATCAGCCAGCGCCTACGCTAGCGAGCGAGTCCACCGGTCGACGAATCGTGCCAGTTCGCAACACGCCACGGCGCGTCGCTGGCGGACCCGCCGTCGGAGCTCGCGGCGCACCGGAATCTCGGTAGGCGAAAGGTGGGCAATGGTATGCGTTGCTCCCTCCTGTGCTCTACCCATACATGGCCGGAATTAACGACGCGATGTAGATTTCGATCGCCCATGGTTGCAAGGAATACGTGTGAGCTCGTCAAAGGCCGTTTGCTCGAGATCAAGGTCGCCCACGGCTATCACTGCATCGCAGACGTCCAGGCAATGACCGACCGCATTCGCGCGTTGGTCAACGGTGTGCCGGAACCGACCAGACTGGTCATCGCCGCAGACTGGAGACAGTGCCCGCTATTCGGGGAGGATGTCGCCAAGAGCGTGACGGCTATGTTGATGGCGACAGGCAATCGTATCGAGCGCAGCGCCATTCTCCATCGCGCAGACCAACCAACATCCGTGCTGCAAGTCTTTCGACTGATCAAGGAAGCGCAACAAAGCCACCGCCGCGTATTTCACAAGACCGACGAGATGTACGCGTGGTTGGGAGAGCTGCTCGACTCAGCGGAACGCCGTCGGCTGGGAGAGTTTCTGCATTCCTGACCCCCACGGAGCGCCTTTCAGCGCACTGACCAGGCAATGCGCACGGCCACAGCCGGGTGATCGGACAACTTGTGTCCCCGCTCGTCGACAAAGCGCGTATCTTCAAACCAGTGAATCGCGCGCAGGTCGACGCGGTCACTGCTGCGAACGAATACGCGGTCAATCTCGTCTGACGCACAGATCACCTGCTGACAGCTATCGCTCAGACCGGTCTTGGCCATGAAGCCGCGAAGGATAGCGCGATCTTCGGGGTCGGCGCCGTCGAGGTTCGTATCACCCGCCAGCAAGATTGCTCGCCCCGCCGAGTGCCGCTGGACATACATGGCGAGTTGCTCATACTCGCTGCGACGCGCCGCGATGTCCTCGGGGTCGGTCCCCGCATCGGCGTGAATGTTGTACACGTCGAAGGAAACGCCGCGGCTCACGTGCATGAGCCCCACGCTGAACCCCTTTTCTCCCAGACAGTCGCTCAGGGCCGTGAGGTAGCCGTTGCAACTCTCCCACGGAACGTGAATGACCTCGTCCAGGGGATAGTTCGACAGCGTCGCCAAGCCGTTGCCGACGAATGCGCTGTCGGCGGGTTTGGGTTCGAATTGGTAGCGGTGCCCCGCATCGGCCACGAGCTGCTCGTGGTAGGCGAAGTCTTCTTGCGCGAACACCAGATCGTAGGCGTTGAGCAGCGGGCTGACGAGGGGCAAAGTGCGCTCTGGATCAGACGGAGAAACGAACGCCGGCAGGCCCGCCACGTTGTACGTGAGCATGTCGATGACGCCAGCCTTCGCGCCACTGAGCGACAACAGCGGCGCGGTGGTCTTCGCCACGGCGCGCACCTCCCCGAGCGCAGCGCCGGAGCAGGCCTGTGCGGCGACCGTGAATGCCACCGCCGCGGCGACAAACCACCAACGCCACGAGGGCAGGGATCTCGAAGACTCAGCCATGGAAGGAAGCAATCCAGATTGGCGCGACGTCGGCGTCGGCGTTGCCCGCATAGGGTATGGCTCGTGCGATTGCCAGCCCGTTTCATGCGCTTCTTTGCTCGAAGGCGCGGCGCGTGCTGGTTCAACCAATCCGTAGGAGATCACGCAACTGCGAGAGCAGGATTCATTCCATGGCGAGCCACTTGAAAACGAGTGAGACGGTTCGTTTGGATCCGCGAGGTTCCGCATGATTCGGAGGCGATGGATGAACGACCCGCCGCGAGCCGACGAGACTGTGTACCTTCCGAGCGACACCTGGTGTGAATGTCAGTCACAGGGTCGCTCCCGAAGTGCTCCAGTTGGCAACCTCTCGAAACACCACCGTTGGAACTCCACTGCAGCCGTGAGGTGCGGCGGATGAGCGCACCCGTCGCGTCGTTGCACCGACGTACCGAGAGCAGGTCGGCCCCGCGTTGAGTGACGCTCGCCTTCAGGACTTCAACCGATCGATTTCAGTTGCCGAAGCACTACGCAACACCGTGGTGCGACGATGGCGACGGTGACTCCAATCCGCCAGCGCTCGCGCGTGCGGGAGCTAGAGTGCGATGCAGCACCAGCCAACCGAACACCCCTGAAGCCACGGACCCGAGGAGGATCCCCACCTTGGCGATCTCGGAGAGCTGCTCGTCGAAAGCCAACCCGGAGACGAACAGGGACATGGTGAAACCAACGCCGGCGATCATACCGACCCCGTAGACACCTTTGAACGTGACTCCCTCGGGCAGATCGGCGATGCGCAAGCGCACGGCGAGCCAAGTGAACAAAGTGACGCCGATTTGTTTTCCGAAGAAGAGGCCCGCGACGATGCCGATCGAAACGGGGTCGACGAGCGCGCGCAGGCTGCTCGCATCCAAGGCGACGCCCGCGTTCGCAAACGCAAAAATGGGCAGAACCACAAAACTGACCAGAGGAACCAAGGCGTGCTCGAGGCGCAGCAGCGGTGAGCCGGCACGCTGAATGTCGATGACCATTTCGTCGAGTACGTGCTCTTGGTCTGGGGTGTTCATCTGACGGCTCGACGGGACGCCGACATCGCGCAACTCCGACACGTAGCGGTCCAGGCGCCGCAAGAGCGCCCGACCGTTGATGCGAGTTCCCGACGGGATCGTGAACGCCATGAGCAGGGCTGCGATCGTCGCGTGCACACCGGACTTGAGAAACGCAACCCAAACGAGAGTGCCCAGCACGAAGTAAGCAACACTGCTTCGCACATGCAGGCGGTTGAAGCCAATCGCCACGGCGTAGAGCAGCCCGCCCAACCCTAGACTGATCAGCGAGACACCCTCGGTGTAGAACACGGCGATCACCAATACCGCACCGATGTCGTCGACGATGGCCAACGCCGTCAAGAACACCTTCAAGCCGGTCGGTACACGATCGCCGAGCAGCGCCAGAACGCCGAGCGCAAAGGCGATGTCGGTTGCCATCGGGATCCCCCAACCCACTTCGCCGGGGCCGCCCCAGTTGATCAGTAGATAGATTAACGCCGGAACGACCATGCCACCGACGGCAGCGATGGCGGGCAACGAAGCCTTGCGCACGGTCGACAACTCGCCCTGCATGACTTCGCGCTTGATTTCGAGCCCGACGTGAAAGAAGAACAGACCCATCAGGCCGTCGTTGATCCACAAGATCAAGGGCTTCTCGAGGGCGACCTCGCCCAACGACACGCCGAACGTCAGCCGCAGCGACGCGAAGTATTGGGCGGACCACGGCGAGTTTGCCAGCAACACAGCCAACGCCGTGGACGCCACCAGCAGCAAGGCACCCGCTAGCTTGTGCGAGAAGAATACTCGCAGCGGTTCCATGATCCGATCGACGGGTCGCGCGTCCATTGAATGCCTATGGGTCCCCCACCCCGGTTGCCAAGCCCCAACCGTACCTCAGTCCATCGAGGCAACCAACCGGTAACCGAACGGCAGGCGAACGGTCGATTTCGCTCGAATTGGACTTGCCTGGAGCACGGTTCGTGCTTGCCAAATGGCAGAGTCGCGCCCAACAGGGCTCTAAGCCTCCGCGACGACCACTTCTCCAGTGACGAGAGAGACGCTCAGCAGCGTTCGAAGCGGGGCGTGCTCCAGACTCGCGTCGAAGTCCACCAGCTCGACGTTCCGTACCTCCAACGGCAACGCGGACAGCGACCGAAAGTCACGGAGCGCGTCCGCGATTGGAACAACCGGGTGGTCTGCATCGTACGTCCCCACGGTAACGTGAGGCACGTAGGGTGCAAAGCGGATTTCCCGCCGCCCGCAGGTCGAGAACTCAGCTGCCAGGACGCACCGCTGCTCGGAAAGAGCACCTCGAGTATCCTGCACTTCGAGGAACGCCGCCGTCGCGAAACTGTTCGCCGCCCCGACCGTCAACCGAACAGGACCGCTACCCCGCACCCGCTCACCCAGTGCGCGCGCCTGTGCGAGCAATAGGCGACGTGGCACATCATCGTCAGCCCGTGGCAGCACACACGGGAACCCAGCGACGAACAGAGTGACGTGCAGCTGCCCAAGGGGAACCGGACGGATCCAATCACCGAGGGCAGCAGCGACGTCGGCGACTCGCTGGCGGATGGCGGGATCGTCGACGCGTAGCGCCCAGACGCAGTAGCGGGCCCTGCCAGCGCGCCACTCGTCTCGGACTCCAACGCGGGGTCCCAACGTTCGCTCGGACTCGCAGAACGCACCCCACAACGCTTCGGAAGAGGGGGGCACACTCGGCCGGTCCGACATCGGAGCGGTATACACGATACGACCGTCAACTGGAAAAGGCCGGAAAATTGCCCCATAGCGGCTCCCGGCGACTGGCGGACTACTCGGCGTCGAAACTGTCGTCGTCGCCACGGCCCCGCTCTTTGGCAAAGTGAGCCTGAAGGTCGCGATAGGCGCGCTGAGCGGACGAGCGGTTCTTGCCAAGCAGCCGCGATGCAGCGCTGAGATTCAGCTGGTCGCTGGACTGAAAGAACTCGCCGGCGTTGGCCGCGAGCGTCATTGCGGACAACCAGCGCCGCTGCGTGCCGCTGAGGCTCTGCCGGGCTCGACGCTCGGCGAGCGCGAGACCCACCTCGTACTCGGCGCTGAGGCAGCGTTCTTCGAGACCTTCACCCCGTTCGGCGACGACCGCCTCGCGAAAGTCGATTGGCGTGGCACCGAGTCGGAAGCGCTTGCGCAGCGCGGACAGGTGCTCGACGACGACTGACAGTCCCCACTCGCGCCGGTCGTGGTCGTAGTGTCCGTAAGCGTCACGATCCCCACGCACGACCTCCACCAGGCGCAGCGTCAACGCATCTCGCACTTCTTCCGGCGAAAGGCCCGCAACCGCCCAACGCTCGGGGTGCGCTCGCTGCAACCGCTGCAGCGTTCTGTCCCACTTCGCCTGGTAGCGAACGAGCGCAACGTCGTCGACGGCCGCGCGATCGCGTTCGAGGAGATCTGCGGATTGCCGGGGAGAAGCGTTCATAGGTCCATTTGAGTGGGGCGTGACGGAAGGAATGTTGCGCGATTTCCAGGCGCCGCCACGCAGATTGTCGCAAGGCCTCGGACCAGCGGTCCAGAACGGCGCGCGAACGCAACAATCCCGGAGATCTGCGGCACTCAGAAAGCCCCGAAGCACGCCCTGCGAACGGCGGGGTAGCCACCGCGACGCAGCGCCACCGTCGTGCAATGGCCGATCCCCCGTGGCGATTTGGCAGGTCAGGATGCGCTCGCGACTCACCGCGGACTGTTCACACTGCGTCGCCTTGTGTTGCGTGGCACTGGCGTTCGATCGCTCGGCGCTGTTTGCCTTCGACAAGGCAGCCGCGGAGCGCTGTCGGCACCTGGGTGATGGCGTCGATTGCCGGATCCACGCCGAGCGCAATGCGAGGGGGATGAGCGGCTGTGAGAGCTACGACTGTTTGGGAGCTGGCCAACGCGCGACCACGTTGTTCGGCGGTCGCCCAGCGCTGACCGGAGCAGCAGAGAACCGCTCCTTGCTCGCGGCATTCTTCGCACTGCGCGACGTGCATCAATTGTTGTGGCTACTTCACACCTGTAGGCAGCGTTGGACACTATCGTCTGAGCAGCAACGCGCAAGCACCGAGCTCGAGACGCAACTTTGGGCAATCGACCACAGCGATGCGCTGAACGGATTTGCGAATGGTCAACTTTCCTCGGAGGTGCACCGCCTGGTTGCGGAAGTCGGTCGCTCAGCGACGGCCGTTCGCCCACCCCCCAAGGTCGGCAGGGCCCCCGCGCGCGTTCGTCTGCCGATGTACCCCGCTCAGTCGGACACGGACGACCACTGCAGTTCCAAGCTCAGCTCCTCACGGCCGTCGTCCACTTCGTGCTCGATGACCAGCGCCGCGGCACTCGGTACCGTGAACCGACGGTTCGCTACCTGAATTCGAAACGGCTCCGACGCCTCCAGTGCGTCCGCCAACCGACGCAAGGTCGCGATGAATTGGTCTTTCGCTACGTCTTTCTCGACATCTCTTTCCATGGCGCGGTCTTCGCACGGACCGTTCACCCGGGCAAGACGATCCCACCGACGGTCGGCGTTCGATCAGACATGACCAGCGGCAGGATGTCCAAAAGGACATGTCCGATCAGACATCTGAGGCCGCGGCGCGTGGCACTCCCCCCGTCGAGCGAAGCCCGATGCCGTACCACGAGCCATCGAGTACGCGCCGCCCGCGGTTGGCACGGTGCCTGCACCGGTGGTCGCCAAGCGCGGTGGTCGCCAAGCGCGCTCGTCGCGCCGCGGTGCGCACCGTGTCCATTCACCCCAACCACTGAGGAAAATCCATGTCGTTTCGTTCTGCCTTCGTCGCTGCTCTTCTCGCTGCTTGCTCCCACAATGCTCCTCAGGCCGCCGTGCCCGAGAACTCCCCGACTTCGACGACCGACCAAGGAGCGAACTCGCTGCCCTCGACACAGCCGGACGCTGCCAAACTTCGACAACACTTCGCACGGCACGTGAACTACCCCGCGTCGCGCGAACAGGTACTCCAGGCCTGCGCCAACACACCGGAGTTCACCGACGCCGAGAAGCGCTGGACGAGTGACCACTTGCCGGCCAGGCAATACCAAGACGCATCGCAGGTCGTCGATGCGTTGGGTCTCGAAGCGAGCTGAACCGGTTCGCCGCTGCGCGGCGCCGCAACACGGACCGCATAGAGCGAGCACCGGGCGCCTCGACGGGCTGCCCGGTGCTTCGTCGGGCGCTGATTGCGAGACGAAACTTTCCCCGTCGGTCAATGAATGCGCCCGGGTGGCAGCCGATTTCTGCTACTCGGTCCAAAGCAGTGACTTCCCCGACGACCAGCTCATCGTCTGTCGACAGCGCCTCAGCGACGGGCTCCCCACCTGGTGAGTTTCGACACTGGTTGACGCTGTTGCGTACGGCGTCCCTGTTGGCGCTGCTAATGAGCACGGCACTGCTGTTGCAGTACCTCGACCCCGCGACGCGAACCTTCTGCGGCGTCGATTCGGGCTGCGACGCGGTTCGCAAGAGTGTCGGCGGCTACGTCACACGAACTCACCTCGTGCCCGCGGCGGGAGTCGCGGGATACGCGCTCGTCTTCGCGTTGACGTTTCATCCGCAGCTGCGGCGATTGTTTGGCTGGGCCGCTGGATTCGGTGGGGTGGTGGGCATCGGGCTGCTCGCGCTGCAGGCGTTTGGCATCGGCACGTTCTGTTCGCTCTGCGTCGCGGTCGACCTGCTCGCGTGCGCCGCCGGGATCAGTGGCATTCACCTGGCCGTGAGCCGTCAACATCAATCCAATCCGTTGCGCTGGTGGGGCTGGACGGCCCTGTTCGCCATTGCCATCAACACGCCGAGTATTTGGACGTCAGCCACACCGCCGCGGACGATCCCCGATTCCATCGCGCAGCTTCGCCAGCGCGGCGTGCTGAACGTGTTCGAGTTCGTGGATTTTCAGTGTCCACACTGCCGCCGCCTGCACCCCGTATTGAAGCGAGAGGTCGAGCTCTCCACGAGCAAGGTTCACTTCCGCCGCTTCTACTACCCGCTTTCGTTTCACCCGCTCGCCGACGCGACCGCTCGCGCCGCGGTGTGCGCGGCAGAGCAAGGCAAAGAAGACGCCATGGCGGCGCTCTTGTTCGAAGAGCCGCTGAGCGACGGCGTCTGGATCACCCACGCCCGATCGCTCTCACTCGACGTGTCGGCGTTCGAAACGTGCCTCACCTCCGAGCGCGCAACGGCAACCTTGGCCGAGCACGCAAAGCTCTATCGCTCGACCGGATACGACCACCTACCGTTGACCTTCGTGGGCAACGAAGTCATCGACGGTGCGCCCCGCGATTCACAGATCGTCGCGGCATTCCTCGCCGCCCAGAGCCAGCCGCGAGCGGGCATCCCGCCGTGGCTCTTTCTCACCGCGTTGGGCGGATCGATCGGGCTGGTGGTGTTGCTCTCGTTCGACCGCCATCGTAGCGGTCCCCCGAGCTAACACCTCGAGCCGCGACGTCGCCTCAGTACCAGCGCCGACAACACCAACGTCGACAGCACGCACCACTGCGAGCGCCAGCGATTTTCGATGGCCATACGGCAAGCAGGATCTGCGCCTGGTTCGTCCGCCGATCCCAAAACACTCGGCGCTGGCGCGGCGACTCCACCGACGCCAGGTGAGGTCGCCGAACCACTGGGAGGCGCGGTCGCGTCGGTAGGGACAGGGCTCATGTCGGGCGGTGGCGGCATCGAGGTCGCGGGCCCCGACGTTCCGACGTCGGGACTGGGACCGGCGACAGGCAGTGCTTCACTCGTTCCAGCGCTCGACGGCGGCTCGCCGAGATCCCGACAGCGAAAGTCACGACACACCAAACCGTCGGCACACAGCTCGCCCTCGTCGATCTCGCCGTCGCAGTCGTCGTCGAGACCGTTGCAGCTTTCCTCACCCGGCTCACCGGGCTCACACTCGTGGTCGCAGACTTCCAAACGCCGCGCGCAAGCGCCGATGCCGCACGAAGCAAACACGCCGTCGCCGTCATCGACCTCCCCATTGCAGTCGTTGTCGACGCCGTCACAGACTTCGAGCAAGTCCGGATGAACGTCGGGGTCGGTGTCGTCACAGTCTTCGGCGTTGGCGGAATAGCCGGGTTGCCCAATCGCACCCTCACGGCCTACGCCCAACACGTCGCCATAGCCGTCGCCGTCCGCGTCGGGGTACAGCAGTCCGCTTTGGATGCCCTCGTCGATCTCGCCGTCGCAATCGTCGTCCTTGCCGTTCGCGACCTCTGGCGCGCCGGGGAAGATCTCGTCTCGAGTATCGACGCAGTCACCTCCACGAGTCGCCCAACCGTCGCGCACGTCGCAATCGACGCTCATGGTCGCGTCCTCACCAAAGCCGTCCCCGTCGATGTCGAGGAACAGCGGCACGCCGTCACAGCCCCAGACGTAGCTGAAGGTCGCAGACGAAAACCGATCGCCCTGTGAGGTTCCATCGCCGTTGCTGGAGAGGACGAACACTTGAAAGTCAGCGCCGCCCGGAGTTGCCGGCGCAGTCCAGCTGAACGATACCTCCACCACACCGCCGCTGCCGCTCATCGGTCGCGACTGAACCAGGTCGTCCTCGATGGCCCGCAGTCCACTGCCCGCCGTCAACGTTCCCGCCGAACCCGTGGTGACGTACAAGCCCGCGGTCGTCAGGTGGCTTTCGCGGATTCGAAGCGTAAACTCGGTACGCTGACCTGGCGACAACGGCGCTGACGGCTCGAGCGCCAAGTCTCCATCGAACGGATTGTCCCCACCGTGACAGCCGTTGCACGCCGGTGTCGGCGCACCTCCCGGCAGGGCTCGCGCCGGCCGCAGCGCCCCCGACAGCAACAGTGACGACGACACCACTGCCGTCGCGACTTGGGTCGACCATCGGCTGGCCCAGCGGGCGGGAGCATCACGCGTCATCGTCGGGGTTTCTCGAAACCGTTGGGGGCCCGGCCTTGCTGCGGTGGGCGGTTCTAGATCAATTCGCGACTCGACCACGGCCCGCATTTGACGAACCCGAACGGTTCGAGAAAGCTCCACCTGCACTGCAGCAGCGCGTACCACATCGAGGAAACGGACCGCCCCCAAACAAAGAATGCAAACATCGCTGGTTCTGATCGGGGTTCAGCTGTTGCGTGTCATCGCAGTCGAACGACGGCTACGTCAGTTGCTACCGTGTGCTCTTGCCTTTGCGGACTCGGGTTGCGACGCTGCTGAGCACGTGAACTCTCCGAAGGCGCTGCACCACCGTGCGGCCTTCGCCCACCGTACTCATGAAGATGTCGCACGCCCCGCTTCGTCCCTCACTCCACTCGCTCACTGTCATGCTCGGTTGCGTCTCGGTTCTGTGCAGCTCCTGCGGCGCAGAAGATGGCGATGCCGGAACCGACATGCCAGCATTGACGGCCTCGGGTGATCCCAGCGGCACGCCGAGTTCGACACCCTCCTCGCCAAGCAGTGCGCCGACCACGACGTCGACGGTGACGGCCACTGCTTCGTCCTCGACGCTACCGAGCAGCCCAACCACTGATGCATCGGCGTCCGTCACGATGTCGTCGGCGAGCGTCGCTCCCTCGGCCAGCGGCGCTGGCGGCGCTCCCGCCGAAGAAGGCGGCATGGGCGGGGCCGGAGGAGTTGCAGCGGGTCCAGTCGACGTAGCCGTACCGAGCTACGAAGAAGTCGTGGACATCGTCGACCGCTCCTGCGCGCGGGGCGTGTGTCACATCCCTGAGGAGTACGGCGGAATCGATCCGAACATGACCAACCTCGAGGGGGAGCTGTTCGGCAATCTGACGTCGCGCATGGTTACCCAGTGTGGTGAGATGGCGTTGGTCACCCCTGGCGATCCCGAGAACAGCGCCATCGTGCAACTACCCCAGCACAACTGCGGCGAGTTCGTGATGCCGGATGGTTGCTTGGACAACCCGTGCATTCCACAGACGGACATCGCCGCGTTGACCGCGTGGATCAGCGCGGGCGCCGAGCAGCAATGACGGCATGACACGCGCCAAAGGCAAAGGGCGCAAGCGAGCCGCGCTCCCCAAGGAGCTGCGCGGGAAGGGTCCCGTCCCTGCCCCCACCCGTCGCGATCCGTCGGGCAAGGTACACCTGTTGGTGCAGCAGGACCCAGCATCGGGCTCGGCGCGGGTTGAGCTGAGTGCCCCGCTATTCGAAGAGCCGTGGCAGAACGACGTGGCAAGCTCCGCCGCGAGTACCGCATACCTCGCGCTGAACGCGGGTGTCGACGTGGAGCGCGTCGTGGCGCTCACCCGCCACACGATGGACCTCGCCTCCAAGCTGGCCGATGGCCTGATTGACAGAGCAGCCAACGGCAGCGTCGCGTGCCAACCCGGGTGTGATCATTGTTGCCATCAATCCGTCGGAGTAACGCCTGCCGAGGCGATCACGATCATCGAGCACGTGCGGAGAACCTTCAGCGACGAGCAACGTCAGGAGCTTGCCGAGCGTCTGCAGCACGCTCACGAGCGCACGCGCGGATTGACGAGCACTCAGCGCTTCTCGCCGAAGCACCCGTGCCCGTTCCTCGATTCGGGACGGTGTAGCATCTACGACGTTCGGCCCCTGACATGCCGAGGAGTGAATTCGCTGGACGCCGACGAATGCCGACGCGAGCTGCGCGACGCCAAGACGCGAGCGGCTTTTCTGCGCAGCGGCGTGGGCGGCAGGGCCTTCCTCGAACCGATCCGCGCCACGCACGCGGTCAGCGCCGGCGTTCAACTCGGGCTGTCCGAGTTGTTCGGCCTGGACATGCAGCCCCTCGATCTCACCGCGGCGGCGCACGCTCTGCTCAATGGCGGCGAGTCGATCCCTGACGAGTGGATCGCCGGCCACACGCCTTTGGAAGCGGCGCGTGGCGGCGAATGTGTCGAAGACGCGACGTCACGCGCGCTCCGCGGCGCGCGCAGCTGATGGCTGAACGATCGAACGGCCGCCGTGTATCACACGCGCTCCCAAAACGCACAAAGCCCCGAGTCGTACTGACTCGGGGCTTTGCTGAATTGCGGCTGGTTCACGCAGCGCTCGACGCGCTCACGTCGCTTTGAGCTCCGTCACCTCACCGGGATCGGTGATCCCCGCTTCAGAGCCGCCACGGCTGTCGAACTTGCCCCACTTGGTCCACTCGCCGCCGTCCTCTGCCTTCATGCCGTAGGCATTCATCAACGTGACGTACAGCTTGTTGATCGGGACGTTGCCGCCGAATGACCCGGTGTTGAGCGTGTTCTCTTCACCTTCTTCACCCGACTGACAGCTCGATTCGCTGTTGCCCTGACCGATGTCGTTGCCCTCCACGTTGACCGCCTGCCCCTGTTTGAGCTTGCCGCCCGCGCTGCCGGCGATCACAATCGGTAGGTTGTTCTGGTTGTGAGCGTTGCCGTCGGACAGCTCCTGCAACCAGATGGTGGCAGTGTTGTCGAGCAGCGTCTTGTCCCCCTCGGGGATGCTGTTGAGCAACTTGACCAGCTTGGCGTACTTGCCGGCGTACCAATTGTCGATTTCGCCGATCTGCGCCATGACGTTGGCCACACAGGGCGCGCCTACACGAAAATCTCCGTTGCGATGCGACAGGCCGTGGTGTTCGTGATTGTGATGGATGCCATCCCAATCGAACGTCACGTACCCAGGGTAGATCATGCCCATCGAACGATTGGTGTCGCAAATTGCGCTCAGGGCGATCAGGTTGAGCATCATATCACCACCGACGGTGAACGACTGAGTGAGGCTCGCACTGCCCGGCGTGGTCAACCCGCCGCCCGACATGCCTCCGCCGGTACCTGCCTCGGCAACGGCAGAGTCGGTAACGCCGAGCGTATCGGCAGCGAACGACGTGCTACAGCTCGCTGTAGCGAGTGAGACCACACCCTGCTCGGTCGATCTGAGCAGTTCGAGCCACGCCTCGACGCGTTGCTTGTCTGACGTGCTCATGTTGCGCCCCTGCAAGCGCTTCAAGTCCTCACTCACCAGGTCGATGACGCTGCTCCCTCTGAGGATCCGGTAGTCGGCCTCGGTGTTCGGCTCGGTCATGCCGGTGTCGCTCACAGCGTTGCTCAATGCATCGGTGAGCTGGTTGTAGACGACAGCGGGGTTGACCTCGGACACGTACGGTTCGATCGGACCCGAGAACGACAGCACCTCTTTGATGCTCGAACTCCGGGGGCCCACCGCCAAGATCAGCGGGCTGGCACCGTTCGGGTTCATTTGCTTCGCCATCTCGTGATCGACGGACATCGCGGTGGCGTAGCGCTTGTTGTCCGGGTCGATCTCCGCGCAGGTGAGCTTCGAGCCCATCGCCTGATCGTGCGGATCAATCGACTGGATCTCGGTATAGGCGTTGAACGACTTGAACCCGCGAGGCAGCAGGATCTTGTCGATGACGTCGCCCAGCGGCGAGAGCGTGGGGCTCAGATCCTCTGCGGTGAGCGGGCCATTTTCGATCTTGGGGAACCAGAGGTTCGTGTTGACCCCGTTGTGAGTGTAGAAGATGATGTTTCGAATCGGGGCCTGGGTCTGGGCTCGTGCCGTCCGGTCCACGAACGACGTGAGGAAGGGAGCGGCCAGCGCGGCGCCACCGATGCCTTGAAGAAAGAATCTGCGCTTCATTGCGTTGCTCCGAGTGCTCGAGTGCGGAAGGATTCGGTTTGCGTCAGGTCCAAGATGAGGCTCTGAATCGAATAACCTCCGGCAGTAACTTTGGCTGTGATGTGTTCGACGTTGCACTTGTCCAAGGGCGACAGCGACCGCTCGAAAGCGTAGCCGGCCCACTTCTGCGCGTAGAAGCGCTGCGCCGACGGCGATGCCGCGAGCTTCGTCATCAGGTCCACCGGATCCGTGACGGACACCGGATCTTCGTCGATGGCGAACCGCACGTCCGCGACGGTATCGATCGGCGCGCCCGTGTCACGTTCCATGACTTGCTTCGCACCGGAGGTGTCGAACGCTTCGAGCACGAACCCTGGCGGGTTCACGAACGTCGTGTGACATCCGGCGCACGTGCCGTTCTTCGTCTGTTCCTCGACTTGCTTGCGATTGGTGTCGAGGCCAGGCCCCGTCGGCAGCGGGGTATTGAGCGCGCTCGGGTCGGGCGTACCCGGGTCGATACCCAAGATCTCCTTAGTGATGAACGCGCCACGCAAGATCGGTGACGTCCTGTCGGGTGACGAGTACGCGCTGAGGAAGCCCGCGCGAGTCAAAAACCCCGGGCGGGACCCATCGAGTTCGTGGGCCATCGGCTCCGTTCCGAAGTCAGAAGCGTTGAGCCCATACAGCGGGGCTGTCTTCGCCGTGACGTACGCCGTGTTGGTCAGCAGCAGGTCCTGAAACGACCCGCCCGCAGCGAACACCGCATCGAACACGTTCTCGGTCTCCTTGATCAGGTCGATGACGACACCATCCACCCAATTCGGAAACGCGTCGGCCTGCTTCTGCTTGGTGGAGTCCCAACGGCTGTTGACCGTCAACCCCAGGTACGAGCGATGAAACTCCGCAGCGACGTCACGCGCTTTCGGATCCGCCAACATGCGCTGCGCCTGCTCGAGGATCTGCTCTTTGGTCTGCAACTGATCGGCGTCAGCGACTGCCGTCAGTTCCTCGTCCGGGCTGGAACCCCACAACATGTACGACAGACGCTGCGCAACCTCGTAGCTCGTGAGCACGAAGGCGTCAGCCCCGTCGCTGTTTTCGCTCAGCTCCTCCCGCTGCAAGAACGACGGAGACATCAAGAACGCAGAGAGCACCACCTCGGCGACTTCGTCGGGTGTCCCGTTCTCCGTGATCTGCGGCCCTTTGGCGATGAGCGTGTCGAAGTCGGCCGTTTCCTCGGGGGACAGCGGGCGGCGGTAGGCAAGACGCCCGAAGGTCTGCACGGTCTCTCGCAAACACTCGGCACCGTCCCCGGTGGGTGTACACTTCATGAATCGCTGCTTCGCCGTGGGATCCGCCATGACCTGAGCCGCCAGTTGCTCGGCCGCATTCTGATAGCCAGACCAAGCCAGAGCGGTCAAATCGCCCGCCTGATCCGTCGCAAGTAAACTGGACGGCGGCGAGTTCCCCGCACTGGTCAACCCGGTAACGCCGAGCAGGTCCCGAATGGTTCGGTCGTACTGGGCGTTGGTCATCCGCGGGATCTGAGATGTCACCGGGACGGGCTCGGAACACTCACCGAGCGGGGGGGGTGTCGGGGGGAGAGCCGACGTGCTGTCAGGCCCAGGACCACCGGCGCTGGGAACGCCGGACGGTGTGGGAGTCGGCATGCCCGTCAGCGGATCGATGGGGGCCCCCGTTTGGGGGTCGATCGGTGCCCCAGTGTTTGGGTCTATCGTCGAGCCGGCACCTCCCGGCGCGGTGCTGTCGGTACCCGGCGACATTCCCGCGGGTTCGTCGCCCAGTTCGCCAGAGCAGCCTGCCGCGAGCAGTACCAAGCTCGTCAGTCGCAATTTTCCTATGTACATGTCGTAGCCCTTCGCCGCGACGCGTCGTGCACGAGATCACCAATGGGTAGGAGTGAACCAGTGCCAACAAGCGCGTCCGTATCTCCCACGCTGACGGTTTGCCCCCGAAAATCCTCCGCTGTTTCGATCGGAGAAGAAGATTTGATTCGAACCCAACGTCCCCAATCGTCTCATGCGTTGTGACGCTCCCTTTCGTTTCACTTCTTGTCGCTCCGAACCGAGCAAGACAAAATTCGCGTCGCTTTTCTCGGCTCTGGAAGCTGCGGAGCCGGACACGCAGCACGCGGTGGAACGCAAAAAACGATAGGTGGAAGCCTCCAGCCACGACCGCCATCGTTCCGAACAAACCAATGCCCGAAAGCCGAGCCACGTATCCTGCGTGAGATTAACGGTGGCCAAGAACCGAGAAATCGTTGGCCACAGTCGTCATGGCTTGTGGCCGACGCTCCCCAGAGACAAGCGCTGAGAACTGACGTTTGCGGACGGCGCCGCCAAGGGCAACCGCCGCGTGGCGGTGCGGTTTCGGAACTTCCGACGAGCGGAGCGGGCCTTGGGTGCTGCCGAGCGGAACGCTGTGACCCATCAAGGCGAACGCGCGCAGCGAACGCCGACCGCATAGTCGCCCCGGTAGTTGTCGGCGTTGAACGAAACGGAGGTACGATTCCACGAGTAGAGCAACGTGCCGCCCAACGACGACCCCGTATGGAAGCCCGAGCCCGGCAGCACTCGGTTCGACGTGTTGGCGCTCATTAGTGCACAGTCCTCACAGGGGTTGACGTAGTTGCCGTAGCGGTCGATGAGCCACTCCCACACACTGCCGATCAGGTCCATCTGACCGTAGCGACCGACGCCGAGCGCAGCGTAACCCACGGGCGCGATGTTCACGACGCCCGTGCAGGTGTCGCGCCCGGAGGGGACGCTGCACTGCCCGTTCGGGTAGCAGCAATCGTAGATCGTGTACTCGTTGCTGGTTCCGGGGTCGTCGCTCCCCCACGGGTACTTGCGGTACTCGTCGCCACCGGCGGCCGCGTACTTCCACTCGGCCTCGGAGGGGAGAAAGCCTCCGTCCCAGATGCAGAAGGCGTACGACTCGTACCAACTGGTGCAGGTGACCGGCAGTGTCTCGTTGTCCCCCGGCTCCTCCGACCAGGTCCCGTACAGTCCGCAGCCCTTGATGCCGTCAGTGATGCCGCTGGCGATCAGACCCTTCCACTTTTCGGCGGCACCAGGGCCGTTTGGGATCCGCTCGCTCCAACTCTCGTCCCAGCCGGATTCGAATGCGCCTGCTCGTCCGCTGTCGGCGAGCCCTTGTCCGTCGTTCAAGTGCGTGTGTTTGCCGCTGCCCGCTTCGGGCGGTGAACCGCCAGCGTCGAGGTACTCGATGAACTTTCGAAATCGTCCGACGGTGACCTCGTACTTGTCCAACCGAAAGTCGCTGATCGTCGCTTCGTCCGCGTGTCCCGACGAGCCGTTGCCGTCGTTCTGATAGCTGCGGTAGTAGGTTCCCCCGGGAACCAACAGACTCTCACAACAGCTCTCATCGGCATTCTCGCCGCAGTCACTCCGGCCCGGACCCCCTCCCATGCAGCTCGGCAATTGCTGCTCTTGCTCCGGGAGGCCGGCGTCCGTCTCGCTGCTCGACATACCGGCGCTACCGCCTGCCGAGTTGAGGGTGCCCCCGGCGCCCGGCGGGAGGGGGCTGCCCGTGTTACCCCCCATGCCGCCGCTCGACGTCGGTTGGGGAGACGACGCGCTCGGCGTCGCGGCCGTCGCCGTACCCCCGCTGCTGCTTGCGCTACCACTGACCGGCGTCGCTGTGCTCGCGACGGGAACCGTTCCCGGCGAGCTGACGACGCTGCTCGGCCCGCTCGGGGTCGAAGAGGTGGTTCCCGACGGTGTGCCACCGGCGGTCGAAGTGCTGGCCGTGGGGTTACCCGTGCTGGCCGCGAGCCCCGATTGGTTGGAATTGGAATCGTTCGAGCAAGCGACGGAAACCATCAGCAACGCCACCCCGCCGAACCGCGCGATACGCCCGCTGCTCCCCTCGCCGTTCTCGTGCAGTCCTGCTCGCCGCATGCGTTCCCTTTCGGCCTCGTGACCGCCAGCGATCGCCGGGGCCATTCCGCGCGGGCGACGGACACACCTCTGCGGCCATGCGCCGAACTAAGAGGCAGAAAGCGCATGTGTTCATCGGCGACACTGAAAAGCGCCGCCGATTCGATAGGGATTCGCTCCTATCATCGTGTGACAGTTTCGTGAAGCCCCTTGTGACAAAATCATCCCCGGTGAAATAGTGTGGAGTTGCATTTCTAAGACCACCAAACTTTCCGCAGCAGAGCAACGGAGTACTGGGCGGTCTCGTGGCCCCGCCCCTTACCGAGCGGGCGATCCCGACGCGTCGCGGCGATGAAACCGAACACGACCGGTTGGGGACTGTGGTGGGGTAACGGCAGGGCGGGCGCCGCCGCACCGCCTCGGCTCCTCCCTCGACTCCCCAGGTCGCAACGTCATCCTCCGCACCATCCGACTGTCAACGCTCTCGCGGCCCCCAAACGTGGCCGCAGCACGCTCCAGCTCGAGAGGCGGCCAACGGATGAGTCACCGACTGCACAACTAGCTAGAGCCCAGACGCAGCCGTCGAAGCTCCCGCGGCTCCGTCCAACGTGGGCGCCTGCACGTCACTGACGGCGCTTGACGATTCGATCGCCTCGATCTTGGCCTCGACCTCCGCCTTGGCGACGGGGTCCGGACTCCACTCCACGTTGAAGTACTTCTGCGAAGCCTCAGCAAAGGTGAGCTTCCTGGTGCGCGAGATGGTGTCTCGGTTGCTTGCAGAGCCGTGCTCCGCCCAGTAGAAGTAGTCGTCATCTTGAGCGATGGCGGTACTTGGCGATCTGAAGTCTGGAAGATCGAGGGACATTCGCTGCCACGTTTCCGTTTCGTAGAGAACGAGTCGGTTCGAGCGCCCATAGCGCGACAGCCAATAGAGCGTGCGATGCCTGGGGGAGTAGAGACAAGGGCTTTCAAAGCCGATCTTCACTTCGCCAAGTTCCACTGACTGCGGAGGCGACGCGGACGGGTTCAGTAGTCCGCCGTGGTCCTGCGACGGGTAACTGATGTAGAGGAAATGCGTGCCATCCCAATCGAAAAGCGCTCGGATGGGGATTGGTGAAGCACCAACAAACTCAAACTCCCCCCCCGATGCGGGCACGCGCCACAGCTTCGATTGTGAGGAGCAGTAGATGGTTCCCCCCTGAAGGGCAACCTGGTGTGGAAGACGTTCCTCGTCCCGTTCGGCGCGGGTGATTCGACTGAGCTCCAGCGTTTGTCGGTTGACCACGAATCCGCCCACACAACCGTCGGACAGCACCGCAACGTACTGACCGGAAACCACCGTATCCAATGCGAACGTGGCGACACCCAGGTCGACCTCATCTGTCACTCCGCTGTCCTTGCGGTATAGGTACACCTTGGTCGTGCTCAATGGATCTGTCGTCGCCCAGATCACGTCGTTGCCGTCGCTCACGATCAATCGCCCGCCCGGATCACCGTGATACGGCCCGATCTTCTCTGGAGGCACCTGGGTGTTGACCTCTTTGGGTACCCGGAACGTCGCGGCGCCACCGATTTTCGAACTTTGATAGTACACCCAGCGTTCATCCACGGCCAAACCGGTCCCGTTGTCTTGGATGATCATCTCGAGCTCGAGTTTACCGGAAGCCACTGGACCGGTCGCCACCGCTGGCTCGGCCGATGTTGCTGGCTCATGTGAATCGCAAGCGATCACAACTAACACGGCAATTGCGAGGTCGCCCCGCCGCCTCGGCTCCTCCCTCGATTCCCCAGATCGCAACGTCATCCTCCGACGGTCAAAGCTCTCGCCCCCTACTGTGCCGCGCTCGGCGACACCGCCTGGGACGCCTTGGCGCGCTGATGCTCGATCGCCCAGAAGACGGCTTCGGGCGTGGCGGGACTGGCCAGTTCGACCGCGCCGCCGTTTCCAAACGCGGCGACGGCGGCTCGCAGTGCCTCGCGGACGCTGAAAGCGAGCATGAACGGCGGTTCACCGACAGCCTTGCTGCCGTGGACGACACCCGGTTCGCGAGCGCGGGTCAACAGCTTGACGCGAAACGTTTCCGGGCACTCGGCGAGGGTGGGCAGCTTGTAGGTCGAGGCGCCGCTGGTGGAAAGCGCGCCGTGCTCGTTCCACACGAGCTGCTCGGTGGTGAGCCACCCCACGCCTTGGATGAACCCCCCCTCGACCTGGCCCTGGTCGATCAGGGGAGACAAAGAGTCGCCCACGTCGTGAAGAATGTCGACGGCGCGCACGGTGTATTGCCCGGTGAACCGATTGACCTCGACCTCGCTGACAGCGGCGCCGTAGGCGTAGTAGTGAAAGGGCTTGCCCTTGCCACTCACGCGGTCGTAGTGGATGTTCGGAGTGCGGTAGTAGCCGGTGGCGAACAGCGGCACGCGTTGCAGGTAGGCGTCGAGCACCAGCTCGCCAAAAGCGATG